>NZ_JAIUGS010000006.1:0-344615 GCF_020164735.1 Mesorhizobium sp. ESP-6-4
ACGGTGTGGTCGGCCGACGGCACCGCTCACCACGACATCGTCGTCAACATCACCGGCACCAACGACGCCGCCTCGATCGTGGTCGACGCTTCGGTCACCGACGACCGGGCGGTGAGCGAGGCCGGCGGGGTGAACAACGGCACGGCGGGCGATCCCTCCGCCTCGGGCAAGCTTCTGGTGAGCGATGTCGACGCCGGCCAGGCGCACTTCCAGACGCCGGCGAGCCTCAACGGCACCTACGGCACCTTCAGCTTCGACGCGAACTCGGGCGCCTGGACCTATGCGCTCGACGACAGCCGCGCCGCCACCCAGGCGCTCAACGGCGGCGAGCCGGCGACCGACACGCTGACGGTGTGGTCGGCCGACGGCACCGCTCACCACGACATCGTCGTCAACATCACCGGCACCAACGACGCCGCCTCGATTACCGGCAACAGCAGCGGTTCGGTGACCGAGGACGCCGTGCTGACCGTAAACGGTGCTCTGACCGTCAACGACCCTGACGCAGGGCAGAGTTCGTTCCAGGTGCACAACGGCAGCAATCCGATCGCGGGCACATACGGGTCATTGACCATCGATGCCGCCGGCAACTGGGTTTATACGCTCAACAATGGCGCCGCCAACGTTCAGGCTCTGAACTCCGCGGATCATCCGCATGATCAGATCCATGTAACGTCGGTAGATGGCACGGACCACGTCATCGACATCACGGTGAACGGTGCCGACGAGCCTGTGACCAACCATGCGCCGAGCGCCCCGGTTTTCGTCCCAAGCTCGGCGCCATCGGCGGATGGACAGGCTCCGAGCCTAGGCTCGTTTGTTTCGACCGATCCCGATGCTCAGGACACCGTCACATTCACGAGCACTTTCACGCCCGGCCTCAACAGCAATGGCTCGGTCTCCGTTGCCAGCAACGGCTCGCTGATTGTCAACGTGCCTACAGGGCAGACACTGAACGGGACGCTCACAGTCACCGCGACCGACAACCATGCCGCTTCCTCGTCGCCGCTAACTTTCAATGTCTGGATCGGCAACGGCAGCAGCGGCGGAAGCGGGGATGACGGAATCGTTCTCAGCAGCACGAACCCCAACATCGCGGACGGTCGTGCCGGCGCCGACGGGCTGACAGGCTCCAGCGGCGTCGACTACATCTTCGGCGGAAGCGGCAACGATACGATCAAGGGCCTTGGCGGCGCCGACTGGTTGAGCGGCGGAGCCGGGGATGATCATTTCAGATTCGAAGCGGTAGGCGATTCAACGCACTCTGCCTTCGACACCATTCTCGATTTCCAGCACGGGACGGCGGCAACGGGTCACGACTTCATCGACTTTGCGAGCGCCCTTGGCCTAACGGCAACCGGCACGGTCTCGGGTGGAAATCTGGCCGCTCATACCGTTGCCTGGCAGAGCGACGGGAGTGGCAACACGATCGTTTATGCCAATACCGGAACCTCGGCCGAGAGTGTGGCGGGCGGAGCCCACATCATTGAAATCCATCTGATGGGGGTATCCACGCTCACTGCCAACGACTTCAACCTGAGCGCCTGACAACCATGAAAAGTGACAGAGGGCGGCAGATAAGATGATGCAAGGCCTCTCTCCCCTAAAGCTTGCTCTCTCCCGCTGCCGCGGCGGTTTCGCCGCGGTGGCGGGGTTCAGCTTCGTCATCAACCTGCTCGTGCTCTCGACCTCGATCTACATGCTGCAGGTCTATGATCGCGTGCTGACGGGACGCAGCGTGGAAACGCTCGTCTATCTGACGCTGATTACGACGGCGGCGCTGGCTGCAATGGGCGCGCTCGAATTCTTCCGCTCCCGGTTGCTGGTGCAGCTCGGCACCTGGATCGACCGCGTGCTGTCGCCGCAGGTGCTGGGCCGCGGGCTTGAGAACGCGTTGCGCGGCTCATCCTACCGCACCGAGGCGCTGCGCGACCTCGCCACGCTGCGCGGCTATCTTGGCGGCGGCGGCATCATGGCGCTGTTCGACGCGCCATGGATGCCGCTCTATCTCGGCTTCGTCTTCCTGCTGCATCCCCTGCTCGGACTTCTGGCGCTGGGCGGCGCGATCATCTTGTTCGGCCTCGCCCTTGCCAACAACGCGCTGACGGCCAACACGCTCAAGCAGGCCAACGCCGCTTCCGCGCGCGCCTACCAAGCGGCGGATGCCGGTTTCCGCAATGCCGAAGTCATCGACGGGATGGGCATGGGCGGGGTGCTCGCCCGACGTTGGGACGCGGCCAATGCGTCCGTGCTCGCGCTGCAGACAACCGCCAGCGACTGGGCCGGCCTGATCAATGCATTCACCAAGCCGTTCCGGATGTTCCTGCAGGTCGCGGTGCTGGGGCTCGGCGCCTGGCTGTCGCTGCGCCACGAAGTCTCGCCCGGCGCCATGATCGCGGCGTCGATCATCATGTCGCGCGCGCTCGCGCCGGTTGAGCAGGCTATCGCCACCTGGAAGCAGACCACCGCCGCGCGCGAGGCCTGGCGCCGGCTGGACCGGCTGTTCGAGACTCCGTCGCTGCGCCCGCCGGGGATGGAATTGCCGCGTCCCCAGGGACAGCTCTCGGTCGACGCCGTCACATATATGCCGGCTGGCGCAAAGGAGCCCGTGCTCAGGAACCTCTCCTTCGCCGTGCCGCCGGGCCAGGTGCTTGCGGTGATCGGGCCGTCGGCCGCCGGCAAGTCGACGCTTGCCCGCCTGATCGTCGGCATGCTTTCGCCACAGCAGGGGCGGGTTCGGCTCGACAGTGTCGACGTGTTTGCCTGGAACCGCGCCGATTTCGGCTCCTATGTGGGCTATCTCCCCCAGGACGTCGAACTCTTTCCCGGAACCGTCCGCGAGAACATCGCCCGCATGGAGCAAGGCGATCCGGCCGAGATCGTGGCCGCCGCCCGGATGGCGGGCGTGCACGAGATGATCCTCAGGCTCCCAAATGGCTATGATTCCGAGATAGGCGAGCAGGGTTCGGTGCTCTCCGGGGGGCAGCGCCAGCGCATAGGGCTTGCCAGGGCGCTCTATCGCCGTCCGGCGCTGCTGGTGCTGGACGAGCCGAACTCCAATCTCGATGCCGTCGGCGAGGAAGCCCTGAACCAGGCGATTGCCGCGATGAAGGAGGCAGGTTCGACCGTGGTGATCGTCGCCCACCGCCCGTCGCTGATGGTGAACGTCGATTGCGTCCTGGTGCTAAACGAAGGCCAGTCGCAGATGTTCGGCCCGCGCGACGGCGTGCTTGCGCAACTGCGCCGTCCCGAGCAGCAGTCCGCCTCGCCGCAGGTTCGGGTCGTGAGCTCCGAAAGGACCGGATCGTGACGGAAGCCACCTTGTCGTTGGAAATGCCGCCGCCACCGACCGCCTGGCCGGCGGTGAGCGCCCATGTCTTCGGCGGCCTGACCGTCATCGGCCTGCTGTTCGGCGGCTTCGGCCTCTGGGCAGCCACCGCGCCGCTGACGAGCGCGGCGGTCGCGCCCGGGGTGGTGAAGGTCGACAGCAACCGCAAGACCGTACAGCACCTGGAAGGCGGCATCATCCGGGAAATCCTGGTCCGGGAAGGAGACCAGGTCAGGCAGGGCCAGATACTGGTCCGCCTCGACGGGCTCGACGCGGAATCCGACCGCGATGCCGTGCGCGGTGAACTCGATGCGGCGCTCGCCGGCGAAGCCCGCCTGATCGCGCAGCGCGACGGCCTGAGCACGATTCCATTCCCGGCAGACCTGTCGGCCCGGCGAAGCGAACCGACCGTCGCCGAGGCCCTTGCCGGTCAGGAGCGCATTTTCCGCGACCAGGCCAAGGTTCAGGCTTCGGAGGTCGAGGTCTGGCAGCAGCGGATCGCCCAGTATCATGCCCAGATGTCGGCCCTCGCTGCGAGAGTTGCGGCCTTCGAGATCCAGTTGCCGTCTTTGCGGGAAGAGTTGGCCGACGCCCGCACGCTTCTCAAGAAAGGCTATGGGGTGAAGTCCCGCGTGCTCCAGCTCGAACGGCAGATCATCGCAGCACAAGGCGAGGCTGAGTCGAACCGTGGGAACATAGAAAGCCTGCGGCAGCAGATCGCCGAGGCCAATGCGCAGATCGACAATGGCCGGCTTTCGTACATCAAGAAGGCGGCTGAGGACCTTCGTGACATCCAGACCAAACGCTCCGAGCTCGAAAAGGCGCTTCAGAAGACCGACGCGCGCGCGGCGCGCCGCGATGTCGTTGCGCCGGAAGATGGGGCGGTGATGAACCTTCGATATTTCACGCCGGGCGGAGTTGTACCTCCCGGCGGGATTATTCTCGATCTCGTTCCCGATCAGGACAAGATGGTGCTGGATGTCAAGCTTCAGCCCCTGGATATCGATGTCGTTCGCCCAGGTCTGCCGGCGACGGTGCGGCTGGTCGCCTATAAGCAGAGAACCACGCCCACGGTGAAGGGCGCCCTTACCCGGGTTTCGGCCGACGCAGAGATCGACGAGCGCAGCGGCGCGACTTTTTTCCGGGGGACCGTCGAGGTGGGCGCCGATGAGCTTAAGAAGCTTCCGCAAGTGAAGCTATATCCGGGAATGCCGGTGGAGGTCTCCGTTGTTACAGGCAAGCGAACCATGCTCGAGTATCTCTTCCAGCCGGTAGCCGACAGTTTTGCTCACGCCTTCAGAGAGGAGTGAGAAAGGCGGCCAACCTCCCTTGGCCGCAACACAGGGTTGGGCGCGATAGCGCAGCAGTTCATTCATTGGGGGCGGTTGCGATCCACCCCAGTCGATTGCCGCATTGCACAATTCCGCCCGGCCTGCACAATAGGCGCATGTCCGCCGGTTCGTTGACCATCCTTGTTATCGACGAGAACCGCATCCGTGCCTCGATCATCGAGGCCGGATTGCGGGACGCCGGCCATCGCCATGTCACGGTCGTCCATGACGTCGCCGGCATCGCCCGGCGCATCGCCGAGATCGAGCCGGACGTCATCGTCATCGATCTCGAAAATCCCAACCGCGACATGCTGGAGAACATGTTCCAGCTGTCGCGCGTGGTGAAGCGGCCGATCGCGATGTTCGTCGACCGCTCCGACCAGGCCTCGATCGAAGCAGCCGTCGATGCCGGTGTATCCGCCTATGTGGTCGACGGGCTGAAGAAGGAACGCATCAAGCCGATCCTCGACATGGCGATCAGCCGCTTCAATGCTTTCTCGCGCATGGCGCGCGAACTGGAGGAGGCGCGCAGCGAGCTCGAGAACCGCAAGGTCATCGACCGGGCCAAGGGCATATTGATGAAGTCGCGGGGCTTAAGCGAGGAGGCGGCCTATGCGCTGCTGCGCAAGACCGCCATGAACCAGAACCGCAAGATCGCCGACATCGCCCAGAGCCTGGTGACGGCGGCGGGATTGCTGGGACCGCTGGAGGGCGAATGAGCATGTCGGCAGCGCATCAGATCACCGCCGGCTTCATGCCGCTCTTCGACAGCGCCGTCCTGGTCGCAGCCGGCGAGATGGGCTTTGCCGCGCGCGAGGGCATCGAGCTCAAGCTGCATCGCGAGACCTCCTGGGCCAATATCCGCGACCGCATCGCCATCGGCCACTTCGATGTCGCCCATATGCTCGGGCCGATGCCGCTCGCCTGCAGCCTCGGCCTCACGCCGCTTGCTTCCGAGACCATCGTGCCGTTCTCGCTCGGGCTCGGCGGCAATTGCATCACTGTTTCCAATGCGGTGTGGCAAGGCATGGCGGCGCATGGCGCAGCACCTGACCTCGATCCGGCGCGCGCCGGAGCAGCGCTCGGCGCACTGATCCGCGAGCGGGCGGCCGCCGGCCGCGAACCGCTGCGTTTCGCCGTCGTGCATCCGCATTCCGGGCACAATTATGAGCTGCGCTACTGGCTCGCCGCCTGCGGCGTCGATCCCGACCGCGATATCGAGATCGTCATCGTGCCGCCGCCCTTCATGGCCGATGCATTGGCCGCCGGCCGCATCGACGGCTATTGCGTCGGCGAGCCCTGGAACAGCGCCGCCGTCGCGGCGGGCACCGGCCACATCGTCACCGTGAAGGCGCTGCTGTGGCGCAACAGTCCGGAAAAGGTGATCGGGGTGCGCAAGTTGTGGGCCGAACAGAACCCGGACGCGCTGGCAGCGCTGCTGAGGGCTCTGCATCATTCCGCCCGCTGGTGCCAGGATCTGGCACACCGCGGCGAGCTGGCGGCGCTGATGGCGAGGCCCGACTTTCTCGGCCAGCCGGAGGCGATCCAGATGCCGGCCCTGACCGGGCAGCTTCAACTTGGCGGGGGCGCGGCCCGGCGCGTCGAGGATTTCTTCCTGCCCTTCGACAAGGCGGCCAACTTTCCCTGGAAGAGCCATGCGCTCTGGTTCTACACGCAGATGGTGCGTTGGGGGCAGTTGCCGCATACGCCGCAAAACCTCGCCATCGCCCGCGACTGCTATCGGCCCGACCTCTACCGCGCGGCGTTGAGGCCGCTTGGCGTCGCCTTGCCAGGCGCCAATGCCAAGGTGGAAGGCGCGCTGAGGATGGCAACGCCGGTCGGCTCAGCGGGGGCAAGCCTGGTCCTTGGCCCCGACGGATTTTTCGACGGCCAGATCTTCGATCCGGACCGGATAGACGCCTATATTGCCGGCCAGCGGCGCGCCTGATCATTTTCGCGCCATTCTTGTGCATTGCACAAAATTTATGCGCAATGCTGGTGCCATTGATCAATGTTTGACCGCGTCGCCGCTCGGCGCGGTCGAAGGGCAAAGCTTCCACGTCATTGATTTTCCTTGAAATTCCGCTTTCGAGCGAAACTGGCACGCTTCGTGCTTTGAAATAATCGAGCCCGTTCGCGGGCAATGGAACAGGCGTCCAATGGCGGGCGCCACAGGCAAAGCTGCCGCTCAGGTCAATGCGCGATCCCGGATGTACGGACGCGCGAGGCTTGGACGGCGGCTTTTTTCGTTTTGGACCGGAGACGACGATGACCAAACGGATCGCAACGACATTGCTCAGGGATTTCACCCGCCGCGATTTCCTGGCGAGCAGCGCGCTGACGGCGGCGCTGTTCACCGCGGCGCTCCTGCTGTTTCCAGCCAATCACCAAACCGAAGGCAAAAGCCCGCAAGTGAGTGCGCAAGTCCCGGCCTCGCCCCGCTGACCGATGCCACGCCTCTGATCAACACAACGAGCGGCGCCTCCCACGCCGCAAACCGGAGCTCAAGATGACCGCAAACCTCCCAGCCGCGCCCAGCCAGGACAGTGCTTCAAGGCAGGCGCTCGTGATGTCCACCATCGCCTTCACCGTGTGCTTTGCGGTGTGGACGATCTTTTCCATCATCGGCGTGCGCATCAAACAGGAACTCGGCCTGAACGAGACCGAGTTCGGCCTGCTCGTCGGCACGCCGATCCTGACGGGCTCGCTCGTGCGCATGGTGCTCGGCGTCTGGACCGACCGCTATGGCGGACGCCTGGTCTATACAGCGACCATGCTCGCCGCGGCGATCGCGACCTTCCTGCTCGCTTTCGCCCACACCTACGGTCAGATGCTGCTTGCGGCCCTCGGCGTCGGCCTTGCCGGCGGCTCCTTTGCCGTCGGCGTCGCCTATGTCTCGCGCTTCTTCCCGGCTGGAAAACAAGGCACCGCGCTCGGCATTTTCGGCGTCGGCAATGTCGGCGCCGCTGTCACCAAGTTCCTTGCGCCCTTCGTGCTGCTCGCCTGGGGCTGGCAGTCGGTGGCGTTGATCTGGGCCGCGGCGCTGGTCGTCATGGCCGCCATCTTCTGGTTCACCACCGGCGACGATCCGGTCATCCGCGAGCGCCGCGCCGGCAAGGCGGCGCCGGCAAGAAGCTTCTGGCAGGAATTCGCGCCGCTGAAGAACCTGCGGGTCTGGCGCTTCGCGTTCTATTATTTCTTCTCCTTCGGCGCGTTCGTGGCGCTGTCGCTCTGGCTGCCGCGCTACCTGATCGGCGTCTACGGTTTCGGCATCGCCACCGCCGGCATGATCGGCGCCGCCTATTCGATCCCCGCCAGCATCTTCCGCGCCTATGGCGGCGTGCTTTCCGACCGCATCGGCGCCCGCACCGTGCTCTACTGGACCTTCAGCGTCTGTGCCGTCGCGACACTCGTTCTGTCTCTCCCCTCGGCAGACTATGTCGTGCGCGGCATCAGCGGGCCGATCCCCTTCCATTTCGAGATCGGCCCGCTCGCCTTCATCGCCGTCGCCTGCGTGCTCGGCTTCTTCATGAGCCTCGGCAAAGCGGCCGTCTACAAGCACATCCCCGCCTACTATCCGCAGAGCGTCGGCGCGGTCGGCGGCGTGGTCGGCATGATCGGCGGGCTCGGCGGCTTCATCCTGCCGATCGCCTTCGGCGCGCTGAACGATCTCACCGGAGTCTGGTCGAGCTGCTTCATGCTGCTCTTCCTCATCGTCGTCTCCTGCCTGGTCTGGATGCACGTCACCATCCGCCGGATGGAGCGCGCCGCCGCCGTCAACAACGCATCCCTTTCCTACGCCGCCGAATAGATCGGAGCAGAGCGACATGACCGAGAAACTCGTCATCATCGGCAACGGCATGGCGCCGGGCAGGATGCTGGAGCACCTGCTGGAAGCCGCGCCTGACCGCTACGCCGTGACCATCTTCAACGCCGAACCGCGCGTGAACTACGACCGCATCATGCTGTCGCCGGTGCTTTCGGGCGAGAAGGCGTTCGAGGAAATCGTCATCCATGGCGACGGCTGGTACATCAAGCACGGCATCACCCTCTACAAGGGTCACCGGATCGTCGCCATCGACAGGGAGGCCAAGACCGTCACCTCGGACCACGGCGTCACCGAGAGCTACGACAGGCTGGTCATCGCCACCGGCTCGGTTCCCTTCATCATTCCGGTTCCGGGCAAGGAATTGCCCGGCGTGCTCAGCTACCGCGATCTCGACGACGTCAACGCCATGCTGCTTGCCGCGCAGTCGCGCGCCAAAGCGGTCGTCATCGGCGGCGGCCTGCTCGGCCTAGAAGCCGCGGCCGGCCTGAAAGAGCGCGGCATGGACGTCACCGTGCTGCACGTCATGCCGACGCTGATGGAACGCCAGCTCGATCCCGCCGCCGGCTACCTTTTGCAGAAAGCCGTCGAGGCGCGCGGCATCAAGGTCATGACCAAGGCCAACACCAAGGCCATTGTCGGCAACGGCAAGGTCGAGGGTGTCGAGCTTATGGACGGCACGATCATTCCGGCGACGCTGGTGGTGATGGCGGTCGGCATCCGGCCGAGCACCGCTTTAGCCAAGGAGGCTGGGCTCGAGGTCAGTCGCGGCATCGTCGTCGACGACCGCATGCGGACTTCCGATCCCGCCATCATGGCGCTCGGCGAATGCGCCGAGGTCGGCGGCCATGTCTACGGGCTGGTCGCGCCTCTCTACGAGATGGCACGGGTGGCGGCAGCCAAACTGACGGACAGTGAGGACAGGCGCTTCGTCCACTCCGATACGCCGACCAAGCTCAAGGTCACCGGCATCGACCTTTATTCGCTGGGCGACTTCGCCGACGGCGACGACCGCGAGGAGATCATCCTGCGCGACGCGTCGGCCGGCATCTACAAGCGTGTGGTGCTGCAGGACAACCGCATCATCGGCACCGTCTTGTTCGGCGAGACGGCCGACGGCGCGTGGTTCAACGACCTCAAGAAGAAGGCGACCGACATCTCGGAGATGCGCGACACGCTGATCTTCGGCCAGGCGTTCCAGGGGGGCGTTTCCTCGGACCCTTTGGCGGCCGTTGCGGCACTGGCGGATGATGCGGAAATCTGCGGCTGCAACGGCGTCTGCAAAGGCAAGATCACCGGCGCGATCACGGCCAAGGGGCTGACCGGCCTCGACGACGTGCGCGCCCACACCAAGGCCTCGGCCTCGTGCGGCTCGTGCACGGGTCTCGTCGAGCAGCTGCTTAAGCTCACGCTGGGTGACGCCTACAATCCGGCAGCGGTGCAGCCCATGTGCAGCTGCACGAGCCTTGGCCATGACGACGTGCGGCGCCTGATCAAGGCAAAGGGCCTGAAGACGATCCCCGCTGTCATGCAGGAGCTGGAGTGGAAGACCTCCTGCGGCTGCGCCAAGTGCCGGCCGGCGCTCAACTACTATCTCGTCTGCGACTGGCCGGACCAATATGCCGACGACTACCAGTCGCGCTTCATCAACGAGCGCGTGCACGCCAACATCCAGAAGGACGGCACCTATTCAGTGGTGCCGCGCATGTGGGGCGGGGTCACCAGCGCCGGCGAATTGCGCGCCATCGCCGACGTGGTCGACAAGTTCGATATCCCGATGGTCAAGGTGACGGGCGGCCAGCGCATCGACATGCTTGGCATCCGCAAGGAAGACCTGCCGGCGGTATGGGCCGATCTCGGCAAGGCGGGCTTCGTCTCCGGCCATGCTTATGCCAAGGGCCTGCGCACGGTGAAGACCTGCGTCGGCTCGGACTGGTGCCGCTTCGGCACGCAGGATTCGACCGGGCTCGGCATCCGTATCGAGAAGTTCATGTGGGGCTCCTGGACGCCGGCCAAGGTGAAGATGGCGGTGTCGGGATGCCCGCGCAACTGCGCGGAAGCGACCTGCAAGGATGTCGGCGTGGTGTGCGTCGACTCTGGCTACGAGATCCACTTCGCGGGCGCCGCCGGCCTCGACATCAAGGGCACGGAAGTGCTGGGGCTGGTGAAGACCGAGGACGAGGCGCTGGAGGCGATCGTGGCGCTCGTCCAGATGTATCGCGAGCAGGCCCGCTATCTGGAGCGCATCTACAAATGGGCCAAGCGGATCGGCACCGCCGAGATCAAGAAGCAGATCCTGGACGATGCCGAGCGCCGCAGGACGCTCTTCGACCGCTTCGTCTTCAGCCAAAAATTCGCGCAGGTCGATCCGTGGTCGGAGCGCGTCTCCGGCAAGGACAAGCATGAGTTCAGGCCGATGGCGTCGGTCGGGTTCGCGGAGGCGGCGGAGTGACCAATATGAACTGGATCGCCATCGGCTCCATCACCGATATTCCGCCGCGCGGTGCGCGTTGCGTTGCGACACCGCAAGGCAAGGTCGCCGTCTTTCGCACGGCAGACGACAAGGTGTTTGCCATCGACGACCACTGCCCGCACAAGGGCGGGCCGCTCAGCCAGGGCATCGTCCATGGCGCTGCCGTGACTTGCCCGCTGCACAATTGGGTGATCTCGCTGGAGACAGGCAAGGCGCTTGGCGCCGACGAAGGCTCGGTCCGGACTATCCCGGTCAAGGTCGAGGGCGAACGGTTGTTCATCGCGCTCGAAGCGCTGTCCTCGAAAGCGGCCTGAGGCATGCAAGAAGCACGCGAGGTGAGGACCACCTGCCCCTATTGCGGGGTGGGCTGCGGCGTGCTCGCCGAAGTCGCCGCGGACGGCACGACGACCGTCCGCGGCGACCCCGATCATCCGGCCAATTTCGGCAAGCTCTGCTCGAAGGGTTCGGCTCTCGGCGAGACGCTTGGCCTCGGAGGCCGTTTGCTGCGGCCGGAAATTCTCGGCAAGCCGGCGAGCTGGGACGAAGCGCTCGACCTCGTGGCCGCGAAATTCTCGCAGGCTGTCGCCGAGCACGGCCCGGACTCTGTCGCCTTCTATGTCTCCGGCCAGTTGCTCACCGAGGACTATTACGTCGCCAACAAGCTGATGAAGGGCTTCATCGGCTCGGCCAATATCGACACCAATTCGCGGCTCTGCATGGCCTCGTCCGTCGCCGGCCATCGCCGCGCTTTCGGCGAGGACCTCGTTCCCGGTGTCTATGAGGATTTCGAGTGCGCCGACCTCATCGTGCTCACCGGCTCCAACACCGCATGGTGCCATCCGGTGCTCTATCAGCGCATGCTCGCGGCGCGAAAGGAACGCGGAACCAGGATCGTCGTCATCGACCCGCGCCGCACCGCAACCGCCGACGAATGCGACCTGCATCTGGCGCTCGATCCGGGCACGGATGTGCTGCTGTTCAACGGGCTGCTTGCGCATCTCATGCAGGCCGGAAAGATCGATGCCGATTTCATCCGCGAGAGTACCTCGGGCTTTGATGCCGCAGCTTCCTTGGCCGGTGCCGATGCGCCGTCGGTCGCGCGCGTGGCAAAGGGCTGCGGGCTGGCGGCAGCCGACGTCCAGGCCTTCTATGATCTCTTCGTCGAGACCGAGCGAGCGGTGACCGTCTACAGCCAAGGCGTCAACCAGTCGGCGCACGGGACCGACAAGGTCAACGCCATAATCAACTGCCATCTCGCCACCGGCCGCATCGGCAGGCCCGGCATGGGGCCGTTCTCGGTCACCGGACAGCCGAACGCCATGGGCGGGCGCGAGGTCGGAGGGCTTGCCAACCAGCTCGCCGCGCACATGGATTTCGGAGACGAGGCCAATATCGACCGGGTTTCCCGCTTCTGGAATGCGCCGAACGTCGCGCGGCGCGGCGGCTTGAAAGCCGTGGACATGTTCCAGGCGGTCGCGGACGGCCGCGTCAAGGCCTTGTGGGTCATGGGCACCAATCCCGCCGTCTCGATGCCCGACGCTTCGCGCGTGCGCGCTGCGTTGTCCAAATGCGATTTCGTCGCGGTCTCCGACGTGACCCGCACCGACACCACGCGCTATGCCGACGTGCTGCTGCCGGCCGCCGCCTGGGGTGAGAAGGACGGCACCGTCACCAATTCGGAACGGCGCCTCTCGCGCCAGCGGCCGTTCCTGCCGCCGCCCGGCGAGGCGAAAGCCGACTGGCGTATCATCTGCGAGGTCGCCGCGCGCATGGGCTTTGGCGAGGCCTTCGCCTACCGGACGCCGGCCGCGATCTTCCGCGAGCATGCAGCGCTCTCCGCCTTCGAGAACGACGGCAAGCGTCTGTTCGACCTTGGCGGTGTGGCTGATCTCAGCGATGAAGATTATTCCGCCTTCGTGCCGCGCCATTGGCCCGCGTCGGAGCGAGGCGGCCACCAGACGAGACTTTTCTCCGATGGCCGTTTCCCGACACAAGACGGCCGCGCGCGTTTCGTGCCGGTGCGGCAGGAGGCGACGGCCTTCACGGTCGACGCGGACTATCCGCTTGCCTTGAACACCGGCCGGCTGCGCGACCAGTGGCACACTATGACGCGCACCGGAAACGTGCCGCGTTTGATGGCGAACGCGCCGGAGCCCGCAGTCGACCTCCATCCGGCGGACGCGGCGGCGCATCAGCTCAAGGATGGCGACCTCGCTCATCTTTCAACCCGCTTCGGCTTCGTCCGCGCCAGGGTGCGCGTGGCCGACGCACAGCGGCGCGGCCAAGCCTTCATGCCCATGCATTGGAGCGGCCAGTTCGCGGCCAGGGCAGCAGCCGGCCTCTTGTCCTCGCCGGTCACCGATCCGCATTCCGGCCAGCCGGAGCTCAAGCATGTCCCCGCCAGGATCGCGCGGGAAGAGGCTGGCTGGGCGGGTGTGCTCATCACGCGGCGCGATCTCAGGCCGACCGGTTTCGTTCACTGGAGCCGGCATGCTGTCGAGGGCGGATGGATTTACGAGCTCACCGGAACCGAGCCGCCGGACCAGGGCATTCTCCTGGCGCGCAAGCTGCTCGGCGCGCAGCGACGGGATCAGCTCCTGGAATACACCGACCGTCGCGGGCTCGCCTATCGCGCAGCCGCCATCGACGAAGGCGGCGCCATGGCCGAAGCCCTGCTGGTCGCCGCTCCGGACCAGTTGCCCATGCGGGACTGGCTGGTGTCGCTGCTCGCCACGCGCCAGCCGCTCTCGGCTACAGACCGGCACGCGCTTCTGTCCGGTCGCTCGCCAGTGCCCATGCCTGCGATCGGGCGCGTCGTGTGCGCCTGCTTCCATGTCGGCGCCAACCAGCTCGCTTCGGCGGTCGCCGCGGGATGCGACAGCCTCGAAGCGATCGGCTCGACACTGCGCGCGGGCACCAATTGCGGCTCATGCCGCTCGGAGATCAGGGCGATCATCGACGCCCGCCGTGTGCAGGCTGCCGAGTAAACCATGCGTGTCGCCGTCGCCGGCATCGAAACGTTCTACTCCGGGTCTTTCTGCACTGGTCCCGCATAAGGCTACAGCGCGGTTTTGGCTCAGACGCCCGCGATCGCCAAGAGCCATGCCAGAATGTCGAGCAACAGAAAGAGCAGCGCGATCTGCAGAGCCACCCGCAGGCGCTGGATGATTCGCAAGTTGGCGGCCATGTCCGCCTTGATGCGAAGAGCAAGGGCGCGGTGCATCGCCGACATCGATGCCGGCCCGTCGCCATCGACATATTGATGCAGCAGTTCTTCCGGATCGAAGCGGAATGAGTATTGGTGGTAAGGCCAAAGCATGAAGACGATGAGCCCGCCGATGCTGAACAGCAGCGACACCGCAATCCATTCCCAAAGCCCGAGCCCGTCGGAAAGGGCCGCGCCGCCGAGCAGCGAGTTCGCGAATGCTGTGGCGAAGATCAGGCTGCCGGCGCGGGTGCTCATGTTCTCCACCACGGTCTGCTGATGGGTGAGACCTCTCACCGCCTCCTGATAGATGAACGCAAGACGAGGGTCATCGTCGGCGGGACTGTTTGCAGCAGCACGCGAACGCTCGGCCATAAGGGTGCCTCTCCGATGCGACAGGGATGAGCCGCTTATTTTGTGCATGTCGTTGCCGCAAAACCGCTGCACACTTTTGCGCGACATGCCTTAGCTCAAATACTACCGATCCTCGATGATCCTCAAATACGCCGCCGTCACGAACAGCACGATGAAACCGAACAAAATGCGGCGGCCGCCTTCGGGCATCTGCAGGATGGTGAGCAGCGTCGTCAGCACCGTCAGGATCAGCGCGCCGACGATGGTGCCGGTGTAGCCGCCGCGACCGCCGAAGATCGAGGTGCCGCCGATGACGGCTGCCGCCACCGAAGGCAGCACCAGCGGCTCGGCGAGCGACAGCGAGGGCGCCTTGATCAGGCCTATATAGAGCAGGCCGGTGATGCCGGCGAGCAGGCTGGAGAGGACATAGAGCGCCGTGATCACCTGCCAGTAGCGGACGCCTGACAGGCGCGCGGCGCGTTCGTTATCGCCGACGGCATAGAGCAGGCGGCCGAAGCCGGTGCGGTTCAGCATAAAGACGATCAGCACCGCCACCGGCACGAACAGGAAGAGCGCGTTGGGAAAGCCGTAGGTGAGGCCGGTGCCCAGCCAGTTGAGGAAATCGGGAATCCTGGCGCCGGACGCGATGACGGTGCGCTGGTAGACCTGCAGGAAACCGGTGCCTATCAGGCTGGTGCCCAGCGTCATGATCAGCGGATGCACCCGAAACACGCCGACGCCGATGCCGTTGACGAGGCCGATCAGCACGGCGGGCAGCATGGCCAGCAGGAAAGCCACCGCCGGATCCTGGTTGACGATTTGCGTCGCCATGATGAAGGCGCTCATCGTCGCCACGGTGCCGACCGAAAGGTCGATGCCGCCGGTCAGCATGGTCATGGTCTGGCAGCCGGCGAGGATCGCCAGCGGGATGGCGAATTTCGCCGTGTTGGCGATCCAGCGCTCGTTGACGATGCCCGGACGCAGGACCTGCAGGATCGCCACGAGGACGATCAAAAGGATGATCAGCGGGATGAGCGGCCGGTCCGCCATGAAGCGCTTCAAGCGGCGGCCGAACGAGACCGGCTGGGGCATGGTCGCGATGTCAGTCATGGCGTTGCTCCCACCGGACGGCCGCGGATGGTGATGAAGGCGCCGAACATCACGACCGCGACCATGATCGCGCCTTCGATGATGGCGGTAACGTTCGGATCGATGGCCAGAAGCGTCAGATCGGTGCGCACCAGCCGCAGCACGAAGACGGCGATGATCGGCCCGAGCAGGCCGCCCTTGCCGCCGCCGAGCGCGACGCCGCCCAGCACGACGGCGGCGACGCTGGCGAGCAGATAAGGCCCGGGAATGGGCGCGCCAATGCCGGTGCTGATGGTGAGAGACAATCCGCCCATCGCGGCGAACAGGCCGGAGAGCGCATAGGCGACGATCCTGGTGCGCGCCACCGGCACGCCGCTGCGAAAGGCGGCGAGTTCGTCGCTGCCGATGGCATAGATGGAGAGGCCAAGCCGCGAGCGCCTGAGCGGAATCCACACGATGCAGAGGCAGACGACGAGCAGCACCAGGGCTTTCGGCACCCAGGCGTCGGCCCAGTCCGGCAGGCCGGGGATGGGCGCGGTGCCGATGACGCTGGCCTTCAGCCACTCGGCGGCGGCGCCGCCGGGAGCACCAAGCACCAGCAGCGCCGCGCCCTGCAGCACGAACAGCATGGCCAAGGTGACGACAATGTCGGGCACCCGCGTGACGACGATAAGCACGCCGTTCAGCGCGCCGAGCACCAGCCCCATGGCCAGCACAAAGGGCACGACGAACAATGCATATTCCTCGCTGGCGCCGTTCATCATCGAGGCAGCGGTCACGCTGGTCAGCGCCATCATGGCGGCGACCGACAGATCGATGCCGCCGGCGATGACGACGACGGTCTGGGCCGCGACGGCAAAGGCGTAAGGCAGAACCGCCCGCGCCAGGGAACCGAAGTCGCCGCTGCCATAGCCCGGCTGGATCAGCTTGGTGACGACGAAGACAAAGATCAGCAGGGCGAACAGGCCTGCCACCCAGCCTTGGTTTCGCAAGAAGCGGCTCATGACGCGGCCTCGGCGCTGGAACCGGGTTTGACCTCGGCAAGGATGCCGACATCCGCCCTGGCGCCGCGCGGCAGGCCGTAGGCGGCCCGCATCAATGCCGCTTCGTCGGCTTCTTCGACCGGGAAAGTGTCGACGACGCGGCCGCCGAAGATGACGATGACGCGGTCGCAGACACGCTGCACCTCTTCCATCTCGGATGTGTAGAACAGCACCGACTTACCCTGGCCGGCGAGCTCGCGCAGCAGCTTGTAGATCTCCTGCTTGGTGCCGACATCGATGCCGCGCGTCGCGTCGAAGCAAAGGATGGTGCGAGCGTTGGCGGCGATCCAGCGAGCGATGGTCACCTTCTGCTGGTTGCCGCCGGACAGGCGCTGCACTTCGCCCTGGGCGCGGGTATCGATCTGCAACCTGCCGATGGCGCCGGAAACCACCACCTGCTCGCGGCGCATGCGGATCGGGCCCCATTTGCGCGGCGCCGCGCTGAAGGGCAGCGCGATGTTCTCGCGCACCGAACGCTGCATGGCCAAGGCCTCGGCGCGGTCGCCCGGCACATAGGCGATGCCGGCCTGGATGGCGTCGCCCGGATGCGAGAATTTGACCGGCGCGCCGTCGACGTCGATGCTGCCGCCGGTCGGACGGATCGAGCCGGCAAGCGCGGCGAAGAGCTCGTCCTGGCCCTGACCTTCGAGTGCAAAGACGCCGGCGACCTCGCCATTGGCGAGATCGAAGGAGACGTCGTTGAGCTTGGTGCCTAGCTGCAGGTTGCGGACCGACAATCGCGGACGACCGCCGCCGGCGCCTGCCATCTCACTGGCTGCGCGCGCGGCGACGCGCGTCTTCTCGATGCGGGTGCCGAGCATCATCTCGACTATTCTTTCCTCGATGCCGGGCTCAATGTCGACGACGCCGACGGTTGCGCCGTCGCGCAGCACGGTGGCGCGGTCGCAGAGCGCGGAGATCTCGACGAAACGGTGCGAGATGAAGATGACGGAACGGCCGGCGTCGCCCTGGCGGCGCACGACTTCCAGCACTTTCTCAGCGAGGTTCGCCGGTAGCGCCGCGGTCATCTCGTCGAGAAGAAGCACGTCGGGTTCGACGGCGAGCGCGCGCGCCAAGTCGAGCACGCGCAGGATGGCCAAGGGGATATGACGCGCCGTCTCGCGGATATCGAGGTCGGGAATGCCGAGCTCGCGCACCCAGGCGCGGAACGGCTCGACCGGCGTGCCGGTGAGCCGCAGATTGGATAGGACATCGAGGTCGGGGATCAGCGAAGGTTCCTGGTAGACCGGCAGCAGGCCGGCGCGGCGGGCGGCGGCGGGCGAGCGGACATCGAGCTGCTGGCCGCGGATCAGGATGCGCCCGGCGTCCGCCTTGATCGCCCCCGTCAGGATCTTCACCAGCGTCGACTTGCCGGCGCCATTGGCGCCCATCAGCGCGTGCACCTCGCCCGGCAGCACGGACAGCGAGGCGTTACGCAGCGCGGCAACTGCACCATAGTTCTTCGCTACGCCGGTGGCGTCGAGGAGAGGGCTTTGCGGCAACGGGTTTGTTGTCAAATGGTGTGGTTCTCGTTCCAAAAACCGATGCAGGCCGCGGCTGACCTCCTCTTGTGGGAGAAGGTGTCGCCGAAGGCGACGGATGAGGGGTGCTCCAGCGGAGTGAGACGTTGGCGTTCCCTGGAATACCCCTCATCCGTCTCGGCGCTACGCGCCGATCCACCTTCTCCCACAAGGGGAGAAGGCAGAAGAGGGTTTCGTCGCTTATTCGCCCGGGCCCTTGCAGGCGATGATCTGATCCTTGGTGTAGGTCGTCCAATCCGGGATCGAGATCGAGACAGGCCATTCGGGGCTGAGCGAGGGGTCGACGACGCTCTTCAGCTTGGCCTTGCCTTCGTCGGTGGCGTTTTCCCAAAGCTGCGGCTCGACCAGGACGGTCTGCTGCGCCGGCTTCTTGCCGTCGAGGATCTGCAGCGCCAGCGTCACGCCGGCGCCGCCGATCGAACCGGGATTGGTGACGGCCGCGCCCACCAGACCCTTGACCGAGCTCAACTGACCGACGAAGCCGGCATTGTCGGCGCCGACCACAGGCACCATCGGCGCCTGCTGCTCGACCAGCGCATCGACGATGACGTTGTCGATGCCCGAGGTCCAGATACCGTTGATCGGGGTGCCGGTGGCGAGGAAGGACAGGATCTGCTGCTTGGCCTGATCCTGCTGCCAGCCGGTGAAGACTTCCTGCGCGACCTTCACGTCTGGGAATTCGGCGAGCGCCTTCTTGAAGCCTTTGTCGCGATCCGAGTCGGCCGAAGCGCCGGCGGCGCCGCGCATGTAGAGCACCTCACCCTTGCCGCCCATCTGCTGGAACAGCCACTTGGCGCCGAGATAGGCATATTGTTCCTGGTTGTTGGAGATGATGTAGGCGGACGGCTCGGTTACCGCCTGGTCGACGGCGACGACGACGATGCCTGCCTTGGTGGCTTCCTCGAGGCCGGCCTTGATGCCGGCCGGATCGGCCGGGTTGACGACGATGGCGTCGACCTTGGCGCTGATCAGGTTGCGGATGTCTTCCAACTGACCGGCAGCGTCGGTGTTGCGGTGGGCGATGTTGAGCTTCGCCACTTCGCCCGAAGCGAGCGCCTGCGCCTTCATCGCACAGATCATTTCCTCGCGCCAGCCATTGCCCTGCACAGTGTTGGAAATGCCGATCGTGTACTTGCCGGCGGCGGCCGAGGCGCCCGCCGAGGCAAGCAGCGCGGCGCCGGCAAGGAGCGAGGCCACGGTCAGATGTCTTTTCATTTCAGTACTCCTCCACATTGATCTTTTCAGTTCGGTTCCAGGCTCTGATTCAGTCGGAGCCAAGCTTTCGTCATTTGATGAAGGGGCGCAGCACGTCGCGGGCCAGCAGGAAGCCGCGCTTGACCTTTTCATCCGTCCCCTCGAAGCGCCGGTCCTCATGCTCGATGACGACCGGTCCGTCATAGCCGGCCCGGTAGAGGCCCGAAAAAATCCTGCTCCAGTCGATATCCCCAAGCCCCGGCATGCGCGGCACCTGCCAGCCTATGCCAGCGGAAAGGATTCCGCGCTCGTACAAACCATCATGATCAATCATCAGATCCTTGGCATGCACATGCAGCATGTTTGCGCCGAACTCGCGGATGAAGCGCTCCTTGTTGATCATCTGCCAGACGAGATGCGAGGGATCGAAGTTCATGCCGACATCGCCGCCCCAGGATTCCAGGATGCGGCGCCAGACATAGGGCGAGTAGGCGATGTTGTGCCCGCCCGGCCATTCGTCATAGCTGAAGATCATCGGGCAGTTCTCGAAGGCGAGTTTTACGCCATGCTCGCGGGCATGGGCGATGATCGCCGGCCAGATTTTCTGCGCATCTTCCCAGTTGGCGTCGATAGTCTTCGAAGCGTCACCGCCGCAGAAGGTGTTGACGAGCGGCACGCCCATGCGGCTGGCAAGCACGATCACCTTCTTCAGATGGTCGATCACTGCTTCGCGATGCGCTTGGTCGGGATGGAGCGGATTGGGATAGAAGCCGAGACCCGAGATGGCCAGGCCCTTGCCGGCGAACTCGTCGGCGATGTCCTTGGCCTCAGCGGCCGGGACGTCCACGTCGATATGGCTGGTGCCGGCGTAGCGGCGGCTGGCGCCGGAAGTCTTCGGCCAGCAGGCGATTTCCAGCGCCTCGAAGCCGGCCGAGCACGCCCAGTCGGCGACTTCGCCGAGCGGCGTGTCGGGGAATGGTGCTGTCAGCAGTCCAAGCTTCATGATCCCTCCCGGTTGCTAACTATGCAGATCGCGCCGGCTGCTTCAACCGCGCATCGGTTGGCCCAGCGCAGACCTGTCCGACAAAGCCCATCGGATCGCCTGAAAGCAAACCATCAAGCGCGGCGATGATATGCGCCCGGAATGTCGCGTTGGCGGCCAAGGACGGGTTGAAGATAGCATCGATGGCGAGGATCGAATCGACGAGCCCTTTGCTGTCCGCACCGATGCGGTCGGCAATGGCGGCAATCCTGTCGGCAAAGGGATCGGACACCTGCCAGGCGCGGCCGAAGCGGGAAGAAGCCTTGATCAGATAAGCCATCCAGCCGGCGACCGGCACCGAGAGGAGCGCAATGCCCTCGCCCTTCGCCAGCCGATCGCGGATCGGGTTGAGCAGGCGCTGCACGATCTTCTGCGAGCCGTCGGTGGCGATCTGGTGGTTGCGATGGTGTATCGCCGTGTTGGTGAGGCGCGACAGACTCTGCTCGACATAGGCGGCCGGCGCGATGCCGGGCACGGGCATCAGCGTCGGCAGTGTTTCCTCGGTGAGCATGCGGCGGACGAAACGGGCCAGAAGCGGGTCGGCAATCGTCTCGAACGTGTGCTCGAAGCCGCCCAGAACGCCGAGATAGCTGAGCGTCGTCTGGGCGCCGTTCAGCACGCGCATCTTGAGGTGTTCGAATGGCGTCACGTCGTCGACGAAGGTCGCGCCGACAAGATCCCAGCGCGGCACGCGGCCGGCGAAGCGGTTCTCGATTACCCATTGGCGGAAGCGCTCGCCGACGACGACGGCGCCGTCGCGGTAGCCGAAGCGCTGCTCGACGGTGTCGATATCGGCCTCGGTCGTCGCCGGCGCGATGCGGTCGACCATGGCCGAGGGGAAGGCGACATTGGCTTCGATCCAGTCCGCCAGCTTGCCGCCGCGCCGTTCGGCGAATTTGCGTACGACATTGCCAAGGATGACGCCGTTGGTCGGGATGTTGTCGCAGGAGAGCAGCGTCACCGGCCTGCCATGCGTGGCCATGCGCAATTCCAGCGCGCGCGCCAGGATGCCGGGCACGCTGCGCGGCGCCTCGGGATTGGCGAGGTCGTGCGCGATGTCAGGATGGTCGAGGTCGAGCGCGCCGCTCGAGGGGATGTGGCAATAGCCTTTCTCGGTCACCGTCATGGTGACCGTCGCGATGTCGGGCGAGGCGAGCACATCCAGCGCCGGCGCCGCGCTGTCCTGGCTGTCGACGACGCGAACGATGCTGCCGATGACGCGCGCCTCGACCTCGTCGTTCTGGCGGATGAGCCGCGTGTAGAGACCGTCCTGGCGCCCCAGCGTGCCGGCCAGCAGGGGAGGGCGAATGTTGATGCCGACCAGTCCCCAGCGGTCGAAATCCTTCGCCAGAAGATCGTCGGTGTATTCGGCCTGATGGCAACGGTGGAAGGCGCCGACGCCGATATGGGCGATGCCTGGCTTCAGCGCAGCGCGGTCGTAAGCCGGCTTGCGGACCTCTAACGGCAATCGGCCGAGCAGGGCAGGGCTGAGCTTCTCGGCGCTCACCGATTGGCTCCGATCACCCATTGCTCCTGGTCGATCAGCGCGCCGGTCATAGGGCCCGCCGCGTCGGAAAGCAGGAAGACGGCAAGATTGGCGATGTCGGTCACGGAGAAAAGCCGGCCGAAGGGTTGCGTCGCATTGGCCGCGTCGAGCCAGCCCGGACCGTGGCCGAGCGTCTCGGCCTGCATGACGCGCTCGGCCGGGGTGTCGGTCCAGCCGACATTGATGCCGTTGACGCGGATGCGGTCGAAGCGGTGGGCGTTGGCGGCGTTCTTGGTCAGCGTCGCCAGCGCGCCCTTGGTGGCGGAATAAACGGCGAGCTCCGGCGAGCCGCAATGCGCGTTGATCGACAGGATGTTGACGATCGAGCCGCCCTGCCCGCGTTTCTTCATATCGGCGATTGCCGCCTGCATCAGGAAGAAAGGCGCGCGGGCGTTGACGGCAAAAAGCGCCGCCCAGTTGTCGAGCGTGCCATCGACGAAAGAAGCGCGGTCGGTCAGGCCGGCGGCGTTGACCAAGCCGTCGATGCGACCGAAGTGCTCGATGCAGGCTTGCGCCAGCCGCACCGGGGCCTTGGGATCACCGAGATCGGCAGCAGCGAAGGCGGCGGGAGTGCCCATGGCCGAGAGTTCGGCGGTGACAGCATTGCCGCGCTTCTGGTCCCGCCCGGTGATCAGCAATCCGGCGGCGCTGGAGCGCGCAAGCGTTTCGGCGATCGCCCGGCCGATGCCTTGCGTCGCGCCGGTGACCAGCACCACCTTGCCGTCGAGACGAACCTCCATTCCTCTTCCCGGAACAAAGTTTCCATTTTTTCAAATATGGAACGACGGTTCTCTTTAGTCAATCGTGCGAGAGCGGTTCGCCGTTTTCATGCAACCGGTGAACGGCCTATCTGCCTGCCTTTCGCAATTCCGGACGGAAAACCGCTCACACTTTTCCTGGAATTGCTCTTGTCAGCCTGTCCGCTGCGCGACGACGCCGTGGACCAATGCCATGCCGACCGCGAGCGAGGCGGCGAGCGAGCGGAAACCGCCAAAGTCCTGCTCGACCACTTCCAGCCAGGTGTCGGAGAGTTTTGCCAACGGCGAAAAGGTGCTGTCGGTGATGGTGAGAATGCGCGCCTTGCGCTCATGCGCCACGGCGACGAGGTCGGGCGTGATCGAGTTGTAGGGGCTGAAGGAGACGGCCAGCACCGCGTCGCGCGGCGTGATGCAGCCGACCTGGTCGAGCGCGGTCGAGCCGACATTGTCGACCAGCACGTTGCGCACGCCCTGCTGCGAGAGCGTCAGCGACAGATAGGTGGTGACGGGGAAGGCGCGCTTGCTGCCGATGACATAGATCAGCTCCGCCGCCGCCAGATGATCGACCATCGTCTCGAAAGCGGCGATATCGAGATCGTTGCCGATGCGGCCGAGCGAGGCCTGGCAGGCACCGACCATGCCGTTGAGAAAATGCAGGTTGGCGTTCGGCTCCGCGGCCTTGTCCTGGCCGCCTTGCGTGTCCGGCCAGGAGCCCTTCATGCGGTCCTTGAACAGGAGCTGGAAATCGGAAAAGCCCGAATAGCCGAAGATCTGGGCGAAGCGCACCAGGGTCGAAGGCTGCACGCCGGCCTGGTCCGCCACCTGCGCGATCGTGCCAAGCGCCACCTCGCTCGGGTTCTGCCAGAGGAAGATCGCCACCTGGCGAAGCCGTTTTGGGAAATGCACGGTCCCCGACGCAAGCACCGCCCGCAATTCCTCGTAGGTTTGCGGTTTCGTGTAGCCAAGTGCTGCCAGCGAACGGCTCCGTTTTCTTGCCGCCGTCTCCAGACTATCTGTGAACGGTTCGTCAGCCGCTCCGCGATGGCCGCTCATAGAAATATGCCTCATCGTGACCCAACCGTCGGATGCGTCATCGGATCCTGTCCTCCGGAAGCGCCCGATCGCCTGGTCCCTAGGGTTAAAAAGCTAACGCGGCACAATCGTTTTACAAAACAAAAAATAGAAATATCATTTCGAAAACATCCGCGCCGGCCGGCATGCCGAACCTTGGGAGAATCGCAGTCATGGTCTATGCAACTGCCGACGGAACCTCGCGTCAACGCCTGCGGGTCGGCATGGTCGGAGGCGGCCGCAACGCCTTCATCGGCGCCGTGCACCGGCTGGCGATGCGGCTCGACGACCAGATCGCGCTGGTCGCCGGTGCGCTGTCCTCCGATCCGGAGAACGCAGCCGCCTCCGCCGCGGAGATCGGCATCGCGCCGGAGCGCAGCTATGCCGACTACCGCGCCATGGCGAAGGCAGAAGCGGCGCGGGCCGACGGCATCGAGGCGGTCGTCATCGTCACGCCCAACCATCTGCACGCGCCGATCGCCACGGCGTTCCTCGAGGCCGGCATAGACGTCATTTGCGACAAGCCGCTGTCGACGACGCTTGCCGAGGCGGAGGCGCTGGTGGCGCTGACAAAAGCGAAGCAGCGCCGCTTCGTCGTCACGTTCAACAATACCGGCTACGCCATGGTCCGCCAGGCGCGCGAAATGGTGGCGGCGGGCGAGCTCGGCCGCATCGTTTCGGTGCATGGCGCCTACATCCAGGATTGGCTAGCCAGGCCGATCGACGCCGAGGGCCAGAAGCAGGCGGAATGGCGCACCGATCCGGCGCGCGCCGGGCAGTCGGCGGTGCTCGCCGATATCGGCGTGCATGCTTTTAACCTGGCAAGCTTCGTCTCCGGCTTCGAGGCCGAGGCGGTTTCCGCCGACCTCTTCACCGCCGTGCCGGGACGGCGGCTCGACGACAACGCGCATGTGCTGCTGCGCTGGGCGGGCGGGGCGCGCGGCACGATCCTCGCCAGCCAGACCTCGCCCGGCCACTACAACGACCTTTCGGTGCGCATCTATGGCGAGAAGGCCGGGCTCGAATGGTTTGGATCGCGGCCGGAGGAACTGCGCTTCTCGCCTTATGGCGAGGAAACCCGCACGCTGGTGCGCGGCGGCCACGACTCGACGGCGGAAGCCCGGCGCGTCTCGCGCATGCCGGCGGCGCATCCCGAGGGCTATATCGAGGCCTTCGCCAATTTCTACCGCGACGCAGCGGACATCATCCGCGCGCATCGCGCGGGTGGTGCGGTCGATGTCGCGCGGGCAGCACAAGTGCCCGACGTTGTCGACGGCGCGCGCGGCGTGAAGTTCGTCGCCGCGGCGGTGGAGTCGAACGCGGCTGGTGGGGCTTGGACGCCGGCGCGGTTAGGCGGTTAGCGGTTTCAAGGTGATTAGTAGATTAGATGCAGAGATGTTTTCCTCAGTTATCGCATCGGATCGGACGAGAGGAACACCTCTTCTCTTCGGTTAAGGCGGCTCTTAGCGAATCGGCATTGTAGCTGCTATACGACAACTCGATCGTTGAGGTAGGGGCAAGACGAAGATGGTCGGGGAACGCGAAAAAGCTGAGGCTGAGGCAGTTCAACTTTGCCTTGAGCTACCGCTCTACGGGTCAATCCCCAGGGTGCGTGATGATAACGGAAACGAGTACACGGTTCGCATACTATCGGTGGGGCATTTTCAGTTAGACTGCTATTGCGTCCACTGCGACAAGCCATCGACTTTTCGAACCGAGCGCTCTGATAATCAGGCCCGCATGTTAAGTTTAGCCGAGCAAAGCACTGTGCTCGAAGATGACGTGTTTCCATTGCATCTGCATTGCCAAAGAAATGCGAACCATATTTATACGTACGTGTTTCAAGCTTTCGATAAAATGGTCATGAAAATTGGCCAAATACCGTCGATGGCATCTATAGCCAGCTTCGATTTGCAAAAATATCGGCCGATCCTAGGCAAGGAGTATTTCGCGGAATTACACCGTGCTACCGGGCTAATGAGTCATGGCGTCGGCATCGGATCATTCGTGTACCTACGTCGCATTTTTGAAAGACTGATTTTGCTCCACAGGCAGGAATTCGAGGCCCACCACGGCACGATTGAGGGCTTTGATGGACTTCGAATGGAGGAAAAGATTGAGGCACTGAAAGAGGTTTTGCCGAGGGCCTTGGTCAAAAACAGGGCCATCTATGGAATACTCAGCAAGGGCGTTCATGAATTGGATGAGGATACTTGCATGAGATATTTTCCCATCGTGAGGTCAGCGATCCTATCAATTCTTGAGGAAGACTATCACGCCAGCGAAAAGGAACGGGCCGAAAAGGAGCTTTCGGAATCGATAGCCGCTCTCGTCGGTGAAATCAAAGGTAATAAATGAGCCTTTGGCATTACCTTATTACCAATGAAAATTTCAACACTGCGGTTGTTGGCGTAGCGGCCTCGTTCGCTGGCGCATGGGGAGCCCAAATCGCGATATTTCGTCGTGATCAGCGAAGGGAAATTGTAGCGACCTTAAAAAGTGTCAACGAAGCGCAGACCTTGTGTTCCACGATTGGCAATACACTGATGGCGATGAAGAGCCAGCATCTACTCACGATGATGGAGAAATTCCGAGCTCTTGAAGTGGAATACGCCTCGCTACAAACCCGGAATAGCACAACCGGACAACCCGCGATTTTGAATTTCGCGCCCAATTTGGTGACATTGCCTGTCGTCAAGGTTCCCGTCGAGCGCCTAGAGAAGACTGTTTTTGAGAGACTCGACATACGAATGGAGGCACTTGCAGCCACGATTGAACTCGGCAAAGCGTTCGACCTTCTCAATACATCGCTGATCGGGCGAAACGACATCTTGGCGAAATGGGCTGATGGTCCGAAAGCGAGGGATGATGAGGTGATGTACCGCTATCTAGGCATTCATCGCCCGGACCAAGCAGATACGAAATACAAGGATTTCCTGTTCGCGATCGAAAAATATTGCGATGACTGCATCTATTTCGACACGATGGTGTCGGAAGCCATTTGTGAGTACGGCCAAAAGCTTCGCAGAAAATATCGCCATCACATTTTTTGGCGCCTGCCCAAGGTATCGGTACCCGACTTTTCAAAGGCAAAAGAGCTGGGGCTTATCCGGACAGGAAGGAATACGAGCGTTGGCATATCGGATTCAAACGGCTTCCTAACAGGCACGAACAGGTCAAAGCCTTCTTCAGCCGGAAGAAGAAACCTACTCCTCCCCATTCCAACTAAAATTTTAAATGGAAATTGGCATTCCGCTGCAATAACATCGGTGAGCGGTTTGCGCTCCGATACCGCCGACGCGCGGACGGTGCCTACGGTGATCGAGCAGGAGACGACAAAAGGCTTGATGGGCACTTTTGGCTGGGCTGAGATAGCGATCCACAGGCCACGAAGTATTGCCGGACCAAGCAAGGGCTCTGCCACTGACGCGTTAATGATGATATGAGGTGTTCGTTGTCGGAACGCCCGTCCGATCGTATTCGGAAGCAATGCAAAAGTCTCTCTTTCTCGCAGCTAGTCTCGGCTGTCTTGCGCTTGCGGCTGTTGCGTTCGCGGCGCCGCAAGCTTTTCGAGGCAACAATGCCAAGGATGTGGCGCAATGCACGCGCCTGCTCAAAACCTTGAGCGACACCGGCAATTGGCCGGATCCGCACGCTCCCGAATATATCCGCTACGACGAGTGTTATTATCTGATCTGCGGCGGAACCAAGCCCAAGACTTGACGGCACTCGATCCTATCGTTTTGACGCAATTCCTGACGGAAAACCGGCACACTTTTCCTGGAATTGCTCTACCCCTTGATTGCCGAGCCGACGATCGAATCGACAAAGAAGCGCTGCAGGAAGACGAAGAGGATGAGCGGCGGCAGCACGGCGAGCGTTGCGCCGGCCATCACCAGGCCGGTGTTGACGGCGCCGCGGTTGTAGCTGAGCAGCCGGCTCAGGCTGATGACGATCGGATAGGCGTCGGCGTTGCCCTGCAGCACGGTCAGCGGCCACAGATAGCTGTTCCAGTGATAGACGAAGGCGAACAGAGCCAGCGCCGCGATGGCCGGCGCCACGCTCGGCGCCACGATCTTGAACAGGATGAGCAGCTCGGAAGCGCCGTCCATGCGGGCGGCGTCGATCAACTCGTCCGGCACGCCGGCGATGAACTGGCGCATCAGGAAGATGCCGAAGGCGTTGGCGAGGTTGGGCACGATGATGCCGGCAAGGCTGGCGCTCAGCCCGATCGAGCCGACCATGCGGTAGAGCGGGATCAGCGTCACGATCGGCGGCAGGAACATGGTGGCGATCAGCAGCGAGAAGAGCAGCGAGCGGCCGGGGAAAGAATATTTGGCGAAGGCGTAGCCGGCCATCATGCTGGTGACCAGGATGCCGGCGGTGGTGATCGTGGCGATGACCAAGGAATTCCACATCGAGCGTCCGACATTGATCACGCCGGCGACCTTGCCATAGGCCTCCAGGGTCGGCGTATGCGGGATCCAGACCGGCGGCACCTGCATGGTCTCGGCCGGCGTCTTCAGGCTGGAGAGAACCATCCAGGCCAGCGGGAAGGCGGACGCGACGGCGACCAGAAGCATTGCGGTCGCGAGCAGCGCCTTGCGGCCCGAAGGGCGCTTGCGGGTGAGCGATCGGGTTGGAGCGCTCATTCGCTGTCCTTGCGATTGGCAAAGGCAAACAGCGCCGAGACGCAGACGATCAGCGACAGCATCAGCATCACCGCCATGGCGGAGCCCAGCCCGCCCTGCGCGCGTTCGATGCCGACGCGGCGGATATGGTAGGTGAGCACGTTGGTCGAGCCGACCGGTCCGCCTTGCGTGATCAGCGCCACCGGCTCGAATACCTGCACCGCATTGATGATGGCAATGACCGCGCTGAACAGAAGCGTGCGGCGAAGCAAGGGCAGGGTTATGAATCGGAACTGCTCGCGTCCGTTGGCGCCGTCGAGCGTCGCCGCCTCATAGAGGCTGCCGGGGATCTGCGTCAGTCCGGCGATGGCGAGCACCGTGAAATAGCCGACCTGCTGCCAGACATTGAGGAAGACGATGGAGACCAGCGCCGAGCGCGGCGAGGAGAGCCAGGGCTGCGGACCGATGCCGGCTAGGCCGAGCAGCTGGTTGAGCGGTCCCTCGCTTGGCGAATAAAGCTTCGACCAGACCAGCGCGACCGCGATCATCGGCACCATGTAGGTCGAAAACAGCACCGTGCGCAGCGCCGTGCCGCCGGCGATTTCGCGCTGGTAGACCAGCAGGCCGAAGACGACCGACAGCGGCAGGATGAGAACGACGGACAGCGCGGTGTAGATCGTGGTGTTGAGCAGGGCCGTCTTGAAATCGCGGCCGACCGAGGTGGGGCCGAAAATCTCGTGAAAATTGCCAAGCCCGACGAAGCTCGCCTCGGAAAAGGGCGTCTGCGTCGACCAGTCCTGGAAGGACAGCCATACGGTCAGCAGCGTCGGCAGCAGCACGAACACGCCGATCAATGTCACGGCGGGCGCAAGCATGATGCCCGCCGAGGCACGAAAAGCTTTGGCCATTCACCTGCTTCCGATGGCTCCGGGTCAAAGACCCGAGCTATTTCGCCGCGCGCTCCAGGATCGACGTGGCGTCGGCCTGCGCATTCGCCTGCGCATCCTTGGCCGAGACCTGGCCATACTGCAACGCCTCGAGCGTCTGCTGCAGGGATTCTGAGAATTCCTGGCCGCCGAGCACGACGGGGAAGGGGTGCGCATCGGCAAGAACCGAGACGTAGCCGGACAGGAATTCGGAGCCGAGCTTGTCCTTGTGCGCCTCGATGTCGGAGGTGCGTGACGGCAGGATGCCCATCGACATCAATATGTCGGACATGGCCGAGGCGCCGTTCTTGCCCGACTTCGGGCTGTTCAGCCAGGTGAGGAATTCCCAGGCCGCCTTCTGCTCGGCCTCGCCGGCCTTGGCGTTGACGACGGTCATCCAGGAATAGGAGATCGAATGCGGCTTGTCGCCGCTTGGGCCAACAGGGATGGGAGCGGTGGCGATGTTTGCGAACTTGTCGCCCATGCCGGTCTTGAGCGCACTTTCCCACCAGTTGGCCATGATGATCATGCCGGTCTTGCCGGAGACGAAATTGTCGAGGAACGGGCCCGTGGTGTTGGCGTCCGCCGTTGCCATCGCCGGATTGCTCGCGCCGGACTTTATCAAGTCTTCATAGAGCGCGAAGGTTTCGCCGGCCTGGGGACTGTCCAGCGCCGGCTTGCCGTCCTTGACCAGGTTGCCACCATTGGAGACGAGCAGCGAGGCGAAAGGATGGACCACCCCCGCCGCCCATGAGTTGATCATGCCGAAGCCCTGCTGGCCCTTGGCCTTGTCGGTCAGCTTCGCGGCGGCATCCTTGAGTTCGGCCCAGGTTTTGGGCGGAGCGGCGATGCCCGCTTCCTTGAACAGTTCCTTGTTGTAGTTCAGCGCGTAGACGTCGATCTCGTTCGGAATGCCGTAGAGCGTCCCGCCGACCGAGGCGGCGCTGACGACGCCCGCCGGCCAGGCGCTCTTCACCTCGGCTGCCACCGCATCGGGAGCGGGGGCGACGAGCTTGTCCTTTGCCAGTTCCGGCAGCCACAGATCGTAGATACCGCCGATCGTCGGACCGTCGGAGGATCCGCCCTGCGAGCGCAGCGTGGTCAAGAGGTCGCCGAACGGAACCGCGCGCACGGTGATGGCGACATCCGGGTGCTCCTTGGAAAAATCCTTGGCCGCCGCTTCGAGCAGGGCCACCGTCTCCGGCGAGCAATGCGTCAGGTAGGAGATGTTGACCGATTGCGCCCAGCCGGTCGCGGGCAGCGCAATAAGCCCCGCGGCGAATCCAAGCTTCGAGATCCAGGCAAGCGACATCGGCGTCCTCCACATAAGCCATACCAGAGTGGATGACGTTATGACAACTTTGAGTAAAGGCGCAAGCCCCCTCGCACATGGACGTGCGGATCATGCTTGCAGATGAAAAACTCGATGATGTCGATCCAGTCAGATTACGTAAATAGATCAGCAGGATAAGATGCGGTTTCCTGGCCGATCGCCGATCAATAGGGTAGCCGTCGACGTCTTTGTGGCTCTTGCGAGCGGCATCATGTCGTTATAATGACGTCTGAAGAAATGCTGACCGGAGCCGCCATACATGACACGGGTTCTCGCCATCGATCTCGGCGGCACCAATCTGCGCGCCGCGGTCCATACGGGCGATATCGGCGCCCTCGTGCCCCAGGTCCGTGAGCCGGCGCCGGCGAGCCTCGACGCGTTCGTGACGCACGTTCGCACGCTTGCGGCCGCAGGCGAGGCCGAAGCGCTCGGGCTTGCCGTACCGGGACTTGTCGAGGGCTCCGCATGCCGCTGGATACCGAATCTGCCCTGGCTCGACGGCGTCGACGTCGCGGCGCTGTTTCCCGACCTTCGCGTGGCGGTCGGCAATGACGCGCAGATCGCGCTGCTGGCGGAAGCGGCGCAAGGCGCGGCCAAGGGCGTCTCCGTCGCGATCCTGCTGGCCATCGGGACAGGCATCGGCTCGGCGGTGCTGGCCAATGGCGGCATCGTCGCCGGCGCGCATGGCGGCGCCTGCTCCTTCGGCTGGGCCAGCGCCGACGTCAGGGACCAAGGCGAGGATCGCAGCGGCTGGCTGGAACGTGTCGCCTCCGGCCGTGCGCTGGACGCCCTTGCTGCACAGATCGGACTGGCCGACAGCCGCCAGCTGATCGCCGCCGCCAAAGCGGGCCAGCTTGCCGCGCAGACCCTGCTCGAGGTGCCGGCGCGCCAACTCGGCACGGCGCTGGCCGGCGCGGTCGGGTTGCTCGATCCAGGCGTCATCCTGGTCTCGGGCGGCCTGGCCGACGCACTGGATGTGATCGCGCCGCCTTTGCGTGCGGCGCTACGGCGTCAATTGCCGCCGCATCTGCGCGGCATCGAACTTAAGCCTGGAAAATTCGGCTCCCGCGCCGGCCTGGTCGGTGCTGCGCTTGCCGGACAGGCGGGAAGCGGGTGGAGACAGATCCGATGAGCGAAGCGAGCTTTCAGCAGCCGGACCGCAGGCGACCGGAGCCGCTCTGGTATCAGGTCGAGGAGGCGATCCGCGCCATCGTCAAGAGCGGCGAGTGGGCGACCGGTGACCAGATCCCGGCCGAGGACAGGCTCTGCGCGCTATTCGGCGTCAGCCGCATCACGCTTCGCCACGCGCTGCGCAATCTTGAGGAAAGCGGACTGCTCAGGCGCGAGCATGGAAGGGGCACCTTCGTGCGCTCGGCGACGCTGGTCGCCGGCACGCGCGAGCTCACCTCCTTCACCCAGGAGATGGGCAATATCGGCGTGGTCGCCGGCTCGCGCCTGCTCGACTGCAGCCTGACGACGGCGAGTGCGGCGGCGGCCGGCGCGCTGGAGATCGAGGAGGGCGACCCTGTCGTGCGGATCCGGCGATTGAGGCTCGGCAATAACGAGCCGATCGGCATCCAGACGGCGCAACTGGCGGCCGCGCGCGTGCCGGGCTTTCTCGATGCCGGCCTGCTCAAGGGCTCGCTCTACGAGGCGCTGGAGCGTCAGTACGGCATCGTGCCGGCCGAGGCGCGCGAGAACTACCGCGTCGGCGCGGTCAGCGCCGCCGACGCCGAGCTGCTCGACCTGCCCGCGGGCAGTCCCGCCTTCGTCGTCGAGCGCATCACCATCGACGAGCGCGGCCCGTTCGAATTCACCGTCTCGATCATGCGCGGCGACCGCTACGAGATACGCTCGACGCTGCGCGCCGGCCGTCTCCCAAACACCAGAAGCTGACACGATCAACAGGAGTACCGAAGTGTCCGATCTCTACATTCCCCGTCTCGCCGCCCTCCTCGAACAGGCATCGAAGGCCAATGAAGAAGCCTTCGGCCAGGCGGCGAGCCGTTTCGCCGACACGCTGCAAAACGGCGGGCTGGTCCATCTCTACGGTTCGGGCCATTCGGTGCTGCCGGCGCAGGAGATGTTTCCGCGCTATGGCAGCTTCGTCGGCTTCAATCCGCTGACCGACCCGCGTGTGATGTGGCACAACGTGCTCGGCGCCGGCGGCGTGCGCGAGCTTTTGTGGCTGGAGCGGACCGAGAAATATGCCGAGAAGTTCCTCGACCATCAGCCGCTGAACACGGGCGATTCCATCATCATCTTCGGCCATAGCGGCCGCAATTCCTCGGGTATCGACACCGCGCTCTACGCCAAGAAGCGCGGCATCTTCGTCGTAGCGGTCACCAGCAAGAACAATCTCGACAAGCCAGCCACGCATTCCTCCGGCAAGCGGCTGGCGGACGCCGCCGACCTCGTCATCGACACCTGCTCGCCGATCGAGGACGCGGTGGTGCCGATCGAAGGCTGGAGCCGCCCGGTGTCGGGCTCGTCGACGGTGCTGGCGATGATCATGGCGCATGAGTTGCTCGCCCGCACGGCCGAGCAATTGTCGAAGCGCGGCATCGAGCTGCCGGTCTTCGCCTCGCCGACCATTGCGGGCGTGACGCTGCACGACACCGACGTCATCTACGGCGTCTACCGCGAACGCATGATCGAGGCGCAGAAGAAGCACCTGCCGACCTTCCAGGCGACGATGCGCGGGGAATGATCAGGCGGGAGGCGCATCAGGCGCCTCCCGCGAGTCGCTCAAATTCGGCGCCGCCTGGTTGCGAATGCCTGGGCGGCGCGTCATTCTCATCGGGATTGGGGATCGGCTCCTCGTCGGGCAGCCGGTCCGGCTCCGGTTCGCGCACCGGTTTCGGTTCCGGGATGGGCGGCGGCGTGGGCACGGGCGTGGGAGATGGGTCTGGATTGGGGAGAATGGCCATCGCGTTTTCCTTCCGTTCGATGCCTTGGCAAGGCCTGCTGCGAATCCCAAAAACGGGGATGTCCTGCCCGACCTGAACTGATGGAGGTGACCGCTGCATTCGGACGCTTCGTCTGGAGCGATCGGCGGCGCAAGCTGGCAGAACGGCCACGCCCGCGGATGGTTCCAACACGATCGCGGCGCGCGACGGCGGCAGACAATGATCAAATGATTCCACCTGCCTGTTTCGGCTCTTGCCGGCGTCGGTCGGCGCCTTAAATCCCGTTGTGGACGGGGGCCATCTGCCGACACAGGAGACGGCCGTGAAGCACCAAACCCTTGATCAGATCAACGCCGTTGCCGACGTTCATACCGAAGCACCGGCTCTCATCGCCAATCGCGGTCAGCGCCTTGAGCGCTGGGCGCAGCTTCTTGAACAAAATCCCGGCCGCCGCCTCACGGCGCTGGCGGGCACCGAATACGCCTCAGCCGATGTGCGCCAAAGAATGCGTATCGACGGCTCGGCGATCACCATCGCTTTCGAGGATCCGATCTTCCGCGCGCAAGGCCTGCGGGACGACACTTACGGCGAAGCCAAGCGCTTCTTCGAAATGAGCGACTGGCAGCTGCATGAAGTCGTCTGCCATTGCCATGTCGGCGCCAACATGCCGGCCCGCTGGGCGGCCTCGCGCGTGCGGGCGGCGATCTCTCCGGGCGCCGGCATTCTTGCGTGGCTGAGAGCGGTGTTCATGCGCTAGAGCGGGTCCGTCGGCGGGATCGCGTCGGGCTCGCTGATTGACGCAGACGAAGGAGAGGCGCCGGGCTCTCCTCCGCGTCAGCGATCGATCTCGCCGAACACGATGTCGAGCGAGCCGATGATCGCCGCGACATCGGCCACCATGTGCCCGCGCGACAGGAAATCCATCGCCTGGAGATGGGCGAAGGATGGCGCGCGTATCTTGCAGCGATAGGGAATGTTGCTGCCGTCCGAGACCAGATAGACGCCGAACTCGCCTTTCGGCGCCTCGACCGCGGCATAGACCTCTCCGGGCGGCACGCGGTGGCCTTCGGTATAAAGCTTGAAATGATGGATGGTCGCTTCCATCGAGCGCTTCATGGTGGCGCGCGGCGGCGGCGTGATCTTCTGGTTGGGCACCGCGACCGGGCCCCGGCCATCGGATGAGCGCAGCTTTTCCAGGCACTGCCGCATGATCCGCACCGACTGGCGCATCTCTTCCATGCGCACCAGATAGCGATCGTAACAGTCGCCGTGCTTGCCGATGGGGATGTCGAAATCCATTTCGGGATAGCATTCATAGGGCTGCGCCTTGCGCAGATCCCAGGCGGCGCCCGAGCCGCGCACCATGGGGCCGGAGAAGCCCATGCCCCAGGCGTCGTCGAGCGAGATCACGCCGACATCGACATTGCGCTGCTTGAAGATGCGGTTGTCGGTGAGCAGGCCCTCGAGATTGTCGCAGACCTTCAGGAACGGATCGCAGAAATCCCAGATGTCGTCGAGCAGCTTTTCCGGCAGGTCCTGGTGGACGCCGCCGACGCGGAAATAGTTCGCGTGCATACGCGCGCCTGAGGCGCGTTCATAAAACACCATCAGCTTCTCGCGTTCGGCGAAACCCCATAGCGGCGGCGTCAGGGCGCCGATATCCATGGCCTGCGTGGTGACGTTGAGAAGATGCGACAAAAGCCGCCCGATCTCGCAAAACAGCACGCGGATCAGTTGGCCGCGCCGGGGAACGGACAGCTCGAGCAGCTTTTCGGCGGCAAGGCAGAAGGCATGCTCCTGGTTCATCGGCGCGACGTAGTCGAGCCGATCGAAATAAGGCAGGGCCTGCAGATAGTTCTTGTATTCGATCAGCTTCTCGGTGCCGCGATGGAGCAGGCCGATATGCGGATCGGCGCGGTCGACGATCTCGCCGTCCAGTTCCAGCACCAGCCTGAGCACGCCATGCGCCGACGGGTGCTGCGGCCCGAAGTTGAGCATGAAGTTGCGGACCGCGGCTTCGGTCATGACGGCCTCCGCAAGAGTGAGGATCGAAGGCGAACCGCAGCCCGTCGGCCGCCGTTCGGCTGGGTCATGCCCCCAAGGTCAGGCCGTCGTCTGGATGATCAGCGTCAGCGTGCCGTCACCGTCGATGTTGGCGGCAACGACCTGCGAGGAATTCAGTCCGTTCGCATGCAGAACCGACGTCGCCTCGGGCGAGGCGTCGACCGAGTTCTGCAGCTTGGCCAGTTCCTTGGCGGTCGTCCTGGTGACTATGGCTTCGGCCTGCGCCTTCACTTCCGAGGGCAGGTCCTCCATCGCCACCACGACGATGTTGGTGACGTTCTGGGCGGCATCGTCCTGGCCGGGCTGCGGCTGGCCGGGGATGGGTTCCTGGGCAGGGGGCGTCGCTTGCGGCGGCTGCGGATCGGCGCGTTGAGCGGAAGCGGGCTGCGCCAATGCCATTGCCGACAGCGTCAGGACCATCGTCAACATGCGCATCGTCTTTCCTTTCCATCTGGAAAATCTGACGACACAACCCTGGCGCCCGGCGATGGTTCCCGGATAATCGCCGGCGCGGCTGCTTAAAGAGCCCGCATTGTCCGCAAGGTCACCGAATAGCGATGGCGTTCGACGGGCGGGATGCTGTGCTCCCACTCGTGCCTGGCCGGCCCTGCCATGAGGTAGAGCGATCTGGGCTCGACCTCGATCGTTTCACGGTCCCACGCCGCGCCGTTCTTGCGGCGCAGCCGGAAGCTGCAGGACGCCAGCAGGGAAACGCCGGCGACCAGCTCGAAATGCGGCTTGTCCCGATGCCAGCCTATGCCCGCGCCCGGGCGATATTCGTTGATCAGCACTTGCGCGAACTCTGTTGCGGGGATGCACGCAAAAGCGGCGACCTTGGCGCGAAGCGGCAGCAGGAAGTCCGGTATGGGCGGCGCTTCCACGACCTGGCGGCGTTCGTAATCGTAGCGCAAGCCGAAGCCGACGACCTGCCTGTTGGCAAGATGGCCGTGGAAATCGAACGGCTTGAAGGGCAGGCCCCGGATATGACGGACCAGCTCGTGCTCTTCGTCGCGGGCAATCAGATCCGGCTGGTAGGAGAAGCCCACGGGCATGGGCGGCTGGCTTGCAGGCCCACCGAACAGATCGCCCTGGAAAGCGTCGCCGGCAGCTCGGTTTTTCAATGATGTCATGCGGCTCAGATAGGCAATCGGGCCCCTTGTGCAAGCCGGCATGGCGGAACCTCGCGGCGCACGAAGAATTAAGCGTTGGAAGCAGGAGGCGGCACATGCCTTCCACCGCGATCCGGGCTATCCATTACGATCCGTCGAGGCGGGTCCTCTCGGTATGGTTCGTCCCGACCGGCAAGCGCTATGACTATGAGGACGTAGGACCCGAGGTCTACACGGCTTTCAAGGCGGCCTTCTCAAAAGGGCAGTTCTTCAACGAATTCGTGCGCGACCGTTTCAGATATCACCTGGTCGAGCATGAAGGCTCGGCCTGCTCCGAAAAATATAGAAATCAATGAAGCTTGCTGGCGGAGAGAGCGGGATTCGAACCCGCGTTACGGTTTCCCGTAAACACACTTTCCAGGCGTGCGCCTTCAACCACTCGGCCACCTCTCCGTCTTGGCATCTCGCGTCGGCCGGTTTTGCCGCGCGGGTTGGGGAGATGCTCCCATGGGAAGTCCTCAACGGATATCTGGTGTGCCCTCAACCGGCAGGCAACCCTTCCCGGCACCGCTAGCCGTCTAGGCAAACAGGCGCGGGGCTCATCTAGTCGATCCTAAAGCGAAAGCCAAGCCATATTGGCATTGCCGCGGCTTTTGCCGTGTATGGGCGCAAAGGCGGGTCCAGGGGGCGATGCGTTCGAATGATGTGCACAGGCCGATGGCGGCGCGCCGGCGACGCTTGACTTCGCCTCCGCCCGGCTGTCGACTGCGCCAAATCTTTGTTTCGTGCAGTCCCGGTGGACGGTTGCGAGCTTTCCCTGGAACTGCAGGTTCGGTTTTGCAGTTCCCGCCGGAAAGCCGCGAGGCGGCTTTCCCGGAATTGCCTGGGCGAGGGGCATCGTCCCGACATGGCATCGATCGACCAGCAACCCGCGGGGCGGCCGGACGGCGGGCTTTCCCTCATCCCGGTGGCGTGGCTCGTCATCGTTATGGGGCTGTCGGCCTACGGGCTGATCTCCTCCTGGCGGCTGATCGGCGACTTCAGCCTGCCCGACAGCGTGTTCTTCCTGGTCTATGGCGGCCTTACGGGCGGCGTCATCACCATCCTGTGGGGGCTGTACCTGCTTGGCCTTGCCTTCAACCGGTCGGCCCGCTTTCCTCGCCATTACACGATCTGGCAGATCGCCATCATCATCTGGCTCCTGGTGCGCCAGGCCTATGTGTTGCTCGTGTCCGACTTCGTCTTCTCGGCCGAGGCGCTGGGCTTCACCGTCGCCGAGATCGCCATCGGCCTACTTTGCATTTACCTGCTGCGCAACGGGGCCGGCGCCGAGACGATCTACGCCAATCCGGAGACCGAGCGGCCGCCGGTCTTCGTCTCGATCCTTGCCGCGCTGCTCGGCATCATCCTTGGCGGCGCGATCGGCGCCTGCGCCGGTTTCTTCGCCGGTTCGCTGATAGCGGACCTAACGCATATGAGCTGTTTCGAGGGCGCCTGCGGATTTTTCGCGGCTTTTGTCGGCCTGGGCGGCCTGATCGTCGGCGCGGTCGCCGGCGGCATTTTCGCCATCTGGCGGGTGAACCGGCGCAAGCCTGCGCGGGCTCGCTAATTTCACGGGCCGCGATTGCGCGGAAACCACGCACGCTCTATGTCGATTGCGGGGCAGGCGGGAGCGTTCCCGGGGAGAGCGTCGATGTTGCGTTTCATCTTTCGGCTGGCAGCCATGGTTGCGCTGTCGATCTCGGTGATCATGGCGGTGATCGATACGACACGCTCGGTCGCAGCCTCCTCGCTGGTGCTGACGCCGCTCAATGCAAGCTGGCTCGCGGTCTCGCCCGATACCCGTGCGGCCTTCGAGACTTTCGTGCGCGCCAAGGCAAGCCCGCTGGTCTGGGACGGCGCCGTCGCATGGGTGCTCGCACAACCAGGTTTTGCTGTTTTCGCGGTGCTGGCCTTCCTGCTCTACGCCATCGGCTACCGGCGCAAGCGCCGCGGCGCGGAATTCGCCCCAAGTCCCTGAAGGCTCTTGTTTTGACGCTGTTGCGGACGGACGGCCACGGCGAAATCGCCGGTAACCGCTTTTTCCAACAGGTCAAAATTCCACGTGAATTTTATTTCGCGCCGTGCCAGATTGACCGCGAGCGGGAGGGGCAAAACACTTCCTGCCTGGCACCGCAAGCCTGCCGGAGAACCGGGCGGGCAGGCGGCGCATAACGGAAAGATAACCGACAGGGTGTGGATCACATGAAACGTATCGTTCTCGGCCTTCTGGCCGCAACCGCAATGGTTCTTCCGGCTTTCGCCGCGGATGTCCAGCCGGCCATCCTCTATGATCTGGGCGGCAAGTTCGACAAATCCTTCAACGAGGCCGCCTATCATGGCGCGGAGAAGTTCAAGGCCGAGACCGGCATCGCCTATGTCGAATTCGAGGTCTCCAACGCCTCGCAGCGCGAGCAGGCGCTGCGCCGCTTCGCCGAGGACGGCCGCAACCCGATCGTCATGGCCGGCTTTGCCTGGGAGGACGCGCTGAAGAAGGTCGCGGCCGAATATACCGATCTCAACTTCGCCATCATCGACGATGCCGTCGACCTGCCCAATGTCCGCTCGCTGGTGTTCAAGGAGAATGAAGGCTCCTACCTCGTCGGCATCCTGGCGGCGATGGCGTCGAAGTCGAAGAAGGTCGGCTTCGTCGGCGGCATGGACATCCCGCTGATCCGCAAGTTCGAATGCGGCTATGTCGGCGGCGCCAAGTCGGCCGGCGCGACGGACGTCATCCAGAATATGACCGGCGACACGCCGGCCGCATGGAACGACCCGGCCAAGGGCGGCGAGATCGCAAAGACGCAGATCGACCAGGGCGCCGACGTGGTTTACGCGGCTGCCGGCGGCACCGGCGTCGGCGTGCTCCAGGCGGCGGCGGATGCGGGCAAGCTCGGCATCGGCGTCGATTCCAACCAGAACGGCCTGCAGCCCGGCAAGGTGCTGACCTCGATGCTGAAGCGCGTCGACGTTGCCGTCTACAATGCCTTCATGGACGGCAAGAACGGCACCTTCAAAGGCGGCGTCGAAAATCTCGGCCTCAAGGAAGGCGGCGTCGACTACGCCATGGACGACAACAACAAGGCCCTGGTGACCGATGAGATGAAGGCGGCCGTCGAAAAGGCCAAGGCCGACATCATCTCGGGCAAGGTCCAGGTGCACGACTACACCACCGACAACGCCTGCCCGTATTGATCTGCGGCTGAAGCAAGGTTTGAACCGCCGGGCCAACGCCCGGCGGTTTCGCTTTGGAGAGGGAACGATGCGGCCGACGATCGAGGCCATGGCTGAAGGCGACGTCGAAGCAATCGCGGGGCTTCGCCTCGCGGCTTTCTTCGAAGGCACGGACCGGACACTCGACGAGGACATGGCCGGGTTGCGCGGGTTGATCGCCGGCGACGGCTCCGAGGCAGCCTTCGTTGCGCGCGACCGTGGCCGGCCGATCGGGAGCTGCCTGCTCGTCCGCAGCGAAATCAGTTCGCCGCACGACTTCTCGCCATGGCTGGCCGGGCTGATCGTCGAGGATGGATATCGCGGCAGCGGCGTTGGCACGGCGCTGGTCAGAACCGTTGAGGCTCATGCTGTCTCGGCCGGTATCGGCAAGCTCTATCTCTACACCTGGCAGGCGCGCGGCTTCTACGAGGCGCTTGGATGGACGGCGGTCGAGACCTTCGAGCAGGACGGCGCGCCGATGCTTCTCATGTCGCATGAGCTATAGCGTGCCGGCGAGATAGCCGAGCGCAAAGGCGGCCAGCAGGGCAAGCACAATAACAAAGCCAAGCCTGCCGCGCGGATGGAGGCCGACGCGATAGGGCTTGCGCTCGAGCCGGTGGATCATCGGCGGCGGCGGTTCGGCCTCGGCGGCAATGCCGGCGAGCCGTGCCTGCATCTGCGGCAATTCGGCAAGGCGCTGCGTGACCAGCTCCCAGCGATTGTCGCGCCCTTCAGGTGCCGCGGGATCGAAGGCGCGCAAGCGCTCGGCCAGCCGCAGCACCGTGTCGCGAAAGGCGGGATCGATCTCGAGGTCGCGCTCGGCGCGGGCGCGTTCCCTGTCGTTCATCAGGCCAAAGACATAATCGCCGGCCCTGGCGACGTTGTCGCTTTCACTGGACATGGCCGTCTTTCCCCATGGCTTCTCACCAATGCGGCGGCTTGGTCACCGGCACGTCGGAGGCGGTCTGCTCCTCCAATTCCAGGAAACGGTCGGCGAGGGCTGCGAGCTTGCGCTCCATGCGCTCGATCACCTTCCACTGTTCGGCGATCTGGCCGGACAGTTCCTCGATGGTCTTTTCCTGCTCGGCGACGCGGATTTCCAGCGTCGTCAACCGATCATCAGGCATGGCCATGCAAAACCGACCCTTCGAATGTGAAGCCTCCACCCAAGCAGATATTCGTGGGATGCCCGAATATCTGCTTAGGCCCTGTTGGTTCTCGCAGGTTCTGATCGCAAAACCGTGGACAGTTTTGCGGAACTTGCTCAGGTTCGAAATTGACAAGGGCGCGGCGATTTGTCGAGAGTGAACGGCCGATTGGCATAAGCGGGGCATCATGCTAGGCCTTTTGACCAAGCGATAAAAAATAACAGTGGGAACAGGCTGCATGGCGCAAGCCGCAATCGAGCTCATAGGCATCAACAAGAGCTTTGGCGCAGTGCGCGCCAACCGCGATATCAACCTGGAAGTGGCGCGCGGCACCATCCACGGCATCGTCGGCGAAAACGGCGCCGGCAAATCGACGCTGATGTCGATCCTCTACGGCTTCTACCAGGCCGACAGCGGCGAGATCCACGTCGGCGGCAAGCCGGTGTCGATCAACACCTCCAACGACGCCATCGCACTCGGCATCGGCATGGTGCATCAGCATTTCATGCTGGTCGACAATTTCACGGTGCTGGAGAACGTCATCCTCGGCGCCGAAAACGATGTGCTGCTGAAGAGCAGCATCGCCAAAGCGCGCTCGGAACTCGACCGGCTGGAGCGCGAATACGGGCTCGAGGTCGATCCCGACGCCGTCATCGAAGAGCTGCCGGTCGGCCTGCAGCAGCGTGTCGAAATCCTCAAGGCGCTCTACCGCGGCGCCGAGATCCTGATCCTCGACGAGCCGACGGGAGTGTTGACGCCGGCCGAGGCCGACCACCTCTTCCGCATCCTCAAGCAATTGAAGGATCAAGGAAAAACCATCGTGCTCATCACGCACAAGCTGCGCGAGATCATGGCGATCACCGACACGGTTTCGGTGATGCGCCAGGGCACGATGGTGGCGACCCGGGTGACAAAGGAGACCACGGTCGGCGAACTGGCCGAGCTGATGGTCGGCCGGCGCGTGCTTCTGCGGGTCGAGAAGGGCCAGTCGGACGCTGGCGCCGTAAAACTCTCGGTCAAGAACCTGACGGTGAAGGATTCGCGCGGCGTCACCATGGTCGACAACGTCTCCTTCGACGTGCGCGGCGGCGAGATCGTCGGCATCGCCGGCGTGGCCGGCAACGGCCAGTCCGAACTGCTGGAGGCAATCTCCGGCATAAGGCATGCGGTTTCCGGCGAGGTGATGCTGGAAGGCAAGCCGATCGATCTCACCGGCAAGGCCGATCCCGGCGAATTGCGCGACCGGGGGCTCGCCCATGTACCGGAGGACCGCCACCATGTCGGACTGGTGCTCGCCTTCGAGGAGAACGAGAATTCTATCCTCGGCTATCATGACGACGAGCGCTATCTGAAGGGGCCGTTCCTTGACGTCGATGCCATCATGGCCGACGCGAAGGACAAGATCGAGAAATACGATATCCGCCCCGGCAATCCGCGGCTGAAGACGGCGAACTTTTCCGGCGGCAACCAGCAGAAGATCGTGCTGGCCAGGGAGATGGAACAAGATCCCGGCGTGCTGATCGTCGGCCAGCCGACGCGCGGCGTCGATGTCGGCGCCATCGAATTCATCCACAAGCGGCTGATCGCCATGCGCGACCAGGGCAAGGCGGTGCTGGTGGTCTCGGTCGAGCTCGACGAGATCCGCTCGCTGTCCGACCGCATCCTGGTGATGTTCGCCGGCCGTGTCGTCGGCGAGCGCGGCCCTGACGCGACCGAAGGCGAGCTCGGCCTGCTCATGGCCGGCGTCGAGCACCAGGAGGCCGCCGAATGAGCACGCCTTACGCCAAGCTGCCTGCCTGGGCCGATTATGGGTTGATTCCGCTGATCAACCTGGCGGTTGCCTTCATCGTTGCCGGCTTCGTCGTCATGCTGGTCGGCGAAAATCCGTTCCGTGCCGCCGTCATCCTGGTCGAAGGCGCCTTCGGCAAGGGCACAGGTATCGCCTTCACGCTCTTCTACGCCACGACCTTCATCTTCACCGGGCTGTCGGTGGCGGTGGCGGCACATTGCAGCCTGTTCAACATCGGTACCGAGGGGCAGGCCTATATAGGCGGCCTGGGCATCGCGCTCGTTTGCCTGAGCCTCGACAGCGTGCTGCCCTGGTGGGTGATCTTTCCGATCGCGATCGTGGCCGCGGCGGCGTTCGGTGCGCTGTGGGGGCTGGTCCCGGCCTATCTGCAGGCCAAGCGCGGCTCGCACATCGTCATCACCACCATCATGTTCAATTTCATCGCGGCCTCGGTGATGGTCTATCTGCTGGTCGGCCCGCTGAAGCCGGCCGGCTCGCAGGCGCCGCAGACGCGCAATTTCCTCGCCGGCGCCGAGCTGCCGAAGCTCAACTGGATCATCGAATTGTTCGGCGCCAAGATCCGTTCCGCACCCCTCAACATCTGCTTCCTGCTGGCGCTCGTCATGGCCTTCCTGGTCTGGCTTTTGATCTGGCGCACCAGGCTCGGCTATGAGATGCGCACCTACGGCCACAGCCCGAAGGCGGCGCGCTATGCCGGCATTTCGGAAACCCGCATCATCATCACCGCGATGATGATCTCGGGCGCGCTGGCCGGCATGATGGCGCTCAACCCGGTGATGGGCGACCAGCACAATGTCGCGATCGATTTCGTGTCCGGCGCCGGCTATGTCGGCATCGCGGTTGCATTGATGGGCAGGCTGCATCCGGTCGGCATCGTCTTGGCGGCGATCCTGTTCGGCATGCTCTACCAGGGCGGCGCGGAGCTTGCCTTTGAGATGCCGGCGATCAGCCGCGACATGATCGTCATCATCCAGGGGCTGGTCATCCTGTTCGCCGGCGCGCTCGAACACATGTTCAGGCCTTACATCCAGGCGCTGTTCGCCTCGGTCAGTCCGAAATCGGTCGGCATGCAGGCAGTGAACGGTAAGGGGGCCTGAGATGGACATGTTCAACGCCATCATCCAGGTGCTGGATTCGACCATCCGCCTTTCGGTGCCGCTGCTGCTCGCCTGCCTGGCCGGTCTTTATTCGGAACGGGCCGGCATCTTCGACATCGGGCTCGAAGGCAAGATGCTGGTCGGCGCCTTTGCCGGCGCATCGGCCGCCGCCGTCTTCCATTCGGCGCTGATCGGCCTCGGCACAGCGGTGCTGATCTCGGTCGCTTTCGCCCTGGTGCACGGCTTCGCCTCGATCACGCATCGCGGCAACCAGATCGTCTCCGGCGTGGCGATCAATTTCATCGCCGCCGGATCGACCATCATCCTTGGCCAGGCGTGGTTCCAACAGGGCGGGCGCACGCCGGCGCTGCAGCCGGCCGAACGCTTCGAGGCGATCGTCTGGCCCGCCGCCGAGGCGATCAAGGACGTGCCGATCATCGGCCCGATCTATGCCGAGCTGATCTCCGGCCATTCGATCCTGGTCTATTTCGCCTTCGCCATGGTGCCGTTCACCTGGTGGGTGCTGTTTCGCACCCGCTTCGGTCTCAGGATGCGCGCGGTCGGCGAAAACCCGGCCGCGGTCGACACGGCCGGCATCTCGGTCGCCTGGCTGCGCTACCGCGCGCTGATCTGCACCGGCATCCTCACCGGCGTCGCCGGCGCGTATCTTTCCATGGTGCAGAATGGCGGCTTCGTGAAGGACATGACTGCGGGCAAGGGCTATATCGCGCTGGCTGCGCTCATCTTCGCCAAATGGAAGCCGGTCAACGCCATGTTCGCCTGCCTGTTGTTCGGCTTCCTCGATGCTGCGGCCATTCGCCTGCAGGGCTCACCGCTGCCGATCATCGGCAAGGTGCCGGTGCAATTCATGCAGGCGCTGCCCTATGTGCTGACCGTCATCCTGCTCGCCGGCTTCATCGGCAAGGCCATCCCGCCGCGCGCCGGCGGCGTGCCTTATGTGAAGGAACGCTGAGGTCGGAGAATGCCGGGCGGATTTTCGTGCGGCGGCGACCGGTATTTGAACAAGATCGTGGGAGAGAAGAACCGGATGTCGCATGATCTTTTCGAGGCGGCGAAGACGGCGATGGCAAAGGCCTATGCGCCCTATTCGAAGTTCCCTGTGGGGGCAGCACTGCGCACCGAGGACGGGCGCGTCTTCACCGGCGCCAATATCGAGGTGGCATCCTATCCGGAAGGCTGGTGCGCCGAGACGACGGCGCTCGGCCATTACATCATGGGCGGCGGCGGCAGGATCGTGGAGATCGCGGTGATCGCCGAACGCATGGCCAAATGCTCGCCATGCGGCGGCTGCCGGCAGCGGCTGGCGGAATTCTGCCGGCCGGACACGAAGCTTTATCTCTGCGACAACGCCGGCGTGGCCGAGACGGTGACCATGGGCGACATGCTGCCCTACGGCTTCAGGGGCGACATCTTGAAATGAAGAGCGGGTTGAAATGAAGGAAGCGCTGGATCATCTGGTCGAGAAGCTGGACGGACTGGCGCCGACCGCGGCGCTCGTGCTGGGCTCGGGCCTGGGCGGGCTGGTCGACCAGGTCAAGGATGCCAGGCGCATCTCCTATGCCGAACTGCCGGGCTTCCCGCGCAGCCGTGTTTCCGGCCATGCCGGCGAGGTGGTTGCCGGGCATTTCGCCGGCACGCCGGTGCTGATGCTGTCGGGGCGCGCGCATTATTACGAGCATGGCAATGCCGCGGCGATGCGGCCGGCGCTGGAGGTGCTTGCCGGCATCGGCATCTCGCATTTGATCCTCACCAATGCCGCCGGCTCGGTCGATCCTGAAATGGGGCCGGGCTCGGTGATGCTGATCACCGACCACATCAATTTCTCCGGCTCCAATCCGCTGATCGGCGAGCCGAGCGACCGCCGCTTCGTCGGCCTCACGGAGGCCTATGATGCCGGCCTGCGCAAAGCGATCGAGAAGGCGGCGAAGGCAACCGGAACGGCCCTGCATCAAGGCGTCTATATGTGGTTTTCCGGGCCATGCTTCGAGACGCCGGCCGAGATCCGCATGGCCCGCGTCATGGGTGCCAACGCCGTCGGCATGTCGACCGTGCCGGAGGTCATCCTCGCCCGCTTCCTCGGGCTCAAGGTCGCCGCCTGCTCGGTCATCACCAACCTGGCGGCCGGCATGACCGGAGCGGAGCTCTCGCACCAGGAAACCAAGGATATGGCGCCCATCGGCGGCGCGCGGCTGGCGACGATCCTGCGGCGCGTCTTCCAGGACGGCTTGCCCGACTGATGCTGCCGCAGGAGATCATCCGCCGCAAGCGCGACGGCCACAGGCTCTCGGCCGACGAGATCGCGGACTTCATCGCGGGGCTGACGGCCGGCACCATCTCCGAGGGCCAGGTCGGCGCTTTCGCGATGGCCGTGTTCCTCAACGGCATGAGCCGCGAGGAAGCGGTGGCGCTGACGATCGCGATGCGCGATTCCGGCGATGTGCTCGACTGGTCCGACCTGCCGGGTCCGGTCACCGACAAGCATTCCACGGGCGGCGTCGGCGACAATGTCTCGCTGATGCTGGCGCCGATCGTCGCGGCCTGCGGCGCCTGTGTGCCGATGATCTCGGGCCGCGGGCTCGGCCACACCGGCGGCACGCTGGACAAGATGGATGCCATCCCCGGCTATGCCAGCCAGCCGGACGTGGCGCTTTTCCGCAAGACGGTGCTCGAGACCGGTTGCGCCATCATCGGCCAGACCGCCGATCTCGCGCCGGCCGACCGCAGGCTCTATGCGATCCGCGACGTGACCGGGACGGTCGAATCGGTGCCGCTGATCACCGCCTCGATCCTGTCGAAGAAGCTTGCCGCCGGCTTGGGCTCGCTGGTGCTCGACGTCAAGGTCGGCAACGGCGCCTTCATGGAGAAGTCGCGCGATGCCGTCGCCCTGGCGAACAGCCTGGTCGAGGTCGCCAATGGCGCCGGCTTGAGCGCCTCAGCGCTGGTGACCGGCATGAACGAGCCGCTGGCCTCGGCCGCCGGCAACGCGGTCGAGGTGAAGAATGCCGTCGATTTCCTCACCGGGCGATATCGCGACCGGCGGCTGGAGGAGGTGACGCTGGCGCTGGCGGCCGAGATGCTGCAGTCGACGGGGCTCGTCTCGTCCAACCAGGACGGCATCAGGCGCGCCACCGAAGCGCTTGCCGGAGGCCGTGCGGCGGCCGTCTTCGCGCGAATGGTGTCCGCACTTGGCGGTCCCGCCGATTTCATCGAGAACGCGGAAAAATATTTGCCGACTGCGCCCGTCGAACTGGCCGTGAAGGCGGAACAGGATGGATTCGTGACCGGCATCGCCACGCGCGATATCGGGCTTGCCGTCGTCACGCTCGGTGGCGGCCGTAGCCGTCCGGACGACAAGATCGATCATGCCGTCGGCTTGACCAAGCTGTTGCCGGTCGGCGCCGAGCTGCGCTCGGGCGAGGCACTGGCGCTGGTGCATGCCCGCACCGATGCGGAAGCCGAGGCGGCAGCGGCCGCCGTGCGTGCCGCCTATACGATCGGCGCGTCGAAGCCTCCCGCAGAGAAGACCGTGCTCAGGCGGATATTGCCGCGCTGACTACTGAACGAGCAGCAGCGAGCCGCCCTGGACCTGGTATTTCTGCAACCGCTGCAGGAAGCTCATGCCGATCAGGTTGGTCTGCAGCGCCCTGTCGTCGAGCACCATCGCCTGGACGTTGTCGACCGAGATCTTGCCGATCTGCAGGCGGTCGACCGTCACCACGGCGGCCTTTACCGCGCCGTTGGCGGTGCTCACCGGTCGATTGAAGTCGGACGGATTGAGCGAGACGCCGATCCTGCGCGCCGTCGAGGTGTTGATGGCGACCAGCGTCGCGCCCGTGTCGATCATGCCATCGATCTGGCGGCCATTGAGCTTGAACTGCGACGTGAAGTGGCCGCGCGCATCGGCGTTGACCAGCACCTGGCGGCCGAGCGGCATCGGGGTCGGCGGTTTGTCTGGGACCGAAGCGAGATTGACCTGCGGCTGAGCTTCCGGTGCTGCCGGCCGCGAAGCGACGGTCGACTTCAGCAGGCCATCCACCAGATGCGGGTTAGCCTGATAGATGATCGGGATCGAGGCCGAGGATCCGGCAAAGATGCCGAGGATGAGAAGCTTGCGCAGCATGGATGCCCCTGGAGCGTTTCACCGTTTCAAGGAAACGTTGAACCGCTCTTTGTTTTTGGAGCAATTCCGAACGGAAAACCGCCTCGCACCTTTCCTGGAATTGCTCCCGAAGCAGCATCCCTAAGCCCGGCATGGTGTGCACGACTTTAACGCGTGCGGGAACCGCAAGCTTGCGTAAACAGCCGGTTAAGAAGGGCGCTCACTTTGTCCCGTACGTGCGGTCGCCGGCATCGCCGAGGCCGGGCATGATGTAGCCCTTTTCGTTCAGCTGCCGGTCGATCGAGGCGGTGAAGATCGGAACGTCCGGATGCGCCTTGGTGAAGCGCTCGATGCCTTCCGGAGCTGCCAGCAGGCAGAGGAAACGGATGTTGGTGGCGCCGCGTCCCTTCAGCTTGTCGATCGCCGCGATCGCCGAATTGGCGGTGGCCAGCATCGGATCGACGACGATCACCAGGCGGTCGGCAAGATCGCTCGGCGCCTTGAAGAAATACTCGACCGCTTCAAGCGTCTCGTGGTCGCGGTAGAGGCCGATATGGGCGACGCGTGCGGCCGGCACCAGGTCGAGCAGGCCCTCAAGCAGGCCGTTGCCGGCGCGCAGGACCGAGGCGAAGACCAGCTTCTTGCCTTCCAGCGTCGGTGCCTCCATCTCCTCGATCGGCGTCTCGATCATGGTCGTGGTCAGTTCGAGATTGCGGGTCACCTCATAGCCGAGCAGCAGCGAAATCTCGCGCAGCAGCCGCCGGAAGCCGGCCGTCGAGGTCTCCTTCTTGCGCATGATGGTCAGCTTGTGCTGGACGAGGGGATGGTCGACGACGGTGACGCCCTGCATGATGTGCTCCGACTGGTTCGGGGTAGTAGTCAGTAGTCAGTAGTCAGTAGTGAGTAGTGAATAGTGAGCCGATTTGCGAGTCCTCGCCTCGGGGAAAGCTCCTGCCTTCAACCGCTCTATGCGCGCTCGGCCAAATGCATAACTACTGACTACCGACTACTCCCCTACTCACTCACCGCACCTTCGCGTCCAACCGGCTTAGCAGCATCGCCTTGGTCTTCTTGTCCACGAAGGCCGCTTCGATGGCCGTTCTGGTGATCCCGGCGAGCGCCTTGTCGTTCAAGGCGAAATGCTCGGCGGCGATATCGTATTCGCGCTTCAACGAGGTCCAGAAGTAGGGCGGGTCGTCGGAGTTGAGCGTCACCTTGCAGCCGGCTGCGCGCAGCGCCGGAAAGGGATGGTCGGCGAAGCTGTCGAATACTTTCAGCGCGATATTGGAGCCCGGGCAGCATTCCAGCACCACGCCTTCGGCGGCGATGCGGCGGACCAGGTCCGGATTCTCGATGGCGCGAACGCCGTGGCCGATGCGGGAGGGGCGGATGTGGTCGAGAGCCGCCGCCACACTTTCCCAGCCCATCAACTCGCCGGCATGGATGGTGATGCCGAGGCCCGCCTCGCGCGCGATCTCGAAGGCGCGGACATAGTCCTCGAAATCGCCGATGCGCTCGTCGCCGGCGACCCCGAAACCGGTCACCAGCGGGTGGCCGCAGCGCGCCGCGAAGCGCGCCGCCTGCTCGATCGCCTCGACCCCGACATGGCGCACGCCGGTGACGATCATGCGGCCCTCGATACCGGTCTTGGCCTTGGCGCGGGCCATGCCTTCGCCCAGCGCATCCGTATAGGCTTTTGGCGACAGGCCGGCCTTTTTGGCATGGTCCGGGGAGGTGAAAATCTCGGAATAGATGGCACCGTCGCGGGCGAGGCTGGTCAGATAGTAGTCGGCGAGGCGGGCATAGTCCTCCTCCGTGCGAAACAGGTCGGAAGCGAAATCGTAAGCCGCGAGAAACGAGGTGAAGTCCTGCCAGACGAAGGAGCCGTCCTGGATGTAGGGCGAAGGGTCCTTGCCGTATTTGCGGGCCTGGGCGACGACGAGCTCGGGCGCCGCCGCCCCTTCGATGTGGCAGTGCAGTTCGGCCTTCAAAATCATGCGGTCATCCCGTCCGATATGCTGCTCTCGCGCAGATTCTGGCCGGAAAATCATGCGTGGCCTTTCCCTGCCGGGTTTTGAAGGCGCGGCCGAAAACCGCGCCTTGGACAATAGCGTCGGCACCATCGATCGGCTATGGTCCCGCCGGTTTTATGGCGGATCAAAATAATGTCGGTTGAGAGAACCACGGCCGCGGGCGGCATGGAAACCTCCTATGGTTTCAGGAAGGTCGGGGAAGGCGAGAAGCAGCCCCTGGTCAACGACGTCTTCCATAAGGTGGCCAATCGATACGACCTGATGAACGATCTGATGTCGGCCGGGTTGCATCGGTTGTGGAAGGACGCGATGGTCGCCTGGCTGAATCCTCCCAAAAAGGCAGGCTGGAAGGTGCTCGATGTTGCCGGCGGCACCGGCGATATCGCCTTTCGCATCATCGAGGCCAGCCAGCGCCAGGCCCATGCCACGGTGCTCGACATCAACGGCTCGATGCTGGCCGTCGGCCGCGACCGCGCCGAGAAGCTGGGGCTTGCCGCAAACACCGACTTCGTCGAGGCCAATGCCGAGGAATTGCCGTTCGAGGACGACAGCTTCGATGCCTATACGATTGCGTTCGGTATACGCAACGTGCCGCGCATCGAGGTCGCTCTTGACGAAGCCTATCGGGTGCTGAAGCGGGGCGGACGGTTTCTGTGCCTGGAGTTCTCCGAGGTTGACATGCCGCTGCTCGACAAGGCCTATGAGGCCTGGTCGTTCAACGCCATCCCCAAAATCGGCAAGGCGGTGACCGGCGATGGCGAGCCCTATTCCTATCTCGTCGAATCGATCCGCAAGTTCCCCAATCAGCAGAATTTCGCAGCAATGATCACCCGCGCCGGCTTCGACCGCGTCACCTTCCGCAACTATTCGGGCGGCATCGCCGCCCTTCATTCCGGCTGGAAGCTTTGAGGCGCGGCGCCTTGCAGCAGGCCGCTTTGAAGCAGGCAGAGCTATGAGCAGCGTCGCTGCCGCCTTCAGGCTCGCCAGGGCCGGCTGGGTGCTGGTCCGCGAGGGCGTCGTCGCGGCGCTGCCGGGCGAAGAGCTTTCCGGAATGCCGAAATTCGGCTGGCGCGTGGCGCGGCTTTTCACCCGCCGCCGGGCGCTGAGCTATCAGCGGGGCGACAGGCTGGCGCGGGCGGTGGTGCGGCTCGGACCTTCCTACGTCAAGCTCGGCCAGTTCCTGGCGACGCGGCCCGATGTCGTCGGCAACGACATGGCGCTGGACCTCGCGCTTTTGCAGGACAAGATGCATACCTTCCCGAGAGCGGAGGCGGTCCATGCGATCGAAGCCTCGCTCGGTCGCAGGATCGACGATCTCTATTCGAGCTTCGGCGAACCGGTGGCGGCGGCCTCTATCGCGCAGGTGCACGGCGCCGAAATCGTGCGCGAGGGTAGCGCTTCGCAGGTGGCGGTGAAAGTTATCCGGCCCGGCGTGCGGCATCGCTTCTTCCAGGATCTCGAAAGCTATTTCCTTGCCGCCCGCCTGCAGGAGAAATACATCCCCGCGTCGCGTCGCCTGCGCCCGGTCGAAGTGACCGAGACGCTGGCACAGACCACCAGAATCGAGATGGATCTGAGGCTCGAGGCAGCCGCGCTTTCCGAACTCGGCGAGAACACCAAGGACGATCCGGGCTTCCGCGTGCCGGCGGTCGACTGGGAGCGGACCGGCCGCGATGTCCTCACCATGGAGTGGATCGACGGCATCAAGATGAACGATCTCGCCGGTCTTGCCGACGCCGGCCACGACCTCAAGGCGATCGCCGCCAATCTGGTCCAGTCGTTCCTCAGGCACACGTTGCGCGACGGCTTCTTCCATGCCGACATGCATCCTGGAAATCTGTTCGTCGAGGCGAACGGCACCATCGTCGCGGTCGATCTCGGCATTGCCGGCCGGCTCGGCAAGAAGGAGCGACGCTTCCTAGCAGAGATCCTCTACGGCTTCATCGTGCGCGACTATCAGCGCGTCGCCGAGGTGCATTTCGAGGCGGGCTACGTGCCGCGCCAACACAATGTCTCGGCCTTCGCGCAGGCGATCCGCGCCATCGGCGAGCCGATCCACGGCCAGTCGGCGGAAACCATCTCGATGGCGAAGCTGCTGACGCTGCTGTTCGAAGTCACCGAGCTGTTCGATATGGCGACGCGGACCGAGCTGGTGCTTTTGCAGAAGACCATGGTGGTTGTCGAAGGCGTCGCCCGCACGCTCGATCCGGCCTTCAACATGTGGAAGACGTCCGAGCCTGTGGTCAGCGACTGGATCGCGGGCAATCTCGGCCCGCGCGGCATGCTCACCGACGCGCGCGACGCGGGCAGAGCCCTTGTGTCGCTGGCAAGGCAGGCGCCGGATCTTGTGGCCCGCACCGAGCGGCTGTCACGCGAGATCGATTTGATGGCGGAAAACGGCCTGCGCTTCGACGAAGCGACCGCGCGCGCGATAGGGAGAGCAGAAGCGCGCCACACCCGCTCCGGCCGCGTGGCGCTGTGGGTGATCGCGCTGACGCTGGTCTATATCACTTGGAAGTTGCTCTGACCGCCATGCGGCTTGTCGCCGGTTGATTGCATTGCTATCATTGCAAGCGCTACCTCATGCGAGTGCAATCACATGGCCAGCATCACGATCCGCAATCTGGATGACGAGGTGAAGGACCTGCTCCGGCAACTCGCGGCCGAAAATGGCTGCTCGATGGAGGAGCAGGCCCGGGTAATGATACGCGCCGCGGTCGAAGGCCGGGCAGGGCAGGCCGACCGTATCGGGCAGATCGAAGAAAAGCTGCGTGCGCTGACAGGCTTAAAGGGGCAGGCGGTGCCAGTTGTCGCCGCATCCGCCAAATCAGTTTCGCGAGGCTCGCTCTCCGGCAAGCGCATCCTGCTCATTATCGGCGGCGGCATCGCGGCCTACAAGGCGCTCGACCTGATCCGGCGGCTGCGCGAGCGGGGCGCTTCGGTGCGGGTGGTGATGACGTCGGCTGCGCAGGAATTCGTCACCACGCTGTCGGTCGGCGCGCTTTCGGCCGACCACGTCTTCACCGAGCTGTTCGACCGCAATGACGAGCACGATGTCGGCCATATCAGGCTGTCGCGCGAGGCCGACCTGCTGGTCGTTGCGCCGGCAACCGCGGACCTGATGGCGAAGCTCGCCAACGGTCATGCGAACGACCTTGCCTCGACGGTGCTTCTGGCCACCGACAAGAAGGTGCTGATGGCGCCGGCGATGAACCCGAAGATGTGGGGGCATCCGGCAACGCGGCGCAATCGGGCGACCTTGCAGAAGGACGGCGTCGCCTTTGCTGGCCCCGCCAAGGGCGAGATGGCCGAAAGCAATGAAGTGGGCGAGGGCCGCATGGCCGAGCCGCTGGAGATCGTCGCCGCGATCGAGGCGATGCTCGACGAGAAGCCGAAACCGCTTGCCGGCCGCAGGATCATCGTCACCTCCGGCCCAACGCATGAGCCGATCGATCCGGTGCGCTACATCGCCAACCGCTCGTCCGGCAAGCAGGGCCATGCCATCGCGGCCGCCTTGGCTAAGCTCGGCGGCGATGTCAGGCTTGTCTCCGGCCCGGTCACCGTCGCCGATCCGGCCGGTGTTGCGACCACCCACGTCGAAACGGCCGCGCAGATGAAGCAAGCGGTCGAGAGCCTGCTGCCGGCGGATGCCGCCGTGTTTGTTGCCGCCGTCGCCGACTGGCGCACGGAAAACGCCGCCGGCGAGAAGATTAAGAAGGTTGCGGGCAAGGGACCGCCTTCGCTGCGGATGGTCGAGAACCCCGACATCCTCGCCGGCATCGGCCATCACGTTCAGCGGCCCGGACTCGTCGTCGGCTTTGCCGCAGAGACACAGGACCTCATCGCCAATGCCGAGGCGAAGCTCAAGAAAAAGGGCGCGGACTTCATCGTCGCCAATGACGTCTCGCACGAAAGCGGCATCGGTCCATCCGGCGTGATGGGCGGCGACCGCAACAAGGTGCGCATCGTCTCCAGGACCGGTGTCGAGGAATGGCCGGAAATCGGCAAGGACGAAGTGGCGGCGCGGCTCGCCGCGCTGATTGCGGAGCGGCTGCAGCAGACAGTCGTCGTCTGAGACCGAGCGGCAAGCGGCACTTCGGCCGCGGCCGCCCTGACATCCCCGTCAACCCGCTGCCAATCTCGGCCGGTTTGTCGCTGAAAATATCCTCAGCGCCGCCAGGCAGCCGAACACGCCGAGGGGCACGAAGGCGAGAAACAGCCAGCCGGCGACGCCTGCGGCCGCTTCACGGTTCAGACCTTCCGAGAAGCCGCTGGCATTGGCGACGATGCCGGCAAGCGCTGCGCCTACCGCATAGCCGATGCGCTGCATGGTCGGCACGGCGGCCGAGGCGATGGTCTGCTCACCGTCGCGGGCCGAGGCGACGATGACGCGCGTGAGGAAGGGCCAGCAAACGCCGAAGCCGCCGCCCTGCAAAAGGGCGCAGAGCAGGATCAGCGGGATCGAGCCTGCCGGGATTGTGTAGGCGAAGCCGGCGAGGCCGGAGGCGATCATCAAGGCGCCGACGACGATGATCAGCCTCTCGCGCTCCAGCGGTGCATTGGCGACAAGAATCGACAGGATCGACCAGGCGATCGATTCTGCGGCGATGATGTAGCCGGTGGTCAGGATCGGAATGCCGTGCAACGTGGTCAGAAGCAGCGGCCCGTAAATGGTGAAGGTGCAGGTCGCCACCGAGAAAGCCGCGACCATCGTCATGCCGCTGCCAAGCGGCGAGCGCCATGAAAACAGAGGCGACGGGAAGAGCCGGGATTGCGGTCTAAGCGCATCCACGCGGAAGAAAAGCGCCAGGCCGGTCAAGCCGAGGAAGAGGAGCAGCGACGAGCGCAACAGGGCGATATCGATGCCGGCGGCGGCGATCAGCACGACGCTGAGGGCGAGACAGGCAAGCGCGGGATAGGGAAAGGGCGGTGCTTTGCCGCCGCTCGCCTGCGGCTTCCTCGCTTCAGGCGTGTCGAGCACGACGAAGCTTGCCAGCGCCATCGCCGCGCCGCCGAAGGTGAATACGCCGAAAGCCCAGCGCCACGACAGGTATTCGGTCATGAGAGCGCCGAGCATCGGGCCGCTGAAGGCGGCGACGCCCCAGATCGCGGACATGATGCCGAAGAGCTGCGGCCAGATGTTGCGTGGAAACAGGCGCTCGACCGAGACGAAGGCCAGCGATACCAGCGCGCCGCCGCCAAGCCCTTCGACCAGACGCCCGATGAGGAACAAGGGCATGGACGGCGCCGCGGCGCAGATCAGCGCGCCGGTCGCATAGAGCAGGGCGGCGACCACCATGTTGGAGCGCAGGGCGACATAACTGACCAGCCGGCCCGCAGCGGCGCCGGCTACGATCGCGCCGAGCTCGTAGATCGCCAGCGACCAGCCGACCAGCTGCACGCCCGCCAGTTCGCCGACCATGGCCGGCATCACCGTCGCCACCATTGTTTCGTTGGTGGCATGCAGCAGGATGCCGAGGCTGACGAAGCAGAAGCGCGCCAGATCGCCGCTTGCCCACAGCGCCCGCCAATCCACCCTGTTGCTGGCCACCCTGTTGCTGGCCACCTTGTTGCCGCTCGCTGCCGTCACGCCGATCTCCTGCTTGTTTTGCGCACCTCATCAGCGTTGCGAACGAGGGGCAAGATCTAGTTCGGCAGGGCTTGTAAAACCTCAAGCGCAGTTGAGCTCAAGAGGCTTTTTCGCGGATTTCGAGGCAAGCCACCATTTGCGCCGAAGGGCTTTCCGAAGCACTCGGCCCGGAACAGATGTTCCGGGCCGAGTGCGGCGCAATGAATTTGAAAAGCCGAGGGCTCACTTGTAGGAGTGGACGAGGTCCAGCGACGCTACGGTGACGGCCAGGTTGAGGCCGGTCTGTGCCTGGACGCTGAGCGGCTCCAGCATGAAGGCGCTGTCCAGGCCGCCGACCAGGACGTTGGCGCCGCCGCCGGTCACCACGCTCGCCTCGGCGTTGACGCCGTAATAGCTGCCAGCGAGATCGCCCGCGTCATGGCTGCGGGTGGCGGCAAGCACCGCCCAGACGAGTTGGCCCTGATGCGTCTTGCCGACGTCGACGCCGAGCTTGGAGATCATCCCGGTATAAATCTCGGCTGGGCCGTGGTGGGAGGGGCGGAAGACGCAGGAGACGCCCTTGTTCGACGTGATGACATAGCCGACACCGCCGTCGATGGTGCAATCGAGCGTGCCGAGCCGGAGCGTGCCGGCGCTGACCGGAGAAGCGAGGACCGTGGCGGCAAGCGCGGCAGCGGCACAGGCAAGTGTCTTGATCATTGGAAAGTCCCTTTCGCGAAAATCTTGGCCCCGGCTTAAACGATCGAGGTGCACGGAGCGTTCCGCCGAAACTTTGACGCGAACATGGCAAGGGTTAACGCATTGCCCTGGGCGGTTAACGGATCGCTATCGGCGTCTCCGCAGCGCATCATCGCGGCCGCCGACGGCGACCGGGAACGACGCCCAAGCGCCGTGCAATACACCCTTCCGGCGTCGGCTTGAGATCAGCTGGCGTTGCCGCCGGTGCGCGACAGACCGTCCTTGGCCGGCTGGTAGTTGGGGTCGAGGTGGACAGCCTCGCGGTAGGACTTGGCGGCCCTTCCCTTGTCGCCGCGCTTTTCGTAGATCAGCGCCTGGTTGGCCCAGGCCTCGGCGTTCTTGCCGTCGAGCTTGATGGCCATGTTGAAGTCGGAGAAGGCGTTGTCCTCGTCGCCTGTCGCCAGATAGGAGAGGCCGCGGCCGTTGTAGGGCTCGGCGGCGTCCGGCGCCAGCGAGATCGCGGTCGAGAAATCCTCGATGGCGAATTTGTGCTGGCCCTGGCTCTGATAGATCAGGCCGCGATTGTGGTAGGCGCGGGCATCGGTGGTGTCGAGTTGGATCGCCTTCTGGAAGTCGTTGAAGGCATCTTGGGTGCGGCCCGCCTTGCGGTAGAGGTTGCCGCGGCCGATATAGGCTGCGTCGTAGTTGGCGTTGATCTGGATCGAGCGGTTGTAGTCGGCCAAAGCGGCTTCCTGATTGCCGAGGAAGCGCTGGATCAGCGCGCGATTCGAATAGGCCTGGTAGAAGTTCGGATTGAGCTGGATCGCCTGGTTGAAGTCCTTGAGCGCCGCCTGGTACTGGCCGCCGCGGCCATAGGCCGAGCCGCGCACGTTATAGCCCTCGGGATCCTGCGGATTGCGCTGGATGACCGCCGAAAGCGAGGAGATGTTCTCGCTCGACGCCTGCGCCTTGTCGATCGAGTTGAACTCGCCCGTCGGGGTCGTCTGGCATGCTGCAAGCGTCAGACCCGAAAGCAGGGCCGCCGTCAGGGCGAAGCCGCGAAAAGCGGTTTTGCGCTCCACGGTAATTGCGTTCATCTTTGTCCTCACTGCCGCAGCGCCGTCAGTCCGTTCCCTCTCCGAACCGGCTCCAATACATAAACAAAAAGGTGGCGGCGATTCCGCATCGCGCCACCTTCGGTATCCTTCGAAAAGGACGAAAAATAGGCGTTATGAGCGCGGCGAGCGCGATGCGCCGGCGGCACCAGCCGGAGCCGGGCGCGGGGTCATCGGCAGCAGGCCTTCGCGCTGGGCGCGCTTGCGGGCCAGCTTGCGGGCGCGGCGCACGGCCTCGGCCTTCTCGCGGGCACGCTTCTCGGACGGCTTCTCGTAGTGACCGCGCATCTTCATTTCGCGGAAAATACCTTCGCGCTGCATCTTCTTCTTCAGCGCGCGAAGCGCCTGATCAACGTTGTTATCGCGGACGAGTACCTGCACGGGCAATCCTGTCTTCGGGTTTGAAATCATTAGGCAAACAGCCATAGCTGACATGCCTCCGCGGCGAATTGCACCGCGAATTGTGGCGGCTGATAGCAGAATCAGGCTGGGATGTCCACCTCCGATTGCGCGAAACGGCGATCAAAAACCCGAGCGCTGCGCCCGCATGTTCGCTCGCGCTACGCGGTCGCCAGATGGTGGCGCGCAAAGTCCTCGAAAAACTCACCATAATCGCAGGTGATTTCCTCGCCTGCAGCGATGTCGCGAATGGCTGTGGCGCCGCCATACTGCGAGAAATCCGTGTTCGGCCGCTCCGAATGGTTCATGAAGCGGCCATTGTCCACCTCATAAACCATGAAGCCGGGCTTGTCCGGGCTCGGATAGGCATAGCGGTCGAGCAACTCGCGCAGATGCGGCGGCGCCGCCTCATATTTCTCCATCGGGATCAGCCGGTCGAAATCCGGATCGAGGCGCCAGATCGAAGCGCCCTTACGGATCGGCTCGGCGGCGAAGACCCCGACCCCTTCGATGGCGCTCTGGGCAACATAGGTTCTGATCAGCAGCATCGTTCCGGTCCGATTTCGACGGGAACGAAAATCGTCAAAATGGACGGGAATGCAAGGCCGCATCGCCAACATTTTGGCGGATGGGCATGTCTGTCGTCTGCCAAAATAGATCATGTCCGGTTGATCGAGACACCGCCATCGGCAAACAGCGTGGTTCCGGTGGTGAAGCTCGACGCATCCGAGGCAAGGTAAAGCGCGGAGCGGGCGATCTCTTCCGGCTGCGCCATGCGCTTCAAAGCATGAATGCCTTCGACGAAAGCGCGCGCCTCGGGCGTGGTCGTGGTTGCGCCGGGCGTGTCGGTGCCGCCGGGCAGCAGTGCGTTGACGCGCAGCCCTTGCGGACCGTATTCGGCAGCGAGCACCTGCGTCAGGCCGACCAGTCCGGCCTTGGCAGCGGCGTAGGCCGCCATGCCCGGCATGCCGGCGGTGTAGCCGACGAAGCTCGAGGTGAAGATCAGGGAGCCGCCGCCGCGCTCCAGCATGGCCGGTATCTGGTGCCTTGCGGCGAGGTAGGCGCTGGTCAGATTGGTGTCCATCGTCTCGTGCCAGTTGGCTGGCGGCATATCGGTCACCGGTCCCATCACACCGACGGCGCCGGCATTGTTGAAGGCGATGTCGAGGCCGCCAAACCTTGCGACGGCGAATTCGACGACCGCCTTCGCATAGGCCTCGTCCCTTACATCGCCGGCAAGCGCGGCTGCCGTGCCGCCGGCCGCTTCGATCTCGTCGACGAGCACGTCGAGCTCGGCCTGACGCCGGGCCGCGACGACCAGGGTTGCGCCTTGCTCGGCAAACAGTTTGGCGGTGGCGCGGCCGATGCCGGAGCTCGCGCCGGTGACGATTGCGACCTTGTTTGTTAGGGTGAACATGTCTTTGCATCCTTCCTCTGTACCGGGCTTGCCGACTGTTGGATGCTTGGTCGCAGATGAGGATTACGGTGGCCACCCGAAACCGGCAAAGGCGCATTGCCCTACTGCCGCAACAGCCAAGCCAGCCGATCCAGCGAGAAGACGTAGCTGAAGGCAATCAGCAGAGCCATGATGATGCCAATGGCCACGTGACCAGTCAGACAGAATCCCGCGGCGCCGCCGCACAGGATGACGAGTTCCAGCGCCAGCCTGAGGGCGCCGGGCACAGGCACCGGAGCTCGACCCGACCGGCTCGGATCATTGAGCACGGCGAAAGTGCCCCACAGCACCGCCGCGACGAGCGGCAAGGCGATGGCAAGAATCCAACGGCTGAAACCGACAGCAAAGCTCCAGCCGACCATGCCGAGCCCAAGCAGCGCTGCAAGTTCCAGCAGGAAGCGCAGGCTCAGATTCCACCAGGCATTACCCATTGTCGTCCTCCAGCATCACGCGGCAGGAGTGTCGCCGAACGGAATCTCGGAAGCCAGAGCAGACGCTTCGTTTTGACCGTGGCGCAAAACGGCAAGCGCCGTCGCAAACAGCGCAAGGATGGCGACGCGGTTTCGCTAGTGATACACCTCGCGTGACGGGAGAGGCCCGAACGACATCCGCGATTTTTGGCGCGAGGCTTAACGTGAAGAAATACTCGGTATTCGCCATTGCCCGCGAGGCGATGCGCGGCCACAGAGGCTGGGAAGAGCAGTGGACGTCGCCCGAGCCGAGGAAGGAATACGACGTCATCATCGTCGGCGCCGGCGGACACGGCCTGGCGACGGCCTATTATCTGGCGAGCGAGCACGGCATCACCAACATCGCGGTGCTGGAAAAGGGCTGGCTCGGCGGCGGCAACACCGGCCGCAACACCACCATCATCCGTTCCAATTATCTCTATGACGAGAGCGCCGGCATCTACGACCATGCGCTGAAGCTTTGGGACGGGCTCAGCCAGGAGCTCAACTACAACGTCATGTATTCGCCGCGCGGCGTCATGATGCTGGCGCATAATGTGCATGACGTCCAGGTGTTCAAGCGCCATATCCATGCCAATCGCCTCAACGGCATCGACAATGAATGGCTGACGCCGGAAGAGGCGAAGGAATTCTGTCCGCCGCTCAACATCTCCAGGGAGGCGCGCTATCCGGTGATGGGTGCCGCGCTGCAGCGCCGCGGCGGCACGGCGCGTCATGACGCGGTCGCCTGGGGCTATGCGCGCGGCGCTTCGGCGCGCGGCGTGCACATCATCCAGAATTGCGAGGTCACCGGCATCAAGCGCGCGGCCAATGGCGCTGTGAGCGGGGTAGAGACGACGCGCGGCTTCATCGGCGGCAAGAAGGTCGGCGTGGTCGCTGCCGGCCATTCCTCCGTGATCATGAACATGGCGGGCGTGCGCATGCCGCTCGAAAGCTATCCCCTGCAGGCGCTGGTGTCGGAGCCGGTCAAGCCGGTGGTGCCCTGCGTGGTGATGTCGAACACGGTGCACGCCTATATCTCGCAGTCCGACAAGGGCGAGCTGGTGATCGGCGCCGGCACCGACCAGTATGTCTCCTATTCGCAAACCGGCGGCCTGCACATATTGCAGCACACGCTCGACGCCATCTGCGAGATGTTCCCGATCTTCACCCGCATGAAGATGCTGCGCTCCTGGGGCGGCATCGTCGACGTGACCCCCGACCGCTCGCCCATCCTGGCGAAGACACCGGTCCAGGGCCTCTACGTCAATTGCGGCTGGGGCACCGGCGGCTTCAAGGCGACGCCCGGCTCGGGCAACGTCTTCGCGCACACGATCGCCAAGGACGAGCCGCACCCGATCAACGCGCCCTTCACGCTTGAGCGCTTCCGCACGGGACGTCTCATCGACGAGGCCGCCGCGGCGGCTGTGGCACACTGACGATGGGCCAAATGACCCTTAAGCCGCTTTGCGATCAACCGGCCGGCGCCCGCGTCGGCCATGGCGAGTTGTAGGATCCACCGAAAATGCTTCTCATCCGCTGCCCCTATTGCGAGGAAGAGCGCCCGGAACTCGAGTTCCGCAATGCCGGCGAGGCGCATATTGCGCGCCCGACCAACATTGCCGCCGAGAGCGACGACGATTTCGAGAAATTCTTCTTCATCCGCGCCAACCCTAAAGGCGTCATCTATGAGCGCTGGCGGCACATCCATGGCTGCGCCCGCTTCTTCAACGCGGTGCGCGATACGGTCACCGACAGGTTCGTCATGACCTACAAGGCCGGCGAGCCGAAGCCCGCGAAGCTGCCCGGAGCCTCAAAATGAACGCCGCGTTCCGCATTTCCGGCGCCGGTCGCCTCAGCCAGGCGAAGACTGCCTCCTTCAGCTTCGACGACAAGCCGTATATCGGCATAGAGGGCGACACGCTGGCCTCGGCGCTGCTCGCCAACGGCGTGCACCTGGTCGGCCGCTCGTTCAAATATCACCGTCCGCGCGGCTTCCTGTCGGCCGGCGCGGAAGAACCCAACGCGCTGGTGCAGATCGTGCGCGACGATGCGCGCAAGACGCCGAATGTGCGGGCGACAGTGCAGGAGCTCTATGACGGGCTGACGGCCAACTCGCAGAACCGCTGGCCGTCGCTTGCCTTCGACGTCGGCGCCGTCAACGACATCGCATCACCGATGTTTTCGGCCGGCTTCTACTACAAGACCTTCATGTGGCCGAAATGGGCCTGGAAGGATCTCTACGAGCCGAAGATCCGCGCTGCCGCGGGCCTCGGCGTTTCGCCGGACAAGCCGGATCCCGACCATTATGCCGCGCGCTACGCGCATTGCGAGGTGCTGGTGCTGGGCGGCGGCGCCGCCGGCATCGCGGCCGCGCTCGCCGCGGCCGAAACCGGCGTGCGGGTGATCCTCGCCGACGAGCAAGCCGAATTCGGCGGCAGCCTGCGCTTCGAGAGCGGCGCCAGGATCGACGGCCAGGACGGTTATGCCTGGGCGCAAGCGGCGATCGCGAAGCTCAAGGCGATGGACAATGTGCGCGTGCTGTCGCGCACGACCGCCTTCGGCTATTACGCGCAGAACTTCGTCGGACTGGTCGAGCGGGTCAGTGACCATCTCAAGAGCCCGGGCCGGGAGCTTGCGCGAGAACGCCTGTGGCAGGTTCGCGCCAAGCGCGTCGTGATCGCCACTGGCGCCATCGAGCGCCACATGGTGTTTGCCAACAACGACCGTCCGGGTGTGATGCTCGCTTCGGCGGCGCGCACCTACCTCAACCATTACGGCGTCGCGGTCGGCAGGAATATCGGCGTCTATACGGCCAACGATTCCGCCTACGCCGCCGCGATCGATCTCAAGAAGGCCGGCATCAACATCGCGGCGATCGTCGATCTGCGCGACAACCCGGCCGGACCGGTGATCGACGAGGCGAGGGCGCTCGGCATCGAGATCAATTTTGGCCGCGCGGTGGTCAGCGCCGGCGGCAAATTGCGTGTGTCGTCAATGACCGTGCAGCCGAAGAATGGTGGCGGCGAGCGGACCATCCCGGTTGACGCGATCCTCATGTCGGCCGGCTGGACGCCATCGGTGCATCTGTTCTCTCAATCGCGCGGCAAGGTCGCCTTCAACGACGAGACCAAGCGCTTCGTGCCGGGCACCTACGCGCAGGACTGCGTCTCGGTCGGCGCCTGCAACGGTACCGACGGGCTGGCCGCCTCAGTTGACGAGGCTTACGCGGCGGGCGCCAAGGCGGCGAAGGAGGCCGACGGCAAGGTTGGCAAGGGCGCCAAGCCCAAGGTCGACGCCGGCGAGAACTGGTCGCGCGGTATGTTGGGCGCCGCGCCCGGTGCCGGCCCGGGCACGACGGTCAAGGCCTTTGTCGATTTCCAGAACGACGTCACTGCCAAGGACATCCGCCAGGCGGTGCATGAAGGCATGCACTCGATCGAGCACGTCAAGCGCTTCACCACCAACGGTATGGCGACCGACCAGGGCAAGACGTCGAACATGCACGGCCTGGCGATCGCCGCCGAGACGCTCGGCAAGCCGATCCCGCAGGTCGGCCTCACCACCTTCCGGGCACCTTACACGCCGGTGACGTTCGGCTCGATCGTCGGCCACGCGCGCGGCGCCTTGTTCGACCCGACCCGCCGCACGGCAACGCATGGCTGGGCCGCGTCGCAAGGTGCGGTGTTCGAGGATGTCGGCCATTGGAAGCGCGCCTGGTATTTCCCCAAAGCGGGCGAGGACATGCATGCCGCCGTCGACCGCGAATGCGTGACGGTGCGCAAGGCCGCCGGCCTGTTCGACGCCTCCACGCTCGGCAAGATCGAGGTGGTCGGGCCGGACGCGGCGAAGTTCATGGAACTGCTCTACACCAATCCGTGGGAGAAGCTCGAAACCGGCCGCTGCCGTTACGGCATCATGCTGCGCGAGGACGGCTTCATCTATGATGACGGCGTCGTCGGCAGGCTGGCGCCGGACCGCTTCCACGTGACGACCACGACCGGCGGCGCACCGCGCGTCATGAACCACATGGAGGATTACCTCCAGACCGAATTCCCGCATCTCAATGTGTGGCTGACCTCGATCACCGAACAATGGGCGGTGATCGCGGTGCAGGGGCCGAAGTCGCGCGACATCATCGCGCCGCTGGTCGAAGGCATCGACATGTCGGACGAGGCGATGCCGCATATGTCGGTGCGCGAGGGCAGGATCTGCGGCGTACCGACGAGGCTGTTCCGCATGTCCTTCACTGGCGAGCGCGGCTTCGAGGTCAACGTGCCGGCCGATTACGGCGAGGCTGTGTGGGAAGCGCTGTGGGCCGAAGGCCAGAAGCATGGCGCGACCGCCTATGGTACCGAGACGATGCACGTGCTGCGCGCCGAAAAGGGCTACATCATCGTCGGCCAGGATACCGACGGCACAGTCACACCGAACGATGCCGGGCTCGACTGGGCGGTCGGCAAGAAGAAGACCGATTTCGTCGGCATCCGCGGCCTGACCCGGCCGGACCTTGTAACCAAGGGCCGCAAGCAACTGGTCGGCCTGAAGACCAAGGACCCGAAGGTCGTGCTGGAAGAGGGCGCGCAGATCGTCGCCGACCCGAAGCAGGCGATCCCGATGAAGATGATCGGCCACGTCACCTCCAGCTACTGGTCGGAGAATTGCGGTCGCTCGATCGCGCTGGCGCTCGTCGCCGGCGGCCGCGACCGCATGGGCCAGACGCTCTATGTGCCGATGCCGAACGGCACGATCGAGGTGGAAGTCACCGGCATGGTGTTCGTCGACGAGAAGGGAGAACGCCTCAATGGCTAAGGCCGCTGCCAAGACAAAAGCCGCTGCTGCTTCCACCTCCGTCGAGCGTCGGCCCGCGCTTGCCGGCCGCACGCTGTCGGCGCCGGGCGTCAAGGTCGAGATGCTGCCGCCGGCTGAACGCATCTCGCTGCGCGCCCCCCAGGCTTCCCTTGCAGCGCTTTCCAAGGCGCTCGGCCTCACGCTGCCGACAAAGCCCAAGACTTCGGCGACCAAGGACGGGCGCACGGCGCTGTGGCTCGGGCCCGACGAATGGATGATCATCGACGAGGCGGGCAAGGATCCGCTCGCCGATTGCGCCAAGGTGACAATGCTGCATTCGGCGGTCGGCATCTCGCACCGCAATGTCGGGATTTCCGTTGTCGGACCTGCCGCCGCGGCGACGGTCAATTCGGGTTGTCCGCAGGACCTATCGCTCGAGGTTTTCCCGGTCGGTGCTGCCTCGCGCACCATTCTCGGCAAATCCGAGATCGTGCTGCTGCGCAGCGCGGCCGATGCGTTCCGGGTGGAATGCTGGCGTTCCTTCTCGGACTATGTCTTCACTCTGCTGTCGGAAGCGGCGGTCGACGCGGCGAACTGAGCTTCGCGGCGTCGGTTTCAAGGAACCATCGCCAGTCCATGTCGTTTCTGCGGCTTGCGAGGGAGATTGCCGATGCCGTCCAAATCCGCGCCGAAGTCATCCAAGAAGACAGCTGCAGTCCGCTCGCTGGAGCAGGAGCGGCGCCACGAGGTCGAGGAAGAGGAACTCGAGGAAGGCCTCGAGGACACATTTCCCGCCAGCGACCCGGTATCGATCACCAGCACTTCCATTCCCGGCGGACCGGCAAAGCAGAATAAGGCTAAGACCGCGGCAGGAACGAAACCGCGCAAGAGATAGGCTCGAGCAGGTCCTCAGGAGCGCGGGCAGAAACGAAAAAGGGCGGCCAAATGCCGCCCGTTTTCGTTCGAAGTCTTGCCAATAGTGCTCAGAGGCCGGGCACGAACCAGGGGCTGACATCGATGCCGAGCCGCGGGCTCTTCGTCGTCTTGTTGGCGTCGCCCTTTTCCACCGAACCGGTCGGGGTGCAGTCGAGCTTCACGCTGGCGTTGGTCTGAGCGCAAGCCGCGGGGGCGTGCTTGGCCGGCTGGCTTGCGCCAGCGAAAGCGGTACCCGAGAAAGCCAGCACGGTGGCGAGAGCAAGGATGGTCTTCTTCATTTTCCGTCTCCAGTCAATCTTTTTCGTACATGTACGATACGGTGTACAAATACGGTTAATAGAGTCGGAATTCAAGGAGGAATCTGTACGTGTACGACAAATTTTTTTGAACACAGGAATTCGGCGCCGCAAATCAAGCGAAGCGGTGCAAGCCGACGATCAAGAGATCAGCAGTTGACGGGCGTCGCGGTCAGCGGCGGAATATCCTGCGCCTGCAAGCCCGCCAGCGTGAAATCGCACATGCGCTTCACATAGGCCTGGGCGTCGCCGAACGGATAGAAGGGAAAGGTGATCAAGAGCGAAATCGTGCCGTGGCCTACGGTCCACAGCATGGTGGCAATGGCGCGCGGGTCGCCCTTGAGCCTGCCGGCGGCAACGCAGGCCTCGACGCGTTTGATCAGCACCTTCATGGCCGGATTGCCTTCTTCCATGTCCGCGTAGCTGCGCCCTTCAGGCAGCTTGGTCTTCTCGGTCATGAAGACGGTGCGGTATTCATTGGGATTGCCGAGCCCGAAGGCGGCATATTCGGTCATCACCGCCTTGAGCGCCTCGATCGGATCGTCGGCGGGGTGCTCCTCGATGCGGCGGGCGAGCGTTTCGAAGGCGTCCTCGGCGAGCGCGAACAGAATGTCCTGCTTGTCGGCGAAATAGGAATAGACCGACATCGGCGCGTAGCCGACCCGCTTGGCCAGCTTGCGGATGGTCAGGCCCTCATAGCCCTCTTCCTGGACCAGCTTGTGAGCCGCCGCGACCAGTTCGGAGCGAAGCTCCGCCTTCTGTTTTTCGCGGCGTTTCTGAACGCTTAGCGCCAATATACGCTTGCCTTTGTGATTGGTTGCCTGACGAAATTATATACGCTGTACGGAAACGGACAAGGGCGCCTCCAGTTCCCTTGCGTGCACTCTCCGTCCTAACGCAATTGCGGACGGAAAACCGTTAAGGCACTTTTCCTGAAATTGCTCAGATGGCGCCAATGCCGCCGTCGAGCGCCAGAGCGTGGCCGGTCATGAAGGAATTGGCCGGGTCGGCGAGGAACAGGATGCCGGTGGTGATCTCGTCGACCTCGCCGACACGCTTCATCGGCACGCCGCGCGTGAGCTCGGCCATCGCTTCGGCCTCGGGCGCTCCGGTGAAACGCACGAAGCCGTCGACCATCGCGGTGCGGGTGTGGGCCGGGCAGACCGCGTTGATGCGTATGCCCTTGCTGGCGTATTCCACGGCAGCCGAGCGCGTCAGCCCGACGACGCCGTGCTTGGCGGCGGCATAGACCGAAAGCTTCGGCGCGCCTGAGAGGCCGGCGACCGAGGCGATGTTGACGATGACGCCGCCCTTGCCGCTTTCCCTGAATTGCCGTTCCAACTGAGGAATCTGGTGTTTCATGGCATAGAAGACGCCGAGCAGGTCGACCTCCACCACGCGGCGCGCTTCCTCCGAGGTGACCTGCGGCAGGCGTACGAAGGAGTGGACGATGCCGGCATTGTTGACGGCGATGTCGAGCCGGCCGAACTTTTGCACGGCCAGCTTCACCAGATCCTCCGAGAGCTTTTCGTCGGCGATGTTGCCGGCAAGGTGAGCCGTCTCGGCGTCGAGCGTTGCGGCGAAATCGCCAAGCGCAGACTCGTCGAGGTCGGACAGAATGAGCCGTGCCCCTTCCGCGGCGAAGGCCTTTGCCGCGCCGCTGCCGAGACCGCCGGTCGCGCCGGTGATCAGCACCGTCATCCCATCGAAACGGCCCATTGCCGGGCTTCTCCGCGTTCAGCTGTTCTCGTCAATCAGTTCCGCCGCGAGCGCGGCGAGCAGTTTTACCGCCTGGCCGTAGGTCCTTGCCTTTTCCGGATTGGAGGCGTTGCCGTCCAGCGCGCGGCGGTAGACGCCCTGGCAGATCGCCGCCAGCCGGAAGAAGGAGAAGGCGAGGAAGAAGGTCCAGTTGTCTATCTTCTCGATGCCGCGCCGTCTGCAGTAGGCCTCGACATAGGCTTCCTCGGAAGGCAGGCCGGCAGCGGCGCGGTCGATGCCACCGAGGCCGCGAAAGCCCGAGGCATGCGGCAGACGCCATTGCATGCATTGATAGGCAAGGTCGGCGAAGGGATGCCCGAGCGTCGACAGCTCCCAGTCGAGCAGCGCGATGATCTTCGGCGCGCCCGGCGCGAACATCATGTTGTCCAGCCGGTAGTCGCCATGGACAAGCGAGACGCGGCCGTCATCGGCAGGCATATGCGTTTCGAGCCAGGCAATCAGCCTGTCCATGTCTGTTATGGTTTCGGTTTCGGAGGCCTTGTACTGGCTGGCCCAGCGCGCGAGCTGGCGCTCGAAATAGCTGCCGGGCCGGCCGAAATCGCCAAGTCCGACGGCGTCCACATCGATATCGTGCAAGGCGGCGAGCGTCGCATTCATGGCATCGTAGATCGCGGCGCGCTCGTCATTGCCGGATACGTCCGGCAGTGACGGATCCCAGAAGATGCGGCCGTCGAGGAACTCCATGACGTAGAACATGCGGCCGATCGGGGAGTCTTCGCCGGAAAGATGCAGCATGCGCGGCACCGGCACCGCCGTGCCGGCAAGCGCCTGCATCACCCGGAATTCCCGGTCGACCTGATGCGCGGATTTCAGCAACTGTCCCGGCGGCTTGGCGCGCAACACGTAGCGGCCGCTGGCGGCTGTCAAAAGATAGGTCGGATTGGACTGCCCGGACTTGAATTTTTCAATCGCCGACAGGCCGGCAAAACCCGGGATATGCGCCTCGAGGTAGGGCGCAAGGGCCGCCTGGTCTATGGCACCGGCCTCGCCGCTCATGCGTTCTCGGGTTGGCGCTCGATCAGCGTCAAGGTCAGCCAGCGCGCCGTCAGCGCCGGCTTCTTCGAGCCTTCGATCTCGATGGTCACGTCATGCGCCGTCTGCACCCAGCCGGACGGCCTGACCTTGACGTCCGCCAGCACGAAGCGGGTGCGGATGCGCGAACCCGTCTTCACCGGCGCCAGGAAACGCAGCGTGTCGAAGCCGTGGTTGACGCCCATCTTGCTGTTTTCCAGTGGCGGCATGGTCTCGAAGGTCATTGCCGACAAAAGCGACAGCGACAGGAAGCCATGCGCGATGGTGCCGCCAAACGGCGTCTCGCGCGCGGCGCGCTCAGGATCGCAATGGATGAACTGGTGGTCGTCGGTCGCATCGGCGAACTGGTCGATCATGCGCTGCGTCACCGTTCGCCAGGGCGAGACGCCGACCTCCTTGCCGACGCTTGCCAGAAGCGTATCGAGACTGATCGGTTCCACACTGATGTCCTCCGCAACCCGCCCGGACCGCGATTCCTCGAACCGGGCACCTTATTCCTTGAACAAAGTCATGCCATGCTGCACCGACTGGCCGCCGTCGATAGGCAGGATGGCGCCGGTGACATAGCTTCCGGCTCGGCTGCACAAATAAAGCGTTGCGCCGGCAATGTCATCCGCCACGCCGATGCGGCCGAGCGGAACATGGTTACCGACATGTTTCGCCTGCTCCTCGGTCGCGGTGGCAAAGGCCGTCATGCGGCTCTGGAAAGGACCGGGCGCAAAGGCGTTGACGGTGATGCGGCGGGCGGCGAACTCGATCGCCAGCGTGCGCGTCAAATGATGCACCGCCGCTTTCGAGGCGGCGTAGGAATAGGCGTCGTCGGCCAGCGGCTGGGTGCCCATCACCGAGCCGAGATTGATGACGCGGGCAGGATCCTCGTCGCTCGCGGCGGCATCGAGAAGCGGCAAGAGCTCCCGCGTCAAATGGAAGACGGCGGTGACGTTGACGCCGAACACCTTGGCCCAGGCATGGTAGGGGAAATCCTGCAGCGGCGCGCCCCAGGAAATGCCGGCATTGTTGACCAGGACGTGCAGGCGTTCCGTGCGTGCCTTGACCTCGGCGACCAGTGCCGCGATGCCAGCTTCGCTGGACACGTCGCCGGCAAAGCCCTCGGCATGGCCGGAGCCGCCGAGCGCGTTCAATTCGTTGGCGACTTTTGCGCAATCCTCGCCCTTGCGCGAGGCGATCATCACCTGAGCGCCGGCGCGCACCAGCCCGGTCGCCACCATGCGGCCGATGCCGGTCGCCGCACCCGTCACCAGCGCAGTCTTGCCGGCGACCGAGAACAGCTTGTCCAGATAGCTCATCGTGTTTCTCCGCATCAGGCCGGCCGGGACTCGCCCAAGGACTCGCGTTGACAAGGCTAGCCGAAGTACGGTCATCCTTGCCACGGGTAAAGGTTTATCTTCGGAAAGGCCGGAAGCGATGGCGGACATGAATCTCGGCATGACCGAGCGGCTGAAGCCGCTCCATCAGCGCGTGGCGGCGATGGTGCGCGACGAGATCGCGCCGCTCGGCGAAGAGTTCCTCGCCGAAGTCGGCAGGAATGGCGACCGCTGGGCCTATACCGCTAGGCAGACGGAAATCCTGGACGGCTTGAAGAAGACGGCGCGCGAGCGCGGCCTGTGGAACTTTTGGCTCACCGATTCCAAGCGCGGCTACGGCCTTTCCACCGTCGAATACGCCTATCTGGCGGAGGAGATGGGCAAGGCGCATCTCGGCGCCGAGACCTTCAACTGCTCGGCGCCTGACACCGGCAACATGGAGGTGCTGGAGCGATACGGCTCGGAAGCGCACAAGCGCGACTGGCTGGAGCCGCTGCTCGAAGGGAAAATACGCTCGGCCTATCTGATGACCGAGCCGGACGTCGCTTCCTCGGACGCCACCAACATTTCGATGCGCTGCGAGCGGCAAGGCGAGGACTATGTGCTGAACGGCGAAAAATGGTGGGCTTCCGGAGCGGGAGATCCGCGCTGCGCCATCTATATCGTCATGGTCAGGACGGGATCGGACGAGGAGCCGCAGCATCGCCGGCATTCGATGATCCTGGTGCCCTCCGACAGCAAGGGCATCGCCAAGCTGCGGCCCATGCAGGTCTATGGCGACGACGACGCGCCGCACGGCCATATGCATCTGAGATTCGACAATGTACGGGTGGCGGCGACGAACCTGATCCTCGGCGAGGGCAGAGGGTTCGAGATCGCGCAGGGGCGGCTGGGGCCTGGCCGCATCCATCACTGCATGCGCGCGATCGGCCAGGCCGAGATGGCGCTGGAGATGCTGTGCCAACGCTCGGTGCGGCGCGAGGCCTTCGGCCAGCCGCTGGCAAAGCTCGGCGCCAATTTCGACATCATCGCCGAATGCCGGATGGAGATCGAGATGGCGAGGCTCTTATGCCTCAAGGCTGCCTGGATGATCGATCAGGGGGACGCTCGCGCGGCCGCGCCCTGGATCAGCCAGATCAAGGTGGTGGCGCCGCGCGTCGCGCTGAAGGTCACGGACGAGGCAGTCCAGATGTTCGGTGCGCAAGGCATCAGCCAGGACACGCCGCTCGCCCGCTCGTGGACGCATTTGAGGACATTGCGGCTGGCCGACGGGCCGGACGCGGTGCACCGGCGGCAGGTGGCGCGCACGGAACTGAAGAAATACACGCAGGAAAAGGTCTGACGGCCATGACGCTTCCTTCGCAAATGCAGGGTCTGCTGCTTGTCGGCGACGGTTACACCAGGACGCCCTCGGCGGCCGCGCTGGAGGCGATGGAGCCTTACCTCCAGCCCGGCAGCATCGCGGTGCCGGCGCCCGGTCCCTCGCAGGCGCTGATCAAGGTCAGCCTCGCCTCGGTCAACCCGTCCGACATCGCCTTCATCAAGGGCCAGTACGGCCAGCCGCGGGTAAAGGGCCGGCCGGCGGGCTTCGAAGGCGTCGGCATCGTCGTCGCCACGGGCGACGATCCCTATGCAAGGAGCCTTGCAGGGAAACGCGTGGCCTTCGCCACCGGCGTGTCGAACTGGGGCGCTTGGGCGGATTATGCGGTTGCCGAGGCCGCGTCTTGCATTCCGCTTCTCGACACCGTGCGCGACGAGGACGGCGCCGCGATGATCGTCAATCCGCTGACGGCCTTGGCCATGTTCGACATCGTCAGAGAGGAGGGCGAAAAATCCTTCATCATGACCGCGGGCGCCAGCCAGCTCAGCAAGCTGATCATCGGCCTAGCGAAGGAGGAAGGTTTCCGTCCGATCGTCACCGTGCGTCGCGACGAGCAGATTCCGCCGCTGAAGGAGCTCGGCGCCGCCCATGTGCTCAACGAGAAAGCGGCGGATTTCGAGGCGGTCTTGCGCGAGGCGATGAAGGCCGAGCAGCCGCGCATCTTCCTCGACGCGGTCACCGGCCCGCTGGCTTCGACCATCTTCAATGCCATGCCGAAACGCGCGCGCTGGATCGTCTATGGAAGGCTCGACGCCGAGCCGACGGTGATCCGCGAGCCCGGCCAACTGATCTTCCAGCACAAGCGCGTCGAAGGGTTCTGGCTGGCCGAATGGATGCGCCAGTTCCGCGACAGGCTGGGCCCGGCGGTGCTGGAAGCGCAGAAGCGCTTTTCCGATGGACGCTGGTCGACCGACGTCACCGCGGTCGTGCCGCTCGACGAAGCGATGGCGAGGCTGCCGGCCGAGCTCGCCAAGCCAAATGGAAAGGTGTTCATCAGGCCGTGAGGCAATCCGAGCGCCCGATCGCAGCTGTTCAGACCAGACCAAAGCCTTGAACACAAAGCTGTGATCGGCCCGACAGCGGCGGAAAAAAGCCGCTGTCGCGCCGTCATTGCCTCGCGCCGGTAACAGCCACGTTCGGATGTTTTATTCCATTCGATGTGATATCTCGCCGGCGGTTAAAAACCAGGCGGCGATGGGAAAGCCGTCCTGGTCGGAATGCGGGGTGCGCTATGATGGTAACCAAGCCGGTTTTCGACCGTTTGGGGCTTTGGCTTTGGGCCGGGTCGTTTCTGCTTGTGCTTGGTCTGGCGCTATGGTCGCCCGATGCGCGTTCGGTGGTCCATATCTACAGGCATGGCAGTGAAGCTTTTCTGGATCGCCAACCGCTGTATCAGGTCGAAGTTGCCATGGGGTATCTATACGCTCCCGCCTTCGCCGTCCTCTATGTTCCCCTGCTGAAGCTCGGGCCGTATCTGGGCAATATTTTGTGGCACATGCTGGGCTTCAGCGTCCTGACCTTTGCCGCAATGCGTCAGGTGCGCAAGCTTGGCGGCCAGGAGCAGACATGGCTGCTGTCCTTGGGTCTTTTTCTTGCCTTGCCGGTGGCGCTGGCGGCGCTTCGCAATGGCCAGGCGACGATCCTGCTCACAGGGGCGTGCTGGTTCCTTACACTGTCGACACTCGAGGGGCGCCGGTCCGAAAGCTTCTTCTGGGCCATGCTTGCGATCATCGCCAAGCCGACCGCGATCATCATGCTGCTTCTGGCGGGGGCGCTGCGTCCCCGGCTGATACCGGTGCTGGTGCTGGCGGTGCTCGTCGTGCTCGCGATACCCTATGGCTTTGCGTCGAGCGACTACGTCAACGCGCAGTATCATGATTTCTTCCGGCTTCTTACTTCGATGACGGTGGACCCGACCGGCCCCTTCGTTCCGGCCGACTTCACGGCGCCTTTCATGCGATTTGGCCTCCCGATTTCCGAGTTTGACGCGACGATCGTGCGCGTCGTCGCGGGTTTGCTCACGCTTTGGCTGGTGCTCCAGCTCGATCGCAGGCTGGACGCCAACATCAGCGGACTCGCTATCTTCCTCGCCGCGGCATTCTACATGTGCGTCTTCAATCCGCGGGTCGAGCAGAACACTTACGCCATGGTGGCGGTGCCTGCCGGCCTCTCAATCGCCCTGCTTTGGCGGGAGAAGGGAACCGGGGCCATGTGCTGGTTCTTGGCGGCGTTCCTCTTCGTCACCGGACTGACCAGTGCCGACCTGCAACTGCACGATCTTTTCCACCCGTGGTTCCGGCCGATCAGCATCACCATAATTGGCTGCGTGCTCGTCGGCTGGTTCTGGACGCAAGACAGACAGAAGGCGCCTGCCGCCGGGGCCGTCGCGCATGGCTGAGATGCTCGACATCATCGCGCCGTTCTTCGACGAGGCCGAATCCGCCATCGCGTTTGTCGGGCTGCTCGACAAGCTGGAAGTGGCCGTGGCGGAGCGCTTCGGCATGACAGTCCGCAAGATACTCGTCGACGACGGCAGCCGCGACGGCAGCGCCGAGACGTTCGCGGCCACGCTCTCCGGCTCCTGGGAGATCGTGCGGCTCAGCCGTAATTTCGGCAAGGAAGCGGCGGTGCTCGCCGGGCTCGATCATTCCCGTGGCGACATGGTCCTGATCATGGACTCGGACCTCCAGCATTCCATGGATATCAGCCTGAGGATGATCGGCGAGCTGGTCGAGCATCCGCAGATCGATGTCGTCTACGCGCAGAACGACCGGCGCGAGGGGAGCTGGCGGCGCAGCCAGCTGGCGCGGCTCTTCTACAGGCTGATCAACAGCAGCCAGCGCTTCGATATTCCCGAGAATGCCGGAGATTTCCGTGTCATGCGCGGCGCGGTGGCGCGTGCCTTGACCAGCGTGCGCGACAAGCGCCGCTTCAACAAGGGTCTGTTCGCCTGGGCCGGCTTCCGCCAGAAGGCTGTGCTTTATTCGCCGGAAAACCGTGGTGGCGGCACGTCGAAATGGACAAGGTTCAACCTGATCGCGTTCTCGCTTGAAGGGTTCACCTCGTTTTCCGTGATCCCGCTGCGCGTCATCAGCCTCATCGGATTGCTCGCGGCATTCGCGGGTCTGGCCTATGGCGTGAAGGTGCTCTTCGAGGTGCTGTTCTATGGCATCGCCGTGCCTGGCTACCCCAGCATCATGGTCGCCGTCGTGCTTTTTGGAGGCCTCAACCTGGCGCTGCTCGGCCTGATCGGCGAGTATGTCTGGGTCACGCTCAGCGAAAGCAAGGACCGGCCCGTCTATATCGTGCGCGACGTGCTGCATGGCAATGCCGCCGAGCAGGTTGCCCCCGGCAAATGACCCGGCCGATCCGCCTGATCGCCGATGATTACGGGCTTGCGCCGGGGGTATCGAACGCGATCCTCGACCTCATCGAGCGCGGCCGCCTGACCGGGACCAGTTGCATGACCGGGTTTGCCGAATGGGAAGAGGCGGCGGCGCGCATCAGGCCGTTGCGTCAACAGGTCGCCATCGGGCTGCACCTGACCCTCACCGATCAGACCGCCGCAACCGGCTCGTCCAGTTTGGCGCCAGACGGCAAATTGCCTGGGCTTGCCTCTCTTGCGCTGCCGGTCCGTCGAGGGCGCATCGACGAGCGGGATATTCATGCCGAGCTCGACGCCCAGTACGACCTCTTCACCGACGCGCTGACTGGCCCGCCCGATCACATCGACGGGCACCAGCACGTGCATTTTCTTCCCGTGGTACGGAATTGGTTGCTCGCCCGGTTTGGGGAGAGCGCACACAAGCCGGCGCTGCGCGGCGCGCCCAGCCTTGGCGGCCTGGACGCGGCGGCCAAGATCGCGGCGATCGCCACGCTGGCCGCGGGCTTCAACAGGTCGATGCAGCGGGCTGGCTTTAACGTGATGACGCCGCTCTGCGGGATCTATGACTGGCGGCAGCCGCAAAAATTCGGTCCGACGCTGCGCGCGGCGGTCGACACATTGCCCGAACAAGGGGTGTTCATGTGTCATCCGGGTCAAGTCGATGACATTTTACGGGCGCGAGACCCGATGCAGGGCGCGCGTGAGGTCGAGTTCACGATTCTCAGTTCTGAGGATTTCGGCGCCAGCCTCGAACGGGCCGGAGTGCGCGTCATGGACGGCAAAGCATGAGCGCCGGCCAGCCGCGGCGTTCGACCTGCAACAAGATCGTCCGCTTCGCCTTGGTCGGGCTGGTCAACACCGGGATCGATCTCACCGCATTCTTCCTGCTGCTCAAGCTCGTGGTGCCGGCTCTGGCCGCCAATGTCGGTGCCTGGTTCGTCGCGGTGCTCTTCTCCTTCGTGGCGAACCGCTTCTGGTCGTTCGAGCGGGACCCGGACATCCGGCTGCATCGGTCCTTCCTGCGTTTCGTCTCGCTCGGGGCGCTGATTTCGCTCGGTGTTTCGAGCCTGTCGATCGCTGTACTGGCGGGGGTTGTCGGCGTCTGGCCGGCCAAGATCGTCGGCGTCGTGGTGGCCGCCGTGCTGAACTTTTTGGCGGCGCGCTGGTCGATCGAGGGCAGGATCGTAAAGTAGCTGCTCGGCCGGCTCCGCGTTGATATAGGCGGCTTTGGGACGGATTCAGATTTCAGGTCTGTCCGACCTGAAATCATCCGGCTCTATCGCAAGCTCTCCAGGTCGCGCATGCGCTTGGCGCCGGCGGCTTCCAATTGCCTCGTCACGGCGGCGATCAGCGTTTCTGCGACGACGAAGAGTGCGGCGGACGAATCCCAGGCCGAGGGCACGGCGGTGCGTCCGGCGATCACGTGTCGGGCGAAGCGGGCGATCGGCGAAAGCCACTGGTCGGTGAAGAGAATGATCTGCACGCCGCGATGGTGAGCCTTCTCGGCAAAGCGCACGAGACTTTCCTGATAGCGGCGGATATCGAAGATCACCAGGACGTCGCGCTTGCCCATGTCGATCAGCCGGTCGCGCCAGATGCTCTCCTGGCCGGCGAGGTGATAGACATCCGGCTGGATGATGGCCAGGTGAGCGGCCATGTAGCGCGCCAGCGGATCGGTGAAACGGCCGCCGATGAGGAAGGTCTTGCCGCGCCGCTCGGCAAGTCTCGTGGCAATGTCCGCCAGCTGTCTGTCGGTGAGGTGCCGGAAGGTCTCGCGCATGTTGTCGAGCGTTGCCTCGAGCATCGGCGAGATGGCGCCGCCGGCCGAGCTTGGATCGAGCGTGCGCGAAGCGGGCGACTGCAATTGCGCCGCCAGCTCATCCTGCAGCGCCGACTGGAATTCGGGGTAGTTCTGGAAGCCGAGCCTGGCCACGAAGCGCAGGATCGTCGGCGAGGACACGCCGGCCGCGGCCGAGAATTCGGCGACTGTCTTCAGCCCGGTCAAGGGATAGTTGGCAATCAGCGTCTGGGCGGCGCGGCGCTCGCCGGCCGGCATCGTCCCGATGCGGTCCGAGATCAGTTCGGCAATGCTGGAAATCATGGTTTTCCCCCGCCCGTTGGCCGCCCCGCCGCCGTTTTCCCGAATTCGCGTTTGACAAAGCCGGTCAAACTGTATGAAATCATTCATAGGGACGCAATGAGACAAAATACGTAACATTCGATACAGCGCCCCCAGGGGACGGCAGTATGGAGAGAGCACGGCCCGCCAGCCTTGCACCGTCTGAAACCGTGAGGGTGACGAACCCCGGCGGCTCAAGCCCCTTTGTCTTCACCTGCGACCACGCTTCCAACGTCCTGCCCGCCGAGTTCGGGACGCTCGGCCTGCCGGCCGAGGATCTTTCGCGCCACATCGCCTGGGATCCCGGCGCGCTTCCTGTCGCTCGCCGCATGGCCGAAGCGCTCAATGCCATCTTGATCGAGACCCGCGTGTCGCGGCTCGTCGTCGATTGCAACCGGCCGCTCGACGCGCCGGACCTCGTGCCGCCGATTAGCGAGACGACGGCCATCCCTGGGAACACAGATCTATCCGACAAGCAGCGCGCCGCGCGCGTCGACCTTGCCTGGCGCCCGTTCCACGACACGATCGCCCAGATCATCGACGGGCGGCTGGCGCGCGGCCAGGAGACGCGGCTGGTGTCGGTGCACTCCTTCACGCCGGTCTATAAGGGCAAGAACCGGCCATGGCATATCGGCATCATCCATGACGAGGATCGCCGGTTGGCGGCGCCGCTGATATCGGCGCTGCAGCGGCTCTCCGGCGTCACCGTCGGCGTCAACGAACCCTATTCGCCGGCCGACCGCGTCTATTTCACGCTGGAACGGCACGCGCGTTCGCGCGGCCTTGCCTGCGCGATGATCGAAATCCGCAACGACGAAATCTCCGGCGAGACCGGGCAGCGGAAATGGGCGGATCTGCTCACCGGCATATTCTCGAATCTGGAGCCTGACGAGGCCAGGGGCTCCCGACAACGCGCAATGGGAAAGTCAGTACAATCGGCCAGCTAAGAACCAGATAGGGGACTTCCAAAATGAGACCTGAAGAAATCGACAAGTCTGAGGACGTAAAAGTCCTTCACAGCATGGGGTATGCCCAGGAATTGGCTCGCCGCATGAGCGGCTTCTCCAACTTTGCCATTTCCTTCTCGATCATTTGCATACTGGCGGGTGGCATCACCTCGTTCCCGCTGGCCATGGCCACCGGCAGCGGTTTCGAAGCGACCATCGGCTGGGTTATAGGCGGTCTGTTCGCTCTTGTGGTCGCGGCTTCGCTTGGCCAGATCGGTTCGGCCTATCCGACCGCCGGCGGGCTTTACCATTGGTCGTCGATCTTGGGCGGGCGCGGCTGGGGCTGGGCGACGGCCTGGATCAACCTGCTTGGGCTGATCTTCGTTGTCGCTTCGGTCAATGTCGGCGTCTATGCGCTCTTCAAGGACCTCGTTTGGGCCGGCGTGTTCGGCCACGATGTGTCGGCTTGGGGTTATCAGGAGCAGGTGATCGGGGTCGTGATCATCACGGTGACGCAGGCGCTATTCAACCATTTCGGCATCAAGTTGACCACAGCGCTGACCGACTTTTCGGGCTATCTCATCCTGGTCGTTGCGGTGGTGTTGACCGCGATGTTCCTGATCTGGGGCGCGAGCTGGGATTTCTCGCGACTGACCACTTTCGTCAACAACACGGGCGATGCGGGTGGCGGCTATGTGCCGACGGCACGGACGGCGCTGGTCGCCTTCCTGATCGGTCTTCTCTACCCACTATACACCATCACCGGTTTTGATGCCTCCGCCCATACCTCGGAGGAGACCCACAACGCCCGGGTGGCAGTGCCGCGCGGCATGATCCATTCGGTTCTCTGGTCATTGGTCTTCGGCTTCGTCATGGCCGTCTCTTTCGTGCTGGCAAGCCCGGATCTGGCGGCGACTGCCAAGGACGGCGCGAACGCCTGGTTCAATCTCTTCAACAATCTGCCGGCGCCGTTTTGGTTGAAGAGCATCATCGCCATCGCAATCGTGGTAGCAAACTACATCTGCGCGCTGGCTGGACTGACCTCCACCTCGCGCATGATATTCGCCTTCGCGCGTGATGGCGGGCTGCCCGGCTCCTCCATGTGGAAAACCGTCAGCCCGACATGGCGCACGCCGGTGGCGGCGATCTGGCTCGGAGCCGTCCTCTCGGTCGCAGCGACGCTTTACTCGCCGGCTTTCGCGGCTTTGGCGGCCGGCTGTGCCCTGTTCCTCTATGTGTCCTATGCGATGCCGGTGGCGGCTGGCCTTCTTGCTGAAGGCAAAAGCTGGACCGAATTCGGCCCGTTCCGCCTGGGCGTGTGGTCCAAGCCGTTCGCCATTATCACCATCCTCGGCGTTATGGTGTTGATGTACGCGGGTATCCAGCCGCCCTTCGATATCTTGATCAACTATGCCATCGGTTTGATCATCCTTCTCGCGGTGCTGTGGTTCGGCATAGAATCCAAGCGGTTCAAGGGCCCGCCGATCGGGGCCGATATTGCTCGCCGTCAGGCGGAAATTGCAGCAGCCGAAGTGGCGGTTGGCGAGACCGGCCACTGATACTTCGCTTCATGGCCGGCGCAACGCCGGCCATGGTTTTGCTTCTCCCTTTCAATCGACAAGCGCTGGAGTGCCAAAGGAATGGCCGGGAATTTCTCGTTCGATCAGTTGAAGAAAGCGGTCTCTAACGGCGAGATCGACACGGTGCTGGCCTGCATCGTCGATATGCAGGGCCGGCTCTCGGGAAAACGCTTCCTGGCTCAGTATTTCGTCGATTCCGCGCATGGCGAGACGCATGGCTGCAACTATCTCTTGGCCTGCGACATCGATATGGAGCCGGTGCCGGGCTACAAGGCGGCGAGCTGGTCAAAGGGCTATGGCGACTTCGTCATGAAGCCGGACCTGTCGACGCTGCGGCGCATTCCCTGGCTGGAGAAGACGGCGCTGGTCATCTGCGACGTGCTCGACCATCACGACCATGAGGATTTGGCACACTCACCCCGCGCGATTCTGAAGAAGCAGGTCAAGCGCCTGCAGGAGCGCGGCTATATCGGCTATTTCGCCTCCGAGCTCGAATTCTATTTGTTCAGCGAAACCTACGATTCCGCGCGCAAGAAGCACTGGCAGGGGCTCGACAGCGCCTCGCCCTATATCGGCGACTACCAGATCGGCATCACCAGCAAGGAAGAGGGCGTCATGCGCCGGCTTCGCAACGAGATGGAAGCCGCTGGCATTCCGATCGAGAATTCCAAGGGCGAGTGGGGTCCCGGCCAGGAAGAGATCAATGTGCGCTATGCCGAAGCGCTCGAGATGGCCGACCGCCACGTCATCCTGAAGAACGGCGCCAAGGAGATCGCCGATTCCGAGGGCAAGGCGATCTCCTTCATGGCCAAGTACAATTACGGGCTGGCCGGCAATTCCAGCCATATCCACAATTCGCTGTGGAGCGCGGACGGCAAGACGCCGCTGTTCTTCGACAAGACGGCCGACTGGACGCTGTCGAGCCTCGGCCAACAATGGGCGGCCGGGCAGCTCAAATACGCCAAGGAATTCACCTGGTTCCTGGCGCCCTACATTAATTCCTATAAGCGCTTCCAGGCCGGCACCTTCGCGCCGACCAAGATCATGTGGAGCGAGGACAACCGCACCGCCGGCTTCCGGCTGTGCGGCGAGGGCACCAAGGGCATCCGCATGGAATGCCGCATCGGCGGCGCCGATCTCAATCCGTATCTCGCCTTCGCCGCCCTGATCGCGTCCGGCCTTGCCGGCATCGACGAGAAGCTGGAGCTGCAGAAGCCGTTCGTCGGCGACGCCTATCAGGCCTCGCGTCTGCCAGAGATCCCGAAGACGCTGCGCGACGCCACCGAGACACTTTCGAAGTCGAAGATGCTGAAGCAGGCCTTCGGCGACGACGTGATCGAGCACTATGTGCACACCGCCCGCTGGGAGCAGTTCGAATATGACCGCCGCATCACGGATTGGGAGCTGCACAGGGGTTTTGAGAGGTACTAGGGGGCTGGGTTAGGGTCGGCGCCGCCCTCACCCTTACCCTTCCCCCGTGAAGAACGGGGAGAGGGGGTCGCCCGCGCAGGAGCTTCTCCCTTCTCCCCGTTACTATACGGGGAGAAGGTGCCGGCAGGCGGATGAGGGGCGGCGCCAAGCCAAGTGATTTTCGATTGTTGTAAAACTGCGAGGAAGAAATGACCGAAACGGTCAAACTCAAATCCCCCATCGACGGATCGATCTATGCCGAGCGGCCGGTCGCGAACGATCAGGCGATCAACGCGGCGGTCGAGCGCGCCAGGGCGGCGCAAGAAAAATGGGCCGAGACGCCGGTCGTCGAGCGCGGCAAATACATGTTGGCGATGCTGGAAGCCCTGGTTGCGATGACCGACGAGATCGTGCCCGAGATCGCCTGGCAGATGGGCCGGCCGGTACGCTATGGCGGCGAGTTCGGCGGCGTCAAGGAACGCACCAACTACATGGTCGAGATCGCCGAAGCCGCGCTGAAGCCGGTGCTGGCCTCCAACCCGAAGGACGGCTTCCGCCGCTATGTGAAGAAGGTGCCGCTCGGGGTCGTGCTGGTGATCGCGCCTTGGAACTATCCGTATCTCACCGCGGTCAACACGATCGTGCCGGCATTGATGGCGGGCAGTGCCGTTATCCTCAAGCATGCCGCGCAGACGCTGCTGGTCGGCGAGCGCTTCCAGCAGGCTTTCGACAAGGCCGGCCTGCCAAAGGGGCTCTTCCAGAACCTGGTCATGAACCACGCCCAGACCGAGAAGCTGCTCGGCTCCGGCAAGATCGATCATGTCAATTTCACCGGCTCGGTCGGCGGCGGCCGCGCCATCGAGAAGGCCGCGGCCGGCACCTTCATGACGCTCGGCCTCGAGCTCGGCGGCAAGGACCCCGCCTATGTGCTGCCCGACGCTAAGATGGATCATGCGGTCGCCAATCTGGTCGACGGCGCTTTCTTCAATTCCGGCCAGTGCTGCTGCGGCATCGAGCGCGTCTATGTGCACGAGAAGGTCTATGACGCGTTCATCGAGGGTTTTGTCGCCGAGACCAGGAATTATGTCGTCGGCAATCCGCTGGAGCAGGCGACGACCATGGGGCCGATGGCGCAGCCACGCTTCGCCGACCTGATCCGCGAGCAAAAGGCCGAGGCGCTGCGCAAGGGCGCCAAGGCCCATATCGGCATGAAGGTCGAGAACGACAGGCCAGGCTCGCCCTATCTGGCGCCGGAAGTGCTGACCGGGGTCGACCACCAGATGAGCGTCATGCGCGAGGAAAGTTTCGGGCCGATCGTCGGCATCATGAAGGTGCGCAATGACGAGGAAGCGATCGCGCTGATGAACGACAGCCCCTACGGACTGACGGCGTCGATCTGGACGCGCGACACGGAGCGCGCGGTGGCCATCGGCGACCGCGTCGAGACCGGCACGGTGTTCATGAACCGCTGCGACTATCTCGACCCGGCGCTGGTCTGGACCGGCGTCAAGGACACCGGCAAGGGCGCCGCACTCTCGGCCATCGGCTATGACAATCTGACCCGGCCGAAATCCTATCACCTGCGCGAAGCAATCTGACTTTTTGAAAGACAAGACATGTCCAAGCTGATCTCCAAATGGAACTACCCCACCACCGTCCGTTTCGGCGCCGGGCGCATCAAGGAACTGCCGGACGTGCTGGCTGCCGCGGGCATCAAGCGCCCGCTCTTCGTCACCGATCCGGGCCTGGCAAAACTCCCGGTCGTCGCATCGACGCTGAAGATCCTCGACGACGCCAAGGTCCCGTACGGCGTGTTTTCGGAGGTGAAGCCGAACCCGGTCGAGTCCAACCTCACCGCCGGCATCGCCGTGTTCAAGAAGGGCAAGCATGACGGCGTCATCGCCTTCGGCGGCGGCTCGGCGCTCGACCTCGGCAAGCTGATCGCCTTCCAGGCCGGGCAAACGCGCCCGGTATGGGATTTCGAGGACGTCGGCGACTGGTGGACCAGGGCCAATTCGGACGCGATCGCGCCGATCATCGCGGTGCCGACCACGGCGGGAACCGGCTCCGAGGTCGGCCGCGCCGGCGTCATCACCAATGAGGAGACCCACACCAAGAAGGTCATCTTCCATCCGAAGCTTTTGCCGGCGATCGTCATTGCCGATCCGGAGCTGTCGGTCGGCATGCCGGCCTTCATCACTGCAGGCACCGGCATGGACGCGCTTGCGCATTGCCTGGAGGCCTATTGCGCGCCGGGCTACCACCCGATGGCCGACGGCATCGCGGTGGAAGGCATCCGTCTGGTTTTCGAGAACCTGCCCAAGGCCTTTGCCAACGGCAAGGATCTGGTCGCCCGCGCCCATATGATGAGCGCCGCCGCCATGGGCGCTGCCGCCTTCCAGAAGGGGCTGGGCGCCATCCATTCGCTGTCGCATCCGATCGGCGCGCTCTACGACACTCATCACGGCATGACCAATGCCGTGTTCATGCCTTATGTGCTGGCCTTCAACCGCGAGGCGATCGAGGAGCGTATCGCCAGGCTCGCCGCCTATTGCGGCATCAAGGGCGGCTTCGACGGCTTCGCCAAGGCGATCGTCAAGCTGCGCAAGGAACTCAAGGTGCCGCATGCGTTGCCCGGCCTGATCAAGGGCCTCGACATGGACAAGAAGCGCAAGACGCTGATCGCCGACATGGCGGTGGTCGATCCTACGGCCGGCGGCAACCCGGTCAAGCTCACCAAGAAGGCGGCGCTGACGCTGCTCGAAAATGCGATCGCCGGCTCCGTCTGAGAGCCGGCTTTCAATGCCGAAGAGTTGACTGAAGAGGCGTTCCAAAGGGGAAGGGAGAGGGCAAAGGGCAAGGTGAATAACCATTAGCCGGAAAATTAAGCGCGGGCTAATTGCTACAGTCCGTTAAAAAGAGTTAACTTTTTTCGCCGCGGGGATCGGGTTTCAAAAAGCCTTCATCCGGCTGTCACACGAAAACGATACCCGCATCGCAGGCGCTTAAACGCGCCAGTTCAACGGAGAGAACACATGTTCAAGTTCACGGGGAAAGTGCTTTCCCTCTCGGCCGCGGCGCTCTTTGCGTCGACGGTGATTTCGTCCGCGGATTCGCTGGACGATCTCGTCAAGGCCGCGAAGGCTGAAGGCCAGCTCACCACCATCGCGCTTCCGCATGACTGGTGTGGCTACGGGGCAGTGATCGACGGTTTCAAGGCTAAGTATCCGGGGATCACCATCAACGAGCTCAATCCCGACGCCGGCTCGGGCGACGAGGTCGAGGCGATCAAGGCCAACAAGGACAACAAGGGCCCGCAGGCGCCTGACGTCATCGACGTCGGCCTGTCCTTCGGCCCGACCGCCAAGAAAGACGGCCTACTGATGCCCTACAAGGTGTCGACCTGGGACTCGATCCCGGACAGCGCCAAGGATGCCGATGGTGCCTGGTATGGCGATTATTACGGCGTGCTCGCCTTCGAGGTGAACAAGGATCTGGTCAAGGAATCGCCGACCGACTGGGCTGACCTGCAGAAGCCGGAATTCGCCAACTCGGTCGCGCTTGCCGGCGATCCGCGTGCTTCGAACCAAGCCATTCAGGCCGTTTATGCTGCAGGCCTTTCCGGTGGCGCCGCTGCTGGTGAAGCCGCGGGCACCGCCGGCCTCGAATACTTCAAGAAGCTCAATGCGGCCGGCAATTTCGTGCCGGTCATTGGCAAGACGGCGACGCTCGCCCAGGGCCAGACGCCGATCCTCGTCACTTGGGACTACAACGCGCTTTCGGGCCGCGACACGCTGAAGGGCAACCCGCCCGTCGACGTCATCGTGCCGAAGACCGGCGTCGTCGCCGGCGTCTATGTGCAGGCGATCAGCGCCTTTGCGCCGCATCCGAACGCCGCCAAGCTGTGGATGGAGTATCTCTATTCCGACGAAGGCCAGATCGGCTGGCTGAAGGGCTACTGCCATCCGATCCGCTTCAACGATCTCGCCAAGAACGGCAAGATTCCGGCGGACGTGCTGGCCAAGCTGCCGCCGGCGGAGTCGTACGCTTCCGCCGTGTTCCCGACGCTCGACGAGCAGGGGAAGGCCAAAGAAGCCATCACCAAGAATTGGGACGCCACTGTCGGCGCCAATGTGAAGTAACAGGGTGATATCGACCGGGCGGCCCTGGCCGCCCGGCCTCGTTTCAGAACGGTAACCGGCGCATGACCGATCTCTCGCTCTCCAACAAGGCTATTGCGGGAAAGACCGCGCCGCCGGCAGAGGCTCGGAGCCTGAGGCTGCCGACGCAGTGGCTTGGCGTCACGCCTTTCTTCATCTTCGCCGTGATGTTCCTGATCCTGCCCACGCTCTATCTGATGCTGGGCGCTTTCCAGAATGAGGCAGGCGAATTCACCTTCGCAAACATCGTCGCGCTCTTTTCGGCCAACATCGTTGCAGCTTATTGGATCTCGATAAAGGTCAGCCTGGCGTCATCACTCATCGGCGCCTTAGCCGGCCTTGCCATCGCCATCGCCATCGTGCGCGGCGGGCTGCCCGACTGGATACGTTCAGCGACACTGACCTTCTCGGGCGTCGCATCCAATTTCGCCGGCGTGCCGCTCGCGTTTGCTTTCATCGCGACGCTTGGGCGGGTCGGTCTCGTCACTGTCTTGCTCAACACGCTGGTCGGCCTGAACCTCTACGCGCATGGCTTCAACCTGCTATCGTTCTGGGGTCTGACGATCACCTATGTCTATTTCCAGATTCCGCTGATGGTGGTCATCATCGTGCCCGCGATCGACGGGCTGAAACGGGAATGGGGCGAGGCCGCCGCCACGCTCGGCGCCACCCAGGCGCAATATTGGCGCATGGTGGTCATTCCGGTGCTTTGGCCGAGCTTCCTGGGCACCGTCATCCTGCTCTTCGCCAATGCGTTCGGAGCAATCGCAACCGCCTATGCGCTGACCGGCTCGTCGCTTAACATTGTTCCGATCCTGCTCTATGCGCAGATCCGCGGCGACGTGCTGCACAATGCCCATCTCGGCTATGCGATCGCCTTCGGCATGATCTTCATCACCGGGCTTGCCAACATCTTCTACATCTGGTTTCGGACCCGCTCGGAGAGGTGGCTCAAATGAAGGCTGGCAAATTCTGGGCCTGGGCCGTCTTCATCCTCGGCGCGGCCTATTTCTTCATACCGCTGATCGCGACAGTCGAGTTCTCGCTGCGCATGCGGCGCGGTGTCTATTCCTTCGATGCCTACAAGGTCGTGCTGGGCGACAGCCAGTTTCAGGCTACCTTCATATTTTCCGTGGTCGTCGCCATCTTCACGATTCTCCTGGGCGTGCTGGTCGTGGTGCCAACCGCCTATTGGATCCGCCTGCGCCTGCCCCAATTGCGCCCGGTGGTCGAGTTTATCACCTTGTTGCCGTTGGTTATCCCAGCCATCGTCATCGTTTTCGGCTATATCAGAATGTATGGCTCGAATTCGCCGCTGCCGTTTCTCGGGTCGAATTTGGGAGCGAACGCGCTGCTGGTCATCGGCTACGCGGCACTCGCGCTGCCCTATATGTACCGGGCCGTGGACACCGGTCTTCGCACCATCGACGTTCGCACGCTGACGGAGGCTGCGCAGATTCTGGGGGCAGGCTGGGGTACGATCATCACTCGGGTTATTCTGCCCAATGTGCTGATCGCGGTGCTGTCGGGCGCGTTCCTCACCTTCGCCATCGTCATTGGCGAATTCACCATGGCCAGTCTGCTCAATCGCCCTGCCTTCGGTCCGTATCTGCAGAACCTTGTGGCTAATCGCGCCTACGAACCGGCCGCGCTGTCCATCATCGCCTTCGTGATAACCTGGGGCTGCATGTCCCTGATCCAGATTCTGTCGCGTTTCGCGCCAAGATCGGCGAACCGCCCCAACTGAGCGAAGAGCATCGAAAGAAAAAAGCCATGGCCGAGCCGTTCCTCTCCATCCAGCATGTGCGAAAATCCTTCGGCGCCACAACAGTGGTCGAGGACTTCAATCTCGATGTCGCGCCGGGCGAATTCGTCTCCTTCCTGGGGCCGTCCGGCTGCGGCAAAACCACGGTGCTGCGTATGGTCGCCGGCTTCGAGGAGCCCTCGGCCGGCAAGATCGTCGTCGGCGGCAAGGACATAACCAGGCTGAAGCCCAACCAGCGCAATGTCGGCATGGTGTTCCAGGCCTACGCGCTGTTTCCGAACCTGACGGTGGCGCAGAACATCGCCTTCGGACTGAAGGTAGGTGGCATGCCGAAGGCCGATGCCGACAGGCGCGTCGCTGAGATGCTCGACATCATCAAGCTGCCGCAGATGGCCGATCGCTATCCCTACCAGCTTTCCGGCGGCCAGCAGCAGCGCATCGCGCTCGCGCGGGCGATTGCGCCGAAGCCGAAGCTGCTTTTGCTCGACGAGCCGCTGTCGGCGCTCGACGCCAAGGTGCGCGTGTCGCTGCGCGAGGAAATCCGATCGATCCAGAAGAAGCTCGGCATCACCACCATCTTCGTCACGCATGACCAGGAAGAGGCGCTGTCGATCTCCGACCGCATCGCGGTGATGTATGGCGGCAAGGCCGAGCAGGTCGGCACGCCGTTCGAGATCTACAACCGGCCGGCCACCAAATTCGTCGCCAATTTCGTCGGCACGCTCAACGTGCTGGAAGGCAAGGTCACCGACGCCGCGTCCGGCAAGGTGCAAGTCAACGCCCAGGAAGTGTCGCTCAAGGGCAAGCTCAACGGCTCGAAGTCAGGCGACACGCTGTCGCTGGCGCTGCGGCCCGAAGCCATCTCGCTGGGGCGCCAGCCTGGCCACGACACCAGCCTGTCGGGCGAGATCGCCGAAGTGCATTTCCTCGGCTCCGTCATCCGCGTGCGCGTCGGCATCGGCGGCAACACGGTATCGCTCGATACCTTCAACAACTCGGCGACACCGCCCCCTGCCGTAGGCGACAAGGCGGACATCTCCTTCTCATCGGGCGATATGCTGGTTTTGCATTAGGGAAAGAGTGAATGGTGAATGGCGATCAGCACTTTACGTGCTCGAGATCTTCTGATGATTCACCATTCACCATTCACCATCACTTTTGCAGTGCCAAACGCCTGGTTCCATCGTTACGATGAGCCATGGCGCTGTTCGAACTCACCCTTGTCCTGCTGCTCATCGCCGTCGCGCTGACGGCGGTATCGCGATGGCTGGAGGTACCTTACCCGTCGCTGCTGGCGCTTGCCGGCGTTGGGCTTGCCTTCGTGCCGGGCGCGCCGATGATCGAGATCGATCCGGAACTGGCGCTGGCGCTGTTCATCGCGCCGGTGCTGCTCGATGCCGCCTATGACACCTCGTTGCGCGACCTGAAGCGCTACCGGCTGTCGCTTGCCCTGCTGGCGCTTGGCGCGGTCGTCTTCACCGCGGTGGTCGTTGCCTTTGTCGGCTGGAAGATGGCCGGCCTGCCGATCGCGGCGGCGATCGCGCTCGGCGCCATCGTCGCGCCGCCGGACGCAGTCGCCGCAAGCGCGGTGCTCAATCAGTTCAAGGTGCCGCACCGTCTGACTGCGATCCTGCAGGGCGAGAGCCTGCTCAACGATGCCACGGCGCTGCTGATCTACCGGATATCGGTTTCAGCCGCCATCGGCACACTCATGCTCAAAGACGCAGTGCCCGTCGTCCTGCTTGCAACGGTCGGCAGTGTTATCGCCGGCTATCTGTTCGGCCGAGTGTCGCGGCTCACGCTGACACGCATCGAGGACGCGGCAAGCAGCACCGTGGTGCAGTTCGCCGGAACCTTCGCCGTCTGGATCATTGCCGACAAGCTCGGCCTCTCCGCCATCATCACCATCGTCGTCTATGCCATCACCATCGCGCGCACCACGCCGCGCCGCATGTCGGCCAGACGCCGCGTCAGCGCTTATTCGGTCTGGGAATCGGCGGTGTTCGTGCTCAATGTGCTGGCGTTTGTGCTGATGGGCCTGCAGGCACGGTCGATCATCGGCCGGCTGGCCGGCGATGGGCAAGGCGAGGCATTCGTCTTCGCCGCGACGGTTCTTACCGTCGTCATCGTGGCGCGCCTCGTCTGGGTGGCGGGGTATGTCGCGATCATCCGATGGTTTGCCCGCAACGACAGCGAGGAAGAAAAGCAGGATGCGCCGACATTTGCCGGTGCCGCGCTTGTCGGCTGGTGCGGCATGCGCGGGCTGGTGACGCTGGTCGCCGCCATTGCCTTGCCGGCCGGCTTTCCCGGGCGTGACCCGATCGTGCTTGCCGCTTTCGCGGTCGTGCTCGGCACGCTGGTGCTGCAAGGCATGAGCCTGAAGGTTCTGCTGCGCTGGCTCAATTTCCCGCGCGATTGGACGATCGATCGCGAGGTGGCCGAAGCGCGCGTCGCCATCATGCAGGCCGCGCTCGATGTGCTGAGCCGCAAGACCTCGTCGGCTGCCGCCGTCGTGCGCGAGCAGTACGAAGCGCAGCGGCGGATCGCCGAAAATCCCGACGACGCGCAGGCCGCGACGGAATACGACCGGTTGCGCCTCTACGCCATCAAGCGGCAGCGGGACACGCTGGAGGAACTGCGCAGCAACGGCACGATCGGCGACGAAGCCTATCACCGGCTGGAGGAGGAGATCGACTGGTCGGAACTTGCGGCGTCGCCCGCCGGAAGCTTCCAGCCGCTGACGACTTATTAGAGCGCCGGTTCGCCGATTTCCACTGGACTATTCCGCTTGCCCCGCCGGTCCATTGCAACGCAAGGGGCGTGGCGCTACTGCGATCACCAGAAGTGAGCCGGTTAATCAATGAAGCTGATCAGCTACAATATCCAGTATGGCTACGGCAGCGACGGGCGCTACGATCTCAGCCGCTGCGCCAGGCTGGTGGACGGCGCCGACATCGTCGCGCTGCAGGAGGTGGAGCGGCATTGGCAACGCAGCAACGAGGACGACCAGCCCGAGATCCTGTCCAGCTTGCTGCCCGGCTATTACTGGGCTTACGGCCCGGCCTTCGACATGGATGCCAGCGAGAAGCGTGATGGCCGCGTCGTCAACCGCCGGCGGCAATTCGGCACGATGGTGCTGTCGAAGCTGCCGATCGTCTGGTCGCGGCTGCACACTTTGCCGCAGCGGCGGACGCTGAGGCCGCTCAACACTCGCAATGCGGCGCTCGAATGCATGATCCGCACGCCGGCGGGACCAGTGCGGGTGCTTTCGTTGCATCTGGCGCATATCGCGGCTGAAGAGCGGCTGGAGCAGATCGATTACCTGCTTGCCGAACATCGCCGCGCGCCGTCCGACGGCGGCCCCTGGAGCGGCGTCGACGACGAGCCGCAGCGCAACTGGTCGAACGGCCAGCCGGAACCGGAAAACCCGTTGGCGGCGATCTGGCTGGGCGACTTCAACATGGAGCCGGGCAGCGCCGAATACCGGCGCATCGTCGGCGATACACCCTACCATCACGGCGCTGCCTATATCGACGGATTCGTCGATGCCGCGGCCGTCGCCGGCGAGCCGGGGCCGGATTTCCACACGCACGAAAAGGTCATCGACGGCAGGCGGGCGAAACGACGGCTCGATCATTGCTTCGTCGGCGGCATGCTGGCCGGGAGGGTGCGTTCTGTGAGCGCCGATATCGGCGAGGTGGCTTCCGACCATTTCCCGCTGAGGGTCGATATCGATCTTGAAATGCCAGGCATCGCCTCCGGCCTGGCGGGCAGGTGAGGCAGGCATGACGCTGTTCGTCGTCCTGGCGGTGCTTTCGGCGGCGGCCATGCATGCGATCTGGAACGCGTTGGTCAAGGTGCATCTCGACCGCTTCCTGTCGATCACACTGATGACGCTCGGCATGGGCTTTGCGGCGCTGGTCGCGCTTCCCTTCGTCGAGGTGCCAAAGGCCGAAGTTTGGCCCTATATCTTCGCCTCGTTGATCTTCCACATGGGCTACCGCACTTTCTTGATCGGCGCCTACAAGGCCGGCGATTTCGCCCAGACTTATCCGCTGGCGCGCGGCACCGCACCATTGCTCTCGGCGCTCGGCGGCATCGTCCTGATCGGCGAGGTCCCGGCGCCGTTCGCCATCCTCGGCATCGTGCTTCTGTCGGCGGGCACGCTGGTCATGTCGTTCCGGGGCGGGGCGCATCTGGAGAAGCTCAATTTGCGCGCGGTCGGCTTTGCGCTCGGCACATCGATCTTCATCGCCAGCTACACACTCTCCGACGGCAGCGGCGCGCGGCTGGCGGCAACTGCGCAAAGCTATGCGGCCTGGCTGTTCGTCTGCGATGCGACGTGGGCGCTTTTGCTGTGCATCTTCTTTCGCGGGCCGCGGTCGCTTCCTGTGTTGGCGCGCGACTGGAAGGCCGGGCTGTTCACCGGCGTGCTCAGCGGCGCGGCCTATTGGATCGTGATGTGGGCAATGACCAAGGCGCCGATCGCCTCGGTCGCGTCGCTGCGCGAGACCTCGATCCTGTTCGCCATGCTGATCTCAGTGCTGGCGCTGGGCGAGAAGATGACCGTCTGGCGCGCGGCCGCGGCGCTCGGCATCGTTGCCGGCGTCGCGGCGCTCAGGATGGGTTAAAAACAGACCCTCAACCGAGCACGGTCATCACCTGGCCGCGCTTTTCCGGACTGAAGCGGATGACGACGATGAGGCAGACGGCGACCACGCCGGCAAACAGGGCCAGCGCAAAGCCGTAGCTGCTTCCCGGCGCTTCGGCGATGCCGGCCTGATAGGGACCGCCATAGGAAGCGGCGAGGTTGCCGGCCTGATAGATGAAGCCGGGCAGCGTCGCCCGCACCGAGCCCGGCGACAATTCGTTGAGATGCACCGGGATAACGCCCCAGGCGCCCTGCACCGCGACCTGCATGATGAATGCGCCGATCGCCAGCATGAAGGGCGTGGTCGTGTAGGCCCAGAGCGGGATTGCCGGCAGGGCGATCACACAAGCGAGCGTGATGGCGTTGATGCGGCCAATCTTCTCGGACAGCGCGCCGAAGGCCAGGCCGCCGACGATCGCGCCGATATTGGCGACGATGGTGATCCAGCTCACCGTGTGCGTGTCGAAGCCGTGCTGCTTCTTCAGGAAGGTCGGATAGAGGTCCTGCGTGCCATGGCTGAAGAAGTTGAAGAACATCATCAGCACCACGGCGTAGAGCGCGATCCGCCAGTGCTTCCGCAACGTTTCTAAAAGGCCGGGCCGCGTCTGGGCGCGGCCTTCGACGAAGGCCGGCGATTCCGGCACATGCGAGCGGATGAAGAGCACGATCAGCGCCGGCAGGAAGCTCAGGAGGAACATGGCGCGCCAACCGAAGGTGAAGTCGCCGATCTTCTGCCGGTAGAGCAGCCCGTAGACGACCGCGGCCAGCAGATAGCCGGCCGGATAGCCGCATTGCAGAATGCCCGAGACCGTGCCGCGCGCGCTCGGCGGAATGGATTCCATGGCGAGCGAGCTGCCCAGACCCCATTCGCCTCCCATGGCTATGCCGAACAGGGCACGCAGCGCCAGGAATATGCCGAGATTGGGCGAGAAGGCGGCCAAGGCGCCGATCACCGAATAGCTGACGATATTGAGCATCAGAATGGGCTTGCGGCCGTATCTGTCGGCAAGCACGCCGAAGAAGAACGCGCCGATGAAACGCGTCGCCAGTGTCAGGAACAGTGCTTTGGAGACCGCCGGCACGTCGGTCTGGAATTCAGCGGCAATATCGGTGAGCAGGAATGTCAGAAGGAAGAAATCAAAAGCGTCGAGCGTCCAGCCGAGGAACGATGCGGTTACGGTTTTCTTCTGCTCGAGGGTGAGGTTCAAGGCAGTGCTCCTTTTGCATCCCCCGAAAGCACGATATGTTCCAGGGCGGGCAAAAGAGAACGGGACGGCCGCCGGATTTGAGCCGGCGAGCGGTCACATTTGCGTCACCTCCAGATCGATGACCATCAGCCCGTCGGTGCCGCCTTCGAGCGCGGCGACCAGGCGCGCGCCGGCGCGCTGATGCGCCTCGTGAACGAGGTAGGCGTCGCGGGCGGCGGCATCGCGGAAGTCGATGGTGAAACCGTGACCGAAGCCGCGCCCGAACGGCTCCGGGCTGACATTGGCGCTGAATTGGACCCTGTCCATGCCGGCGATAACGGCGCGCAAGGCTTCGAGATCAGCGTGAATCGCCGCGCGCTCGATTTCAGGGACGTCGTCGCGAAAGCGGACAAAGACGCAATGCCGGATCTTCGTTGATGCCTCATGCCGCCTGGTTGCCCTTGAACACGGCCGGCGGCAGCGGCTCGCGGCCGAGGATGAGATCGGCGCCTTTTTCCCCGACCATGATCGTCGGCGCATTCGTGTTGGAGGAGGGAACGCGCGGCATCACCGACGCATCGCAGACGCGCAGACCTTCGATGCCGCGCAGCCTCAAATCCGGCGTCACCACGGCCATCGCATCATGCCCCATGCGGCAGGTGCCGACGGGGTGGTGGTCGGTCTTCGATGTGCGGCAGGCGTAGTCGAAAAGGTCCGCGTCGCTTTGCAGGGCAGGGCCGGGCAGCACCTCGCGCAGCACATAGGGCTGCAGCGCCTTCTGCCGCATGATCTCGCGGGCCAGCCGCAGGCCCTTGATCGACATGTCGCGGTCGTAAGGATCGGACCAGTAGTTCGGATCGATCAGCGGGTGGTCGGCCGGGTCGGCGCTCTTCAGTCGCACCGTGCCGCGCGAGCGCGGGCGCAGGAAGGCGGAGTTCAGCGTCACGCCCGGATTCTTCAGCTTCTCGACGCCGGCCTCGATGCCGGAGCCGAGGCCGAGATGGAACTGGATGTCGGGCGAGGCGGCGGTCGGGTCGGCGTACCAGAAGCCGCCGGTCTCGAACAGGCTTGAGGCGACGGGGCCCTTCTTGAGCAGTACATATTGCAAGCCGGCCCACATCGTGCGGTGCAGCTTGGCGTAATTGTCGTAGGTGTGGTCGCCGGTGCATTCGGCGATGACGAAGAGGTCGAGATGATCCTGCATGTTGGAGCCGACGCCGGGCAGGTCATGCACGGGCGTGACGCCAACCGATTTCAGATGGTCGGCCGGGCCGATGCCCGATTGCATGAGGAGCTTTGGCGAGCCGATCGCGCCCGACGAGACGATCACCTCGCGTTCGGCGCGCAGGATCGTCTTTTCGCCACTCGGCTTGCCGACGATCTCCACGCCGACGGCGCGGCCCTTCTCGACGACGACGCGGGTGACGAGCACGTCGGTCCTGACCGTCAGGTTCTTGCGGCTGCGGATCGGCTTCAGATAGGCCACGGAGGCTGATGAACGCCGCGCATCCTTCTGGGTCAGCTGATAGTAGCCGACGCCTTCCTGGCTGGCGCCGTTGAAGTCGGGGTTGAACGGAATGCCCATTTCCTGCCCGGCGCGAAAATAGGCCTCGCAGATCGGCAGCGGCGAGATCGGGTTGGAGACGCCGAGCGGTCCCTGGTCGCCATGGAAATCGTTGGCGAAGCGCTGGTTGTTCTCGGCGCGCTTGAAATAGGGCAGCACATCGCGATAGCCCCAGCCGGCCAGTCCCTCTTCCTTCTCCCAGGCGTCATAGTCGCGGGCATTGCCGCGCGTGTAGATCTGGGCGTTGATCGATGAGCCGCCGCCGACGACCTTGGCCTGTGTGTACCAGAAGACGCGGTCCTTCATGTGCCTCTGCGGCACTGTCGACCAGCCCCAGGAGGCGATGCCCTTGGTCATTTTGGCAAAGCCCGCCGGCATGTGGATCAGTGGATGCCAGTCCTTGCCGCCGGCCTCCAAAAGCAGAACGGAATTGGACGAATCCTCGCTCAGCCGGTTGGCGAGAACGCAGCCGGCCGGACCGGCGCCGACGATGATGTAGTCAGCCATGGTTCCTCACAAGCGTGGCACGGAGAGCGCGCCGTCGACATCGATGACCGATCCGGTCGAAAAGGCGAACTTTTCGGAGGCAAGCGCGGCCACGACGGCGCCGATGTCGCTGGCCTCGCCCCAGCGTTTTGCCGGCACCAAGCCGTCCTCGATCAGCGCATCATATTTGGCTGAAACGCCAGCCGTCATATCGGTTCGGATGATGCCCGGCCGGACCTCGAACACGCCGATATTTTCGGGTGCGAGCCGCAGCGCCAGGTTCTTCACCCACATCGAAAGCCCGGCCTTGGAGATGCAGTAGTCGGCACGTTCCGGCGAAGCCATAGCGGCGCTCACCGAGGTGATGGTGATGATCGATCGGACGGCGTTTGCGGGTGCCGCAAGCATGACCTTGGCGACGGCCTGGCTGAGGAACACTGTACCGCGCAGGTTGATATCCAGAGCGCGGTCGAAATTCTCCGGCTTCAGCTCCAACAGATCGCCGCGCACCACGGCGCCGACGCCGGCGTTGTTGACCAGGCAATCGATGCGGCCGAAGGCGTCCGCGGCTGCTTCGACCAGTTTCGAATGGCGGGCGAGGTCGGCGATATCGCATTGAGCGTAGGCGAATTTCGCGCTGCGCGTATCGATGTTTTCGGCAAGCCCAGCCGCAGGCTTCTCAGCAAGATCGGCGATCAGAATGTCGAAACCGGCATCCGCCAGCGCCTCGGCGCAGGCGAGGCCGATGCCGCGCGCGCCGCCGGTGACGATGGCTGCCGGGCGGGTCATTGGAGACTGGCCTCTTGGATGCCGGCGCCGCCCCTCATCGCCCTGCCGGGCACTTCTCCCCGTATAGTGACGGGGAGAAGGATGCTGTCGCCGGCTTCGCCAGTCGCAAGCGTTGCAGAATGGGTATCGGCGTTGCGGCCAGCGCTCTTCTCCCCGTTTACGGGGAGAAGGTGCCGGCAGGCGGATGAGGGGCGGCGCCGGCCTGTCATGAAGAAAGCTCCGTCTTGCGGATGTAGTCCGCCACGCGCAGCGCTTGCGCCGCGATCGACAGCGCCGGATTGACGGCGGCCGATGTCGGCAGGAAACCGCCGTCGACGACGAACAGGTTTTGATGGTCCCAGGCACGGCAGAAGGGGTCGAGCGGCGATGTTGCGGGGTCGTTGCCCATCTTCACGGTGCCGCATTGGTGCGACGGCGTGCGCTTGTCGAAGGGCCGCGACAGCACGATCGGATAGCCGCAGGCGCGAAGGTTCTCGCGCATGACCTTGGTCAGGCCATCCAGCGACTGCATGTTGGAGCGCCGCCACTGCATGATGATCTCCTTGCCATCGACCATGATGCGGCTTTCGGGATCGGGCAGGTCCTCGCACATCAGGTACCAGTCGACGGCGTGGCCGGCCATGAAGTCGAGCACGAATTTCGGCATCCTCTTCACATTGGCCTTCAGCATGTTGCCATCGATCTTGCCGAGCAGTTGCACATTGCCGAGCGGCTTGCCGCGCTTTCCGTCGGACAGATAATAGTCGTTGAGCATCAGCGTCTTCTGGTAGACGCTATCGTTACGGCGGCGCGGATCGATGGCCAGCATCGCGCTCGAATTGTGGTTCATGAAATTGCGTCCGACCTGGTCGGAGCTGTTGGCGAGGCCCTTGCCCGTCGCCGACGGCGAGCGCAGCAGGATGGCGGCCGAATTGATCGCGCCGGCCGACAGGATGACGAGCTTCGGCGACAGCCTCTTCTGTGCGCCGTTTTGTATGTAGTGGATGGCGGCGATCGACCTGCCGTCCGGCGTGGTTTCGAGCCAGTCGACATGCGCGCCGGTCTCGAGGCGGATGTTCTTGTCGGTGAGCGCCGCCGTCAGCGGTCCAGTCTGGGCGTCGATCTTGCCCTGGCCGGTGTTGGGGAAGGCGTCCCAGCCCGTCCTGCCGTCCTTCAGCCAGGCCTCGATGTCGACGCCGAGCGGTAGCGAGGCAGGATGGAGTCCAAGGCTCTTCAGCTCGGCGCGGGCGCGCGCGATCGGCGGCTCGTCCGGCACCGGCTTGAAGGCGTAGGGGATCGAATGGAACGGCTCGGTCGGGTCTTCACCCAGCGTGCCGTGCACGCGAAAAAGCTGCTCGGCCTTCGAATACCACGGCTCGAATTCGTCATAGGAAAACGGCCAAGCCGGCGAGATGCCGCCGAAATGCTCGAGCTCGGAAAAATCCTCCTTGCGGTAGCGGATCAGGACGGCGCCGAAGAATTTCGAATTGCCGCCGACATAGTAGTAGTTGCCGGGGTTGAAGGCGGCACCGCCGGCCTCGCGCCACATCTCCTTCGGCCGGTAGTGCTCGTCGATGAAGATGGAGCGCGTCGAGCGCGCATGCGGCGTCGCGGGCAGCGGCTCGCCGCGCTCCAGGATCAGGATCGAGGCGCCGCTGCCGGCCAAGCCGGAGGCGATCGTGGCGCCGCCGATGCCGGAGCCGATGATGACGATATCCGGGTTTGCCATAGCTTTTAAAGAATGCGCTTCTCGGTCGCCGGGTCGAAGAACACCGCCTTGCTCAGGTTGAAGGCCAAAGGCGTGCTGGTGCCGGGCTGGATATTCGCATCAGCTCTCAGCCGCGCCACCACGCCCTTGCCGCCCAGATTGGTGACGGCGAACGTATCTGATCCCGCCGGCTCCACCACTTCGATATGGCAGTCGGCGGTGGCGATGTTCGAACCGTTGCGTTCCGCACCTTCCGGGTCGGTCAGCGCTTCGGGGCGCACGCCGAAGATCACCGGCTTATCCTTGAAGGCCGCAAGGCCGGTAGGCGCGCCGGGCATCGGCAGCACGATCGGCTGGCGCGCTTCGCGGTCCAGAACCACCGACAGCCCGCTGCCGTTAGCATCGATCTTGGCCGGGATCAGGTTCATCGCCGGCGAGCCCATGAAGTCGGCGACAAAGATGTTGGTCGGGTTGTTGTAGATCTCGGCCGGCGTGCCGAATTGCTGCACCTCGCCGTCGCGCATGACGGCGATCTTGGTCGCCAGCGTCATCGCCTCGATCTGGTCGTGCGTGACATAGACGATGGTCGTGCCGGTCGTGGCATGCAGGCGTTTGATCTCGATGCGCATGTCGACGCGCAGCTTGGCGTCGAGATTGGAGAGTGGTTCGTCGAACAGGAAGAGTTTCGGGTCGCGGACCAGCGCCCGGCCCATGGCGACGCGCTGCCGCTGGCCGCCGGAAAGCTGACTGGGCTTGCGGTTGAGGAGATGGCCGATCTGCAGGATCTTCGCCACCTTGTCGATCGCCGCCTGGCGTTCCGCCGCCGGCACGCCGCGCATCTCCATGCCGAAGGCGATGTTGCCGGCAACCGTCATATTCGGGTAGAGCGCATAGCTCTGGAACACCATGGCGATGTCGCGCTTCGAAGGATGCAGGTCGTTGATCGCGCGGCCGTCAACGCGGATCTCGCCCTCGGTGATCTGCTCCAGGCCGGCAATGGTGTTGAGCAGCGTAGACTTGCCGCAGCCGGAAGGGCCGACGAGCACCAGAAAGCCGCCCTTCTCGAGCTCGACATTGATGCCCTTCAGGATCTCGACATTCCCGAAGCGCTTCTTCAGCCCATCAATTTCCAGAAAAGCCATGGTCGTTCCTTCCGAATGTGGTCAGCCCTTGACCGCGCCCGCCATCAGCCCGCGCACGAAATAGCGGCCGGCGACGACATAGACGATCAGGGTGGGGAGCGCGGCAATCATCGCCGCCGCCATGTTGACGTTGTATTCGACGACGCCCGTCGAGGTGTTGACGACGTTGTTCAGCGCCACCGTCATCGGCATCACGTCGCCGGAGCCGGCATAGGCAGAGGCGAACAGGAAGTCGTTCCAGATGTTGGTGAACTGGTAGATCACCGTCACAACGATGATCGGCAGCGAATTGGGCAGCATGATGCGCCGGAATATCTGGAAGAAGGACGCGCCGTCGACCTGTGCCGCCTTAACCAACTCGGTCGGGAAGGCCTCGTAATAATTGCGGAAGAACAGCGTTGTGAAGCCGAGGCCGTAGACCACATGGACGAAGACCAGGTTCACGGTCGAATTGCCGAGACCGAAGTTGAACCCGGTCGCGTTCTGCAGGGTGACGCCGAAGCGGCCGAGGCTGCCGAGGATCGTGGCCATCGGCAACAGCACCGACTGGAACGGGATGAAGCAGGCGAACAGCATCATGGCAAAGACCAGCGTGTGGCCGCGGAAGCGCCATTTGGTCAGCACATAGCCGTTGAGCGCGCCGAGCAGCGTCGAGATCAGCACCGCCGGCACGACCATTTTGATGGAGTTCCAGAAATAGCCCTTCATGCCGACGCAGGTCAGGCCCGAGCAGACTTCGCTCCACGCCTTTATCCATGGCGCGAAGGTCGGCGCATGCGGCAGCGACAGCATGTTGCCGTTCTGGATCTCGTCCATGGTCTTGAACGAGGTGACCAGCATGACGAAGAGCGGCATCAGATAGAAGATCGCGAACAGCCCAAGCAGCCCGTAGATGACGATGCGGTTGATTGTCCTCGCGCGGGCGCCGCTTGCGGCTTGGCCGGCGGGTGAAGCGACGGCGCTCATCGCGACTTCTCCCTGAGCTCGGAATAGAGATACGGAACGATGATGGCGGTGATGGTCATCAGCATGATCACCGCGCTTGCCGAGCCGACTGCCATTTCGTTGCGCTTGAAGGTGAACTCATACATGAAGTTGGACGGCAGCCAGGCTGAGCCGCCGGGCCCGCCGCTGGTCAGCGCCACGACAAGGTCATAGGACTTGATGGCCAGGTGCGCGAGCACGATGAAGGCCGATAGGAAGACGGGCCTGAGCAGCGGGATGACGATGCGGCGATAGAGCTGGAAGGTGGAAGCGCCGTCGATCTGCGCGGCCTTCATGATCTCGCCGTCGATGCCGCGCAGGCCGGCCAGGAACATCGCCATGACGAAACCGGACGCCTGCCAGACGCCGGCGATCACCACGGTGTAGATGACAAAATCCTTGTTCTTGATCCAGTCGAAATGAAAGCTCGTCCAGCCCCACTGATGCAGCGTCTGTTCCAGTCCGAGGCCGGGATCGAGGAACCATTTCCAGGCGACGCCGGTGACGATGAAGGAGAGCGCCATCGGGTAGAGGTAGATCGGCCTGAGCACGCCTTCGCCGCGGATCTTCTGGTCGAGCAGGATGGCCAGGAACAGGCCGAGCGCCAGGCAGATCAGGATGTAGAGGAAGCCGAATATGCCCATATTGGTGATCGAGGTGTACCAGCTCGACGGCGGGTCGCTCTCGAAGGTCCAGCGCCACAGCCGCTGATAGGCGCGGGCTCCGGTGACGGCATAGGACGGGAATGTCTTGGAATTGGTGAAGGACAGATAGATCGTCCACAGGATGAAGCCATAGACAAAGACGATCGTCGCCGCGAAACTCGGCGCCAAAACGATCTTCGGCAGCAGATCCTGCAGCCGCGACCGAACCGACGCGCCAGGACGGGCGTCATGCTCCGGTGTCAGCTTGATCCGGGTTTCGGCAACTGTGCTCATAGGCTCGTCCAGTACCGGTTGGTCGGAAACCGCCCGGCGCGAAACGCGCCAGGGTCTTTCCCGCGCCTTTGTCGACGGGAGACCTCCCCCGCCGAAGCGGGGGAGATCCGAGTTCAAGCAACGGCTTACTTGGCGTCGTCGATCGCCTTGACCAGCTCGGTCACGGCTTCGTCGGAGGTCTTGATCTGACCATGGACGAACTTCGACACGACATCCTTGTAGGCATTGGCGACGGCCGGCGGGGCACCGTAGCCCTGCGCCAGCGAGCCGAACAACGTGCCGCCCTCATTGGCCTTCTTCAGGTCGGCGATGCCCTTCTTGCCGCAAGCATCGAAGTCGGTATCAGGCACGTCGGTGCGGGCCGGGACCGAACCCTTCACGACGTTGAAGGCCGACTGGAAGCTCTTCGACAAAGTGGCGGTGGCGAGTGCCACCTGAGCGGCCTTGCGGTCCTCCGGCACGTTGAACATGCCGAACATGTCGGAGTTGTAGATCACCGAGCCGTCGGTGCCTGGGAAGCGGTAGCACAGGAAGTCGGTGCCCGGGGTCTTGTTGGCGGCGTGGAACTCGCCCTTGGCCCAGTCGCCCATGACTTGGACCAGCGCATCGCCCTTGATGACCATGGCGGTGGCGAGATTCCAGTCGCGGCCCGAGAAGTTAGGGTCGACATATTTGACGAGCTTGGCGAGGTTGTCGAACGACTTCTTCATCGTGTCGGACTTGAGCGACTCCTCATCGAGGTCGTTCATCGCCTTCTTGTAGAATTCCGGTCCGCCGGTCGACAGCACGACGGAATCGAACATGGTCGCTTCCTGCCAGTTCTGGCCGCCGAGTGCCAGCGGGATGACGCCCGCGGCCTTGGCCTTGTCGAGCAACGCCACGAAGTCGTCGAAGGTCTTCGGCTCGGTGCCGCCGATCTTCTCCATCACCGCCTTGTTGATCCACAGCCAGTTGACCGAGTGGACGTTGACCGGAGCGGCGACCCATTTGCCGTCATAGACGGAGAACTTCTGCAGGGCGGCCGGAACCGACTTGTCCCAGCCTTCCTTCTTGGCGGTCTCGGTGAGGTCGCCCATGACGCCGGCAGCGGCATAGTCGAGCACGGTGTAGCCGAGCATCTGAGAGGCGGTCGGGTAATTGCCGGCCGCGACCATCGCCTTCAGCGCGGTCATGGCGGCATCGCCGCCGCCGCCGGCCACCGGCACGTCCTTCCAGGCATAGCCTTCCTTGGCCAGATCCTGCTTCAGCACGTTCAGAGCAGCCGCTTCGCCGCCCGACGTCCACCAATGCAGCATCTGCACTTCCTTGACGTCCGCGGCGTGCGCCGAGAACGCAAAGCTCGTCGCAAGAGCCGTTCCGATAAGCAGTTTGCGCAACATGTACTACCTCCCTTGTTGCATTCACAGAACCGGCGGGTGTCCGCCGGGGTCTCCCAACTCAGCCGACCCACCATCCGGTGCGCTGGCCGCGATGAAACTGGATAGTCTTTTCCTCGGTATAATCCTCGACAGCGCGTTTGCCGAGTTCGCGTCCCAGACCCGACTGCTTGTAGCCGCCGAAGGGCAGTTCGGGATAACCTTCCATGAACGTATTCACCCAAACCGTCCCCGAACGCACGCCGCGCGCCACCGACATGCACGTGTCGATACCGGCGCTCCACACCCCTGCAGACAGACCATAGGGCGTGTTGTTGGCAATGCGCAATGCCTCTTCAATCGTTTCAAAAGTGAGCACGGACAGCACTGGTCCGAACACTTCCTCGCGCGCGATCGCCATATCCTCCGTGACGTCACGGATGATGGTCGGATCGAGATATTGACCGGCGTTGGATGGAAGCCGCGCGCCACCGGCGAAAACGCTGCCGCCGTCGGTTTTCGCCGCTGTCACATAGCCGGCTACCTTTTCCATATGGTCGGCCGAGATCATCGCGCCGACCTTGGTGCGATCGTCGAGCGGATCGCCGACGCGGACCTTCTGGGACAGCGCCTTGACCGCGTTGAGGAAGTCGTCGGCGATCGCCTCATGCACGATCAGGCGGCTGCCGGCATTGCAGCATTCGCCGGCGTTGAAGAAGCCGCCGAACACTGCGGCATCCGCAGCGGCCTCGAGGTCGGCGTCAGGGAAGACGATCTGGCCGTTCTTGCCGCCGAGTTCCATCGAAACCTTCTTCAAGGAATCGGAAGCGGCGGCCATGGTTGTCTTGCCGACACGGGTCGAGCCGGTGAAGGAGACCATCTCGACCAGCGGATGGGCGACCATCGGCGCGCCGACATCGGCGCCGTAGCCTGCGAGAATGTTGACGACGCCAGCCGGCAGCCCGGCCTCGAGCAGGATGTCGCCGAGCACGAAAGTGGAAGCGGACGTCATCTCGCTCGGCTTCACCACCGCCGTGCAGCCTGCGGCGAGCGCGAAAGGCAGCTTTTGGCTGACGATCAGGAAAGGGAAATTCCACGGCGTGATGATCGAGACGACGCCGATCGGTTCGCGCAGCACTACGCCCAGCATGGAATCGCCGAGATTGGCGTAACTTTCGCCATGCAGCGTGCGGGCAAGCGAAGCGGCATAGCGCCAGATGTTGATCGCGCCACCGATCTCGTCGCGCGCCTGGGCGATCGGCTTGCCGGATTCCAGCGCGTCGAGCCGCGCGATCTGCTCCAGCTGGGTCTCGATCAGGTCGGCCGCCTTCAGCAGAACCGCCGCGCGTTCCGACGCCTTGATCCGCGGCCACGGGCCGGTCTCGAAAGCCTTGTGCGCGGCCTGCACCGCCGCCTCGACTTCTGTCGCGCCCGCTTGCGCGTAACGGGACACGACGAAGCCGTGGCCTGGGCTGGCGCGCTCTATGCTGCGGCCGTCGCAGGCATCGACATGCCTGCCGTCGATCAGCAGCTTATAGGCCTTCGGCGCCTCAGACGCCTCGGCCGGCATGGCAATGTTGAGGGGTGCGTTCATCATGTCTTCTCTAGGATCTCGAAAAGGCCGGCTTCTGCTTGGTCTTGAAAGCGCCGACGCCAGCTTTGAGGTCGGCGGTGAGCGCAATGAAACCGCTGGCCAGCGCCTCGGTCGCGGCCGCATCTTCCTCGCCCTCGGCAATGCCGATCATCAGCTTCGCGGCCTCCGTCGCAAGCGGACCGCGCTCGGCGATCTTTTCGGCCCAGGCTTTGGCTTCGTCGAAAGCCTTGCCTGTTTCAACCAGTTGGTCGACGACGCCGTGCGCGAGCGCGTCGGATGCCAGGAAAATCTCGCCGCCGATCGCCATCCGGCGCACGATCTGTGCGCCGAAGCGGCGTACCGCGCGCTGGGTGCCCGACCAGCCGGGCACGACGCCGATGGAGGTTTCGGGGAAGCCGAGCTTCACCTGCGTTTCGGCGACACGGAAATCGCAAGCCGCCGCCAGTTCCAGCCCGCCGCCCAGCGCATGGCCGGAGAGCACCGCGATGGTCGGCTGCCGGAGCTGCGCCAGCCGGTCGAAGACGCGGTGGCCGTAGCGCACCCATTGCACCTGGAAGTCGGCGGCGCTCATGGCACCCCAGGCCTCGACGTCGCCGCCGGCGCAGAAGCCCTTGCCTTCGCCGCGGATGAGCACGGCGCGAACGCCCTCGGCCAGTTCCGCTTCGTCGAGCGCCGCTTCGAGCGCGCGCAGCATCGGGATGTCGAGCGCGTTGAACTTTTCCGGCCGGCGCAACGTGACAATGCCGACGGCGCCGTCCTTTTCGAAGGTGACGAGACGCTCAGCCATGCGCACCTCCGAGCGAAGCGCCGCCATTGAGCGACAGGCCGATCGGCCGGTCCTGATAAAGCGCCACAGGCGTGACCTTGAGGTCGTTCGCCACAGCGAGCGGGATCTCGGCCTGCGCCAGCACATCGCGTTCGAGGTCGATGCCCGGCGCCAGTTCCGTCACCATCAGCCCGTCCGGCGTCAGCTTCATCACGCAGCGCTCGGTGACATAGGTGATGTCCTGCCCTTGGGCGACCGCGCGCTTGCCGGAGAAGGAGATATGCTCGACCTCCGCGACCACCTTCTTGACCTTGCCTTCCTGGTCGATGCGGATCGCGCCTCCAGCCAGCGACAGCTTGGCGCCGGCATTGAAGAAGCCGGAAAAGACGATCTTCTTCGCCCGCGCGGTGATGTCGACGAAGCCGCCGGCGCCGGCGGTCACATGCGGCCGCGCCGAGAGCTTGGAGACGTTGACCGAGCCGTGGCGGTCGATCTGCAGGAAGGACAGCAGCGAGGCGTCGAAGCCGCCGGCCTGGAAATAGATGAACTGGTGCGGCGAGGGCATGATCGCCTCGGCGTTGGAGGCGCAGCCGAACTTGAAGTCGAGCAGCGGCACGCCGCCGACCGCGCCCTGCTCGATCACCCAGGTCACCTTGCCGTGCTGGCCTTCCTCGAGAAGGATGCGCGGCACGTTGGCCGAGATGCCGAAGCCGATGTTGACGGCCATGCCGTCGCGCAATTCCATGGCGACGCGCCGCGCGATGACCTTCTGGATGTTCATCTCCGGCGTGCGGAAGGTCGACAGCGGCCGGAAGATCTCGCCGGAGATCGCCGGATCATAAGGGGTCTGCGTCGTCTGCAACTGGTCGGGCGCCACCACGATATGGTCGACCAGCACGCCGGGCACACGCACGTCGTGCGGCTTCAGCGTGCCGTTCTCGACGACGCGCTTGACCTGCGCAATGACGATGCCGCCATTGTTGCGGGCGGCCAGCGCCTGCTCCAGCCCGCCGAGATAGGCGCCCTCATGCTCATAGGTGAGGTTGCCGCGCTCGTCGGCCGTCGTGGCGCGGATGATCGAGACGTTGGGCACGATGGCGCGGAAATAGAGCCATTCCTCGCCGTCGAACTGCTCAACCGAGACGATCGGCTCGCTGGCCGCGGCGTTCATGGCGCAACCCTGATGACGCGGATCGGCAAAGGTGTCGAGGCCGACCTTGGTCAGCACGCCGGGACGTTTGGCGGCGGCCTCGCGATGCATGTCGAACAGGATGCCGGACGGCACGTTGTAGGCGGCGATCGAATTGTCGCCGATCATCTTCCAGATCTGCGGCGGCTCGGCAGAGGAGGGGCCGGACGGATAGGAGCCGCAGAGCGTGCGCTTGAGCAGGCCTGGCTTGGCGAGATGGTCGATGCCCTTGATGCCGTACATGTCGCCGGCGGCGATCGGATGCAGCGTGGTGATCGCCTGCGGATGGCCTTCCGCGTCGAAACGCTCGCCGATCGCGGCAAGCACGGCGTCGGGGCAGCCGAGCCCGCTCGACGACGACACCGACACGACCATGCCGTCCTTGATCAGGCTGGCGGCATAGGCCGCCGAGACGAGCTTGCTCACGCGATGCCCCCAAGTTGCGGGTCGATAGCGACGGCCTTGCCGGTGTTCGACGATTGCAGTGCTGCTTCGGACGATGCCAGCGACCAGACGCCGTCCTCGCCGGTGGCGGCAGGCCGCCCTTCGCCGCGGATTGCGGCATGGAAGTGGCGCAGCGAGCGGGTGTATAGATCCTCGCGGTCGAAGCTCAGCTCTTCTTCTCCGCTCGCGCTGCGCAGATGCACCGAGCCGACCGGCTTCTGCGTCATCACATTGGCGGCGATCAGCGAGCCTTCCGAGCCATGCACCTCGAAGCCGGTGCCGGCGAATTTCGTGGTGAAGCCCTCATGCGACTGCGCGATGACGCCGGACTTGAAGCGCCAGATGCACATGGCGCCGTCCTCCAGTCCGCCGCCGGCCATGCCGGCGGCTTGCGTGAAGGCCGAAATCTCGACGGGGTCGTCGTCCAGCACGAAGCGCAGCGTGTCGGCATCATGCACGGTTATGTCGAGCACAACGCCGCCGCCGGCTTCGGGCTTGGTTATGCGCCAACCCTGCAGGTTTTCCGGCAGATAGACGGAATGAAAGACGCGCACCGCGATCGGCTTGCCGATGCGGCCGGCGGCGATCGCCTCGCGCATGGCGCGGTGGGCGCCGGCATTGCGCAGATGGTGATTGGTGCCGAAGACGATACCGGCAGCTTTCGCGGCGACAACCATCTCACGCGCATCGGCGCTGGTCAGCGCCAGCGGCTTCTCGCACAGCACATGCTTGCCGGCCTTGATCGCGGCAAGCCCCTGCTCGAGATGCAATTCGTTGGTGGTCGAGATGTAGACGGCGTCGATATCTGAGTTGAGCAGCGCGTCGAGAGACGAGACGGCGCGTGCGATGCCGTTTTCCCTTGCATAGGTCTCGGCCCGTTCCGGGCTGGAGCTCATCACGGCGGCGACCTCGCCGTCGGCCTGCGCGCGGATGGCATCGATCATGAACTGTCTGGCGATCGTGCTGGCGCCGATCAGTCCCCATCGCACGCTCACGCCGCGTCTCCCACTTGGCTGTTGCGGTCCGGGCCGCTGCTTTCCCTCACGACCAGGCTGACGGCACCGATATGGTTCTCGGCGCGCGTGGTGCGCGACTGGATCATCTTCAGCATGACGTGCGCCGCGCGCTCGCCGAGACCCGCCGTATCGACGGCGACGCTGGTCAGCGCCGGGCTGTAGTGCTCGGCCTCGGCGACATCGTCGAAGCCGACGACGGCGAAGTCTGCGCCCGCCTCGAGACCGCGTTTGCGCAATGCCAGCATGACGCCGAAGGCTACCGCATCGTTGAAGCACAGCGCTGCGGTCGGTGGTCGCGGCACGGCAAGGGCCGTCTCCAGGCAGGCCATGCCGCCCTTGCGGCTGGTCTCGCCCTCGACGATCAGCCGGTCGGAAGCTGGGATGCCGAGCGTTTCGCAGGCTTCGAGGAAGCCTCCCAGGCGCTCCTGATAAACAACGAGATCGGATGAACCGCCGAAGAAGGCCAGGCGGCGATGGCCCTTGCGGATCAGATGTTCGGCGGCAAGCACCGCGCCGCGATGATTGTCCGGCGCGATCACCGGAATGCGGCTGTTCGGCAGCCTGCGCATGGTGAAGACGATCGGGACGCCGGCCGTCTCGATGCGGCGGAAGGTACCGGGCGTGGTGCCGCGCGCCGGCGAGACGATCAGGCCGGCGACGCCCTGTTCCATCAGCGACTTCAGCACCTCTTCCTGACGCACCGGGTTTTCCGCCGTGTTGGCGATGAAGGGGACGACGCCCGCCGCCTGGAAGACGCGCTCCATGCCGACCGCCAACTCGGCGAAAAAGGGGTTGGTGAGATCGTTGATCACCATGCCGATGACATTGGAATGGGCTTTGCGCAGATTGGCGGCGCCGCGGTTGTAGACATAGCCGACATCCTCGATCGCCTTGCGCACCTTGACCGCGGTTTCAGGCCGGATCAACCCGCTGCCCTGCAGCACGAGCGACACCGTCGATTTGGACACGCCGGCCTCGCGAGCGATGTCCAGGATCGTCGCCTTGGGCCGGCTGGCCATCCTCGTCATGTCCTCCAAGTTTCGAGAAAATCTATTGGAACGTTCTAATCATCGATCCAAATCCGAGTCAATCACGATTCCGCGGAGATTCGAAAAATTGATCGGCGCGGTTCAAAACGTCAATGAATGTAAGGGCCATCCCAAAGGAGACACAATGTCTTCCGGCTTGGATGCCATGAATCATAAAGGTTCTTGATTTATTGGAACGTTCCATTTATAGCGACCGCACGGGAGAGTTCCATGGACATCACCTTGCCTGCGGCAAACGGCGACCGCGTCAGCTACCGGCTTGTCGGCAAACCGGCCGAACCGATCGAGGGCGCACGCTTTTCGCGCATCGCCTATGCCGCCGCCCATGTCGTTGCCGATCCCATCGCCATGACCGATCCGTGGTCGCGGCCGGCGGTCGACTGGGACAGGACGATGGCGTTCCGCCATCATCTGTGGCGGCTCGGCTTTCGCATCGCCGAAGCCATGGACACGTCCCAGCGCGGGATGGGTTTCGACTGGGCGAGCGCGAAGGAGCTGATCCGCCGCTCGATGGCGGAAGCCAAAACTGTGCCGGGCGCCGACCTCGCCTCGGGGGCGGGGACCGATCACCTGCCGCCGGCAGCGGCCAAGACGCTCGATGACGTCATCAGCGCCTATGAAGAGCAATTCGCCTTCATCGAAGGCGAGGGCGGCAAGGCGATCATGATGGCGAGCCGCGCGCTGGCGGCGGTGGCCAAAGGGCCGGACGATTATGCCCGCGTCTATGACCGCATGCTGTCCCAGGCATCGGGCAAGGTCATCCTGCACTGGCTGGGCGACATGTTCGATCCGGCACTCAAGGGCTATTGGGGCAGCAACGATTTCGACGCGGCGCTCGACACCGTCGTCGCCATTATCGAGCGGCATGCGGGCAAGGTCGAAGGCATCAAGATATCGCTGCTCGACGCGGAGAAGGAAGTGCGGCTGCGGGACAGGCTGCCCGAAGGGGTGGTGATGTTCACCGGCGACGATTTCAACTATCCCGAACTGATCGCCGGCGACGGCAGGAAACACTCGCACGCGCTGCTCGGCATCTTCGACGCCATCGCGCCGGTGGCAAATGCCGCGCTGGCGAAGCTGGCGGAGGGCGATAAGGCCGGCTATGACGCGCTGATGGCGCCGACCGTGCCGCTGTCGCGAAAAATCTTCGAGGCGCCGACCGAATACTACAAGGCCGGCATCGTCTTCATGGCCTGGCTGAACGGGCATCAGGACCACTTCACGATGGTGGGCGGCATGCAATCGGCGCGCGGCATAAGCCACTACGCGGATGTCTTCCGGCTCTCCGACCAGGCCGGGCTGCTGGCCGACCCCGATCTTGCCATCGCCAGGATGAAGACCCTGCTGGCGGTCGCGGGCGTTTAAGCCGGTCCCTGTGCGGGGATTTGCGTTTCGGCGATAAATCGTATTCGCTTGCCGAAAATAGGCGCGGGCGCACATGGCAATGGCGGAGAAAGTCGCCCCGGCAGACAAGGTCGCCCTGGCAAACAGGGTCGCGCTTGTCACCGGGGTTACCGGGCAGGACGGGGCTTATCTGGCTGAGCTGCTGCTCGGCAAAGGCTATGTCGTCCACGGCGTCAAACGCCGGTCGTCTTCCTTCAACACCGAGCGCGTCGACGACATCTATGTCGATCCGCATGAGAGCGGCGCGCGCTTCTTTCTGCATCATGGCGATCTGACCGACGCGACCAATCTGATCCGCCTTGTGCAGGAGACGAAGCCCAGCGAGATCTATAATCTCGGGGCGCAAAGCCATGTCCAGGTGAGCTTCGAGACGCCGGAATACACTGCCAATGCGGATGCGCTGGGGACGCTCAGGCTTCTCGAAGCGATCCGCATTCTCGGCCTCGAGAAATCGGTGCGCTTCTACCAGGCCTCGACCTCGGAGCTCTATGGCGATGCGGTCGAAGCTCCGCAGAACGAGAGCACGCCGTTCCGGCCGCGCTCGCCCTATGCGGCAGCCAAGCTTTATGCTTACTGGATCACGGTCAATTACCGCCAGGCCTATGGCATGTTCGCCGCCAACGGCGTCCTGTTCAATCACGAGAGCCCGACGCGTGGCGAAACCTTCGTCACCCGCAAGATCACGCGCGCAGTTGCCGCGATCCATCACGGCCTGCAGGACACGCTCTATCTCGGCAATATCGACGCACGTCGCGACTGGGGTCATGCGCGCGACTATGTCGAGGGCATGTGGCGCATCCTGCAGCATGACGAGCCGGACGATTTCGTGCTCGCGACCGGCGAGGCGCATTCGGTGCGCGAATTCGTGGAACTCGCCTTCGCCGAGGCCGGACACCGCATTCGCTGGCAGGGCAGCGGTGCCGATGAAGTCGGCATCGACGCAGCCACCGGCGCCGCGCTTGTGCGGATCGATCCGCGCTACTTCCGGCCGACCGAAGTGGATACGCTGGTCGGCGACGCCGCCAAGGCAAGAAAGGTTTTGGGCTGGTCGCACACCATCGGCTTCAAGGACCTGGTGGCGGAAATGGTTCGGGCCGATCTGATGCGCACCGCCGGCGCTACTTGGCGCAACGGCCGTTCAACCTAGGACCTGCGCTTATGGACAAGAGTTTCGATCTCAAAGGAAAGCGCATTTTCATTGCCGGCCACCGCGGCATGGTCGGCTCGGCCCTGGTGCGCCGCCTGGCCGGCGAGGATTGCGAGATCGTGACCGTGGCGCGCCGCGAGCTCGACCTTCTCGACCAGGCCGGCGTGCGCCGCTGGATGGAGGCCCGGCGGCCGGACGCCGTGATCATGGCGGCCGCCAAGGTCGGCGGCATCCTGGCCAATGACAGCTTCCCGGTGGATTTCCTTTACGAAAACCTCGTCGTGCAGACCAATGTCGTCGAGGCCGCTTTTCGCAGCGGGGTGCAGAAGCTCCTGTTCCTGGGCTCGTCCTGCATCTATCCGAAGCTTGCGCCGCAGCCGATCCCGGAAGACGCGCTGCTCACCGGCCCGCTCGAACCCACAAACGAATGGTACGCCGTCGCCAAGATCGCCGGGTTGAAACTTTGCCAGGCCTACCGGCGGCAACATGGCGTCGACTACATCTCGGCCATGCCGACAAATCTCTATGGTCCGGGCGATAATTTTGACCTCGACAGCAGTCATGTCGTGCCTGCGCTGATGCGCAAGGCGCATATGGCGAAGCTAACCGGTCAAAAGACCCTGCAGGTGTGGGGTTCGGGCCGGCCGATGCGAGAATTCCTGCATGTCGACGACGCCGCCGACGCCTTTATCTGGCTTTTGAAGACTTATTCCGGCGACGGCCACGTCAATGTCGGTAGCGGTGAGGACATCACCATCGCGGAGCTTGCCGGCACCGTCGTATCGGTCGTCGGCGCCGGCGCCGAGATCGCGTTCGATCTGACGAAGCCGGACGGGATGCCGCGCAAGCTGATGGACGTCTCGCGCCTGTTCAAGACCGGCTGGAGGCCGGCCTATTCGCTTCGAGATGGATTGGAACAGACCTATGCCTGGTTCCTCGACCATGTCGAGAAAGGCGATATCCGTCTTGGCGCTGCATGATTCTCAATCGAAACTCATCGCGGCGACCAGGGAGGACGGTTTGGGCGGCCGGCTTCTGGCTATGGTCAACGCCAAGGCGCTTGCCGACTCGCTCGGCTATCGCTTCGGCTTTGCCTGGAAGCCGATCCATGACGATAAATTTCACTCGGTCGAGAAAGTCGACAAGATATTCTCCGCCGATTTCATCGAGAAGCACTGGCTGGGGGAGACGGTCGAACCATTGGGTTTCGATGTTCTGGAAGGGGTAGCCTTTAGCCGTGCCAGTCTCGATGCCGCGGCGGCACGGCGAAGGTTTCGCGGCTGGATCTGCAACGAGTTTGAGATACTGGATCATTTTCACGGCGGATCCCAATTCGTCCGACGATCGGAGACATTGCGAGGTTTCGGTTTTTCCAGGGCCGTGAACCAGGCGCTCGACGCCGCCGACAGATGCCCGTTTCCGGGGCCGATCGCCGCTTTACATCTTCGCAGCGGCGACATCGTGCGCGGCAAATATCGCTTCATGCTGCATTTCAGCGACAAGGTAGTGGCCTCGACCTTGGTCAAGGCTGTCGCGTCGGAGCTTTCGTCAAAAGGCCTGACAACTCTTCTGATCGGTCAGGATCGTGAAACGCTCGAATATCTGCGGTCGGAAACGGGAGCCTTGCTGGGCGACGATCTGGGATCGGCGGAATTCGCAGATGAGACGCTCAAGGCATTCTTCGAGATGAGGCTGATGGCGCGGTGCCAGAAAATCTATGCAGGCGGCAGCGTCTATGCGTCCGTCGCATCGATGATGGGCGATGTCGGTCTCGTCCATCCGAAAACCTTGTTCGACGGTTCGAGAGCCGCGGAAATGATTCTGGCCGAACTCAGCCGACATCAGGGCGATTACCACCCGCTCGAGGCGGCCTTCGGCTATCAAACCGCGTTTCTAGATCTCGAGGATCAAATCAATCCCGCGCGAGCAAGAGACATCCTGGAAAAGGCTCACGCGCTGGATCCGCACAACGACGTCTATCCGCTCAAAATCGCGGCGGCTTTTTTTCACGAACGCGACTACCGGTCCGGCGAGGCCGTTTTGAAGGCGCTCATGACAAGACAGTTCGAAGCCTCTTCCGCAATGCCGTTGCGAGCGATTGGCGTGCTGGTCTGCCGGACATGGCGCGGCGATGTCATGTCGAAAGATTTCGAGTCCTTCTTCGCGGCGGCCGCAGAGGGGCATCCCTACGCCGCGGCGTGCTCGGCGCATATCCTCCATGCAACATTCGGGAAGGTGAAGCCGGCTCTGCGGATGATTGCGAAGTCGCTGGATGCGGAACCGGCCAATGCCTTGTTCAAGAGAATCAAACGGCACATACGGCCATTGACGACGCCTCAGTCCGGTCCTCTGGCGAAGGCGCGGCTGCGACTCTGGAAGGCGGGGATTCGAATATAGGGACCGCCGCTGCGGTCTTTGCCGCGGCTGCATTAGGGAGATCAAAAGCGGTAGTTCAGACTCAGAGAAACCGTATGGGTGCTGGGCTTGACGAATGTTGGACCAACCAACGCGCTGTCGTTTTGGAAATTATGGTCCGAGAAATGCGCGTAGGCGTAATCAAGGCCGACAACCCATTTGTCATTGAGCGCGTAGTCGGCGCCGACACCGATCGTCCAGCCGGTATAAGTCCTGTCAAATTTGGTATCGCCAAAACCGAGAACGCTATATCCGGTATCGTGCAGGTGCAGGAAGGCCACGCCGCCCTTAACGTAGGGTAGGAAATTGCCCATCGCATATCCGGCCTTGGCGACGATGTCGCCTTGCCAATCGGCAGCGGTCTCGAATGTTTCACTGTCGATGGTCGGCACCGTCTTCTTGTTGAACACCGCAACCAGACGAGCCTCCGCTCCGAGAACGAAATTGTTATCGAACTGGTATTGATAGCCTACTTGGCCGCCAACCGATGCCGAGGTGCTATCACCATCGTATTCGCTAGGATCGTTATTGGGGATCGTCACATCGCCCTGGAGAAAATTGACGCCGGCCACTGCGCCGATATAGGCGCCAGTCCAATTGTAGGACGTGGGCTCGACCGACAATGCATCCGCAGCAAAGGCTGGCGAACAAAACCCAACAAGCATTGCCGACGTGAGTAGAACTTTCCTCATAATTCGCCTGTCGCTCCCGATCCGCCATTGCACCTAAGGGTTGATAGCATGGCTTTCAGGGGTTGCGCTGTAACACAGCGGCAACAGTGGCGCTGGAGGAGCTTAGCCTGACGTGCCGCGCGCGATCGGAGGCTAGGCCGGGCGGAGGCTGCAATATACCCAGCCGGTGTGCGCGGGGTCCACTGGCGGAGATCGGCTAATTTAATGGAAGGATGGTGGGCGTGACAAGGATTGAACTTGTGACCCCTGCAATGTCAATGCAGTGCTCTCCCGCTGAGCTACACGCCCATCCGAAGCCGCGCATACACCACTTTTGATCCGGCGCGTCAATAGCGGGAATGTGGAAAGACGGCTTCCGTTTGTCGCATCGGCGCGGCGCATCGTAGATGCCTGCCGAGGTGGCTCAGGCCGCCTGCAGCATCTTCTCGACCTCGTTGACGAGATCGCGCAGGTGGAAGGGCTTCGACAGCACCTTGGCGTCCTTGGGCGCCTTGGAATCCGGATTGAGCGCGACTGCGGCAAAGCCTGTGATGAACATCACTTTGAGGTCCGGATCGATCTCGGTGGCGCGGCGGGCAAGCTCGATGCCGTCCATCTCCGGCATGACGATGTCGGTCAGGAGCAGCGAGAAAGGCTCTTCGCGCAGCCGCTCATAGGCGCTGGCGCCATTGTCGAAATCGCTTACCTGGTAGCCGGCGCGTTCCAGCGCCTTGACGAGGAAGCGGCGCATATCGTCGTCGTCTTCCGCCAGCAGAATGCGTGCCATCATATCCCGTCCGAATCACCCGCCCCAAGCCTGCCGCCGGGCAAGGCTGTTAACCATGCTGTATATGAGGATGTGTCGGTAAACATCAAGTGAATGAAGGGCGTCCCGCATCCGGTTCAAGCTGGGGTTTCGTCGCCCGAAATGCTGGACATGCCGCACGCAAGGTGGCAAGTTTTACGTCATGATGCAGTGCTGTTTCCTGGTTCGTGCAAATTGAAAACGGCAGCCGAGGATTTTTCGGTCGTCCCACCCTTCGAAATCCGATCGGGCGCCGAGCAGCGCGTCCCTTTCCTGTTCAACTCACCGCATAGCGGCCGCCACTATCCGGAGCGCTTCCTGGCCATGGCGCGGCTTGACCGCAACGCCATCCGCCGGTCGGAGGACTGCTATGTCGAGGAGCTTTTCGGCGGCGCCGTGCCGCTCGGCGCGCCACTGCTGGCGGCCAATTTTCCGCGCGCCTATCTCGACGTCAACCGCGAGCCGTGGGAACTCGATCCGCGCATGTTCGCAGAGCCGGTCCCGTCCTTCTGCAACATCCGTTCGGCGCGTGTCGCCGGCGGGCTGGGCACGGTGCCGAAGCTTGTCGGCGAAGGCCTCGATATCTATCCCGGCCGCCTGCCGCTGGCCGAGGCGGTGGCGCGCATCGAAGCAGTGTACAAGCCTTATCACGAGACGCTGAAGCGGCTCCTGACCAGAACACATGCCAGGTTCGGCTATGCCGTGCTGATCGACTGCCACTCGATGCCGGCCAGTATACGCGTCGGCGACAACGGCGTGCGGCCCGACTTCATCATCGGCGATCGGTTCGGAATTTCGGCCTCGCCGGCGCTCACCGAGATGGCCATCGGCCTGCTTGTCCGCATGGGCTACACCGTCGCGCATAACAAGCCCTATGCGGGAGGGTTCATCACCGAACATTACGGCAGGCCGGCGCGGCATCTGCATGCGTTGCAGATCGAGGTCAATCGCGGGCTTTACATGGACGAGCGGACGTTCCAGAAATCGGCCGGCTTCGACGCCTTGGCCTGCGACCTGACCCGCTTCTCGGCCGACCTGATGTCGCTGCCCGACCACCATTTCGTCGATTTGCCGCTTGCGGCGGAATGACGGCGCGGTTGGCGCGCCGAGTTCTTGTATACGCAATTCCGGACGGAAAACCGCTTCACACTTTTCCCGGAATTGCCTGAAAAAAAGACCGCATCGTTTTCACGACACGGTCGAAGTCTAGGGAGGAAACGCCCAAGGAGGGCATGGACAGGAAAACCTGTCCGATGACAAAATTATTGTGCGCCGCACAAATGTCAATCGACAGCGGGCTTTTTTAATTCAATATGATGTGGAAATTCCGCTTCGGCGGCTCACATGTGACATTCGGGCAACAGAAAACGGGCGTCTGACCGGTCTTCAGCGCGCCTGTTCCGCGAGAAACAGGCAGCCGGCAACGGCCGCGATGGGGGAGAGCGACTTGGATATCAGCACCGATTTCATGCGGCGCATCGCGCATGCCGCCGCCGCCGAAACCCTGCCGCGCTTCCGCAGCCAGGGGGCGGTCACCAACAAGCTTACGGGAAGCTTCGATCCGGTAACCGAGGCCGATCGCGAAGCCGAGCGCGCGATCCGGACGCTGATTTCGTCCGAATATCCCGAGCACGGCATCCTCGGCGAGGAGCATGGCAGCCAGAATCTCGCCAGCCGACATGTCTGGGTGATCGACCCGATCGACGGCACCCGCGCCTTCATTTCCGGCATCCCAGTGTGGGGAACGCTGGTCGGGCTGACCGTCGACGGCGAGGCGGTCGCCGGCATGATGTCGCAACCCTTCACCGGTGAGCTGTTCTACGCCAACGCTTCCGGGTCGCATTATGAAGGACCGGGCGGCCCGCGCCGGCTCGCGACCCGCAAGACGACCGAACTCGCGCAAGCGACGCTGTTCACGACTACGCCGGCATTGTTCCAGGGCGATGCGCGCAAGCGCTATGACCAGTTCGAGACAAAGGTGCAGCTCGCCCGCTACGGCACCGATTGCTACGCCTTCGCCATGCTGGCGGCCGGCAGCATCGACATCGTCGCCGACCCGGGCCTGAAGCCTTACGACATCGTCGCACTGATCCCGATCATCGAGAAGGCCGGCGGCGTCATCACCACTTTCGAAGGCGGGCCGGCGGAGAAGGGCGGCGACATACTGGCGGCCGCGACGCCCGAGCTTCACGCGGCAGCGATGGCGGCGCTGCGCGGCTGATCGGGCGCGCTCAGGGAGCATCACCCGTGCCGGGGATGAAGGCGTCGAAAGCCGCCAGGAGCTGCTCGCGGTAGATGTCCTTCTCCTGCAGGATCTCGTGTTGCGCGCCGTCAATCATCAACAGCGAGCCGACCCGCAGTTTCCTGGCATAGGCCTCCACCGCCTTGGTCGAGACCACCCGGTCGGCGCCGGCGGCGACGATCAGCATCGGCACCTTCACCCTTGCCATGAAATCCGGATCGCTGACGGCTTTCGCGGCCGCGGCGGCGGCCCTCAGCCAGCGGATGGTTGGACCGCCGAGCGCGAGCTGCGGCCAGGCCTCGTAGATTCCGACATTGCGCCGGTAGCGCGCAGGATCCGAGGTCACCTTGTTCACCTCGAAAGCGGGCGGCACTTTCGGGCGCGGACCGAGCGCGGCATAGAGCCGGCCGAGACCCAGCGCGCAGAAAACCGTGCAGACGCGCCGGACCGTGGCGATCGAGACCGGCAGGTCCGGCACCTCGAGAAAAGGAGCCAGCAGCACCATGCGTCGCACCCGGTTGACCATCGACGGCGAGGCAAGCAGCGCAATCACCGCGCCCGTGGAGTGCGCGAGGATGTAATAGGGGCCGCGGCAGTCGGGCAGCACGATTTCTTCGAAGAATTGCTCGAGATCGCGCGTATAGTCACGGAAGCTGCGGACATAGCCGCGCTGGCGGTCACGCAGCAGGCGGCTGGAATCGCCTTGGCCGCGCCAGTCGAGGATGGCGACGCCGAAGCCGCGATCGGCGAGATCTCGGATGGTCTCGAAATATTTCTCGATGCATTCGTTGCGCCCGGTCAGCAGAACCACCGTGCCCTGCAGCGGGCGGCTGACAGCGGCAAAGACGCCATAGCGGATCTTCTTGCCGTCGCGTGTGGTGAAGAAGCCGCCCGCAGCATTCTGCGGCGCGGGATTGTCCTCGGTCAGATGGAAAAGATCCGTCATGCGGCGTCGTTGCTTGTTTTCTGCCCGGACGGGCGAGGCGTCGGCATGGTGATAGACGGCCAGGCGGCGAAAGCAAAGGCGTTGCGAGGATTTACGCGGTTGCCGCGCGTGACCCCGAAAATCGGAATCGATTTCGGAAAGGATCACGCGCGAAATCAAAAGTGCTAGTGCGTCCTTAGCGCGTCCAGAGACGCGCGGCGCTGTAGCGCGGGAAGGCCGGAAGTGCCTGCGGTGCACTTCCGGCCTCTGTCGATCCGGGAGGAAGGGACGTTGCACCCGGTTCGGCCTCGTCGCGGCGCAGGGAAGGGGGGCGCCGCTTGTCTCTCTGTCTTGACGCAATTCCGGACGGAAAACCGCTTCGCACTTTTCCTGGAATTGCTCGAACTTGACCGAAGCCTAATGCCGCATGACTGAACGGATGCCGAAGCCGTGGTTCATCCACCGTTCATGAACGTGGCTGCATTGCGACCAAGGAAAACCTTGAAATGGCTTTTTGAGCTTCCCAAATGAATGCTGTGGCCGCCGATGTCGGGGCCGCTGGCCTATCCGGAACGCCTTTCGAGGGTTTCGCACCGGGTCATACGCAAACCATGTTGCTCAAAAGGAGAACACTCATGCGTCACGTTGATTTTTCCCCGCTTTATCGTTCGACCGTCGGCTTCGACCGGCTGTTCACGATGCTCGATTCGCTCGGCCAGCCCGAGACCGCGCAGACCTATCCGCCCTATAATATCGAGCGCACGGGCGAGAACGCCTATCGCATCTCGATGGCCGTTGCCGGCTTCTCGGAAGACGAGATTTCGATCGAAGCCCACCGCAACGTGCTGACCGTCAAGGGCGAGCGCAAGGAAGAGAACAACAGCGAGGGTTCCGAGCTGCTTTACCGCGGCATCGCCTCGAGGTCCTTCGAGCGCCGCTTCCAGCTCGCCGACCACGTCGAAGTGGAAGGCGCCACGCTGAAGAACGGCCTGCTCTTCGTCGACCTCAAGCGCAACATTCCCGAGGAGCTGAAGCCGCGCAAGATCGCGATCACCTCGTCCGCGGACAAGGCCAAGCAGATCGAAACCAAGGCCGCCGCGTAACCCGCGGGGCCCGTAGTAGACAACGTCTCCCTCCCGAGACGAAAGCGGCGCCGCGAGGCGCCGCTTTTTATTGTGCCACCGGCAACGCGCCGTTCTGGCTCTTTCGAAGCATGCAGCGGCGGATCATGAAGGGCGATGTCCGATTCTTCCCTGCTGCTGACACTCACCGTTGCAATCACTTTCCTGCTCGCCGGTATCGTCAAGGGCGTCACCGGCATGGGCCTGCCGACGCTGGCCATGGGATTGCTTGGCACCATCATGCCGCCGGTGACCGCGGCGTCGCTGCTGATCGTGCCGTCCTTCGTCAGCAATGTCTGGCAGCTTTTCGCCGGCCCGAGTTTTTCGGCGGTCCTGCGCCGGCTTTGGCTGATGATGGCGGGCATTCTGATCGGCACGATCGCCGGCTCGCGGCTGCTCGCCAGCGACAATGTCAAATGGACGACGGCAGGTCTCGGCGCGGCATTGATCGTCTATGCCGCCTATAGCCTGCTCGCGCGGCAGCCTGTCGTTCCCGAGAAAAGCGAGCGCTGGTCGTCGCCGGCCGTGGGTTTCCTCACCGGCCTGGTCACGGGTGGCACCGGCGTCTTCGTAGTGCCTGCCGTGCCTTACATCCAGGCGCTCGGCTTGAGCCGGGACGATCTGATCCAGGCGCTCGGTCTTTCCTTCACCGTATCGACGATCGCCCTGGCGCTGGGCCTTGCCTCGCATGGCGTCTTCGAGGCGGGACATCTGGCGATGTCCTCGCTTGCCGTGCTGCCGGCCCTGCTCGGCATGTGGCTGGGGCAAATCCTGCGCCGGAAGATCAGCCCGGCAATTTTTCGCCGCTGGTTCCTGATTTTTCTGGTCCTGCTCGGCGTCGAGTTGTTGCTGCGGCCCTTTGTGGCCTAGCTGCAGCGGCCTACTTATTATTTGCCGCAAGAACGGCTTCGACATTCCGCCGGTGAACGGCTTCGTATGGCGCGAAATACTCGGTCGCCGTGGTGGCGAAAATCTCGGCGCCGAAGGTCCGCAGATCCTGCTTGGCTAGGTCGGGGTCTTGCCGGCAGGCAAGCAGCTTTCGGACGTAAGCCTCGGTGGCGTCGATGAAGCTTCTGTCATAGCCGCCGGCTTCGATCGCCTCAAAGGAACCGTGGTTGGGCAGAATTCGATCGAACTGCCAACTGGACATGCGCCCAAGGTCGACCAGATGCTCGCTCAGGCGCTCCGGCTCCGACACATAGGTGACCGAGTCTTCCAGCGTGTCGCCTGCCAAAAGCAGGCCGGCGTCGGGCATCAGCAGCACCGTGCCGTCATGGCTGTGGATCTCGACCTGGCGCAGTTCGATGGGGGCCGCCCCGACCGTCAGGCTGAGGCTGTTGTCGAAAACCCTGTTGGGCAGCACAAGCGGCTTGATCGGCGGATTACCGCCCTCGATGTCGGCCCGGCCGCGTTCGAGCGCCAAGGCGGTGAGGCGGTTGGCGATGATCTCGCAATCCTTAAACACCTCGTTGCCGGCGATATGGTCGTCATGCCAATGGCTGAGCACGACGCGGATCGAGGTCACGCCCATCTCCTCAAGGGTTTTCCGGACGAAGCGGGCATGGGGCAGGGATATGTGCGTGTCATAGACAAGCGCCTGCGAGCCGTCGACGATCGCATAGGTGCAGATGCCAAGCGTGTAAGCGCCGTCGTCGAGCCAGTTCGGCTCGTGCGACCAGATGCGAACGCCTTCGATGCGGCCGTCATAGAAGCCCAGCACGTTCGGCGCCGGACGGACCAGCCGCATCGTCGAGCCGAGAGGCGGCTTGGTCATCTGGCTGCTCCCGAGTGCCGCAAGCTCAGCCAAGCAACTGGCCGAGACGGTCGATCTCTTGCGTCGTGGTGGCGAAGCTGGCGACGAAGCGGTAGATCGCTTCTTTGTCGCCGAGGTGGCCATCGAACCCCTGCGGCACGCCCCACTCGTAGAATTTGGCGCCGGCCGCTTGCAGCTTTTCCGCGGTGGCCCGACCGAGGATGGCAAACACTTCGTTGGCCTGCGGCAGCCAGGCGAGCCTGCCGGCCGGCGCATCCTCGATCGTCTCGGCCAGATGCGCGGCCATCGCATTGGCGTGGCCTGCCATCCTCAACCACAGATCGTCGGTGAAATAGGCCTCGAATTGGGCCGAGATGAAGCGGGCCTTGGAAAAAGTCTGTCCGGCGCGCTGGCGCAGCAGGCGCAGATCCTTGCTGGCATCCGGATTGAGAACCACGACCGCATCGGCCATCCAGCAGCCATTCTTGGTGCCGCCGAAGGAGATAAGATCGACGCCGCTCTTCCAGGTCATTTCGGCTGGGCTGACGCCGGTCGCTGCAATCGCATTGGCGAAGCGCGCGCCGTCCATGTGCAGCGGCAGCTTGTGGCGGCGGCTGACCTCGGCGATCGCCTTGACATCGTCGACGCTGTAGACCGTGCCGACCTCGGTCGCCTGGGTGACGGTGACCGCCATTGGCTGGCCGGCGGGGGCCAGGTCCTGCGAATATCGCTTGATGGTCCGGTCGAGAGCCTCCGGGGTCATGCGCCCCAGCGGTCCCGCCACTGGCGCCATGCGCGCGCCGCCGGTGTAGAAACCCATCGCGCCGAACTCGTCGACATTCATATGCGCTTCGTAATGGCAAAGCGCGATACCGCCGATGCGGTTCAACGCAGCCATCGAAAGCGCGTTGGCCGCCGTGCCGGTCGCGACGAAGAAGACCTGCACCTCGCGCTCGAAGATCTCGTTGAAGCGACGATAGACGGCGCGGTCAAGATCGCCGTCGCCATAGGCGGTCGCGATGCCTGCGGCGTGGCGCGACAGGTTGGCCGAAATGTCGGGATGGACGCCCGCCCAGTTGTCGGATGCAAAGAACATCGAGAAATCCGTATCGTGATCGGCGAAAGTGGCGGGACTTGACCGCTTCGGCAGTCGAAGCGCAAGGGCCAATCGTCGGCGAAGCGGTGAAGCCAGCAATCGACGCCAAAATGCCTGGACCAAAGCTTGCGTTTCCGACGCCCGTCACGAAATTTTGTGTCGCGCGGCGCCCAAGTTTTTTGTGAATCGGTCTTGTGCGGCTGTCTGATTTCTGCCATAAAAAATTTAGGACAGTAGTGCTGTCTTATTTTGTCGCACAAAACAGGCCGGACTGGCGTATCATCGCTGCCATTCCGGCCATTGTCGCGAGCGGCGGGTAGACGGCCCGGCTCTGGCCTGTACGATACCGGATGCGAACCGGGCGTATAGCCGTTTGGTTCGGTGGATTTCGCGAGACGTGCAGCAACATGAAGGGGAAGCATCATGCTTCCCAAGGCAAACCAGCGTCCTGAGACAGTCGGGGCCAAGGTGGAGAACGGAGGATAGGACGATGACGGAACTGACGCCATCTGCGATCAACGGCCAGGCCGCGCAGACGAAAGCGGCAGCCGTTAAAAATACCGTCCTGACCAAAGGGCTGCGAACCGCCAACGGCATGACCGCGCAGGGCCTCTATGATCCGCGCAACGAGCACGACGCCTGCGGCGTCGGCTTCATCGCCAACATGAAGGGCGTGAAGTCGCACGGGATCGTCGAGGACGGCCTGGCGATGCTGGAAAACCTCACCCATCGCGGCGCCGTCGGCGCCGATCCGCTGGTCGGCGACGGCGCCGGCGTGCTGGTGCAGATCCCGGACGCTTTCTTCCGCGAAGAAATGGCGGTCGTGGGAGTCGAACTGCCGCCGGCCGGCCAATATGGCGTCGGCCACTGGTTCATGCCGCAGGACGCGGCGCTGCGCGCCCATATCGAAGAGATCATCGCCGAATCGGCGCAGTCGGAAGGGCTGCCGCTCATCGGCTTCCGCGACGTGCCGGTCGACAATTCGTCGCTGTCGAAGGCGCCGGATATCGTGGCGTCCGAGCCGTTCCATCGGCAGGTGTTCATCGGCCGCACGGCCGACATCCCGGACGACGAGGAATATGAGGCGCGGCTTTACCTGCTGCGCAAGGTGATCTCGGGCCGCATCTATGCCGAGAACGACAACAAGGATGTCGGCGCCTATTGCGTGTCGCTGTCGGCGCGCACCATCGTCTACAAGGGCATGTTCCTGGCCTATCAGGTCGGCGCCTATTACAAGGACCTCAAGGATCCGCGCTTCGATACGGCGCTGATCCTCGTCCACCAGCGCTTCTCGACCAACACCTTCCCGTCATGGAAGCTGGCGCATCCCTATCGCATGGTCGCGCACAACGGGGAGATCAACACCGTGCGCGGCAACAACAACTGGATGGCGGCGCGCCAGGCCTCGGTCGATTCCGAGCTGTTCGGCAACAACATTTCGAAGCTCTGGCCGATCTCCTATGAAGGCCAATCGGACACGGCGTGCTTCGACAACGCGCTCGAGTTCCTGTTCCAGGGCGGCTACTCGCTCACCCACGCCATGATGATGCTGATCCCGGAAGCCTGGGCCGGCAACAAGCTGATGGACGCCGACCGCAAGGCTTTTTACGAGTACCATGCGGCGCTGATGGAGCCGTGGGATGGACCGGCGGCGGTGGTCTTCACCGACGGCCGCCAGATCGGCGCTACGCTCGACCGCAACGGCCTGCGCCCGGCGCGCTATATCGTCACCGACGACGACCGCGTCATCATGGCGTCGGAGGCCGGCGCGCTGCCGGTGGCGGAGGAAAAGATCGTGCAGAAGTGGCGGCTGCAGCCCGGCCGCATGCTGCTCATCGATCTCGCCAAGGGCCGCATCGTCTCCGACGAGGAGATCAAGTCGGAGATCGCGACCAGGCACCCCTACAAGACCTGGCTCGCCAACACGCAGCTGATCCTGGAAGATCTGAAGCCGGTCGAGCCGCGCGCGCTGCGCAAGGATGTCAGCCTGCTCGATCGCCAGCAGTCCTTCGGCTACACGCAGGAAGACACCAAGCTTCTGATGGCGCCGATGGCCACCACCGGCCAGGAAGCGGTGGGTTCGATGGGCACCGATACGCCGATCTCGGCGATGTCGGACAAGTCGAAGCTGCTCTACACCTATTTCAAGCAGAACTTCGCCCAGGTCACCAACCCGCCGATCGACCCGATCCGCGAGGAGCTGGTGATGAGCCTGGTGTCGTTCATCGGGCCGCGGCCGAACATCTTCGATCTCGTCGGCACGTCGCGCCGCAAGCGGCTCGAAGTGCGCCAGCCGATCCTGACCAATGGCGATCTGGAGAAGATCCGCTCGATCGGCCACACCGAGGACCGTTTCGACACCAAGACGATCGACATCACCTATGGCTCGAACGAGGGCGCCGCCGGCATGCAAGGCGCCATCGACCGGCTCTGCGAGCGCGCGGAGGCGGCGGTCGCCGGCGGCTACAATATCATTATCCTGTCCGACCGCCAGGTCGGCCCGGACCGCATCGCCATTCCCTCGCTGCTGGCGACGGCGGCCGTGCACCATCACCTGATCCGCAAGGGCCTGCGCACCGCGGTCGGCCTCGTGGTGGAATCCGGCGAGCCGCGGGAGGTGCATCATTTCTGCTGCCTGGCAGGCTATGGCGCCGAGGCGATCAATCCCTATCTCGCCTTCGACACGCTGCTCGACATGCACAAGCGCGGCGAGCTGCCGGAAGAGGTCGACGAATACGAGGTGGTCTCGCGCTACATCAAGTCGATCGGCAAGGGCATCCTCAAGGTGATGTCAAAGATGGGCATCTCGACCTATCAGTCCTATTGCGGCGCGCAGATCTTCGACGCCATCGGGCTGAAGTCGGACTTCGTCGAGAAGTATTTCACCGGCACGGCGACGCTGATCGAAGGTGTCGGCCTGGATGAGATCGCCACCGAGACGCTCAGCCGCCACAACGATGCCTTCGGCAGCGATCCGGTGCTGCGCAACAATCTCGAGGTTGGCGGCGAGTACATGTTCCGCATGCGCGGCGAGGCGCATATGTGGTCGCCCGATGCCGTCGCCAGCCTGCAGCACGCCGTGCGGCAGGGCTCCTGGGATACGTTCAAGGAGTATTCGGCGCAGATCGACAGCGCGACCGCGCGCGCGCAGACCATTCGCGGCCTGTTCAAGATCAGAACAGCGGAAGAGACCGGCCGCAAGAAGGTCGCGATCGAGGACGTCATGCCGGCGGCCGAGATCGTCAAACGCTTCTCGACCGGGGCGATGTCGTTCGGCTCGATCTCCAGGGAAGCGCACACCACGCTGGCGCGCGCCATGAACCAGATCGGCGGCAAGTCCAACACCGGCGAGGGCGGCGAAGAGGCCGACCGCTATCTGCCGCTGCCCGGCGGCGGCAAGAATCCGGAACGCTCGGCGATCAAGCAGGTCGCGTCGGGCCGCTTCGGCGTCACGGCGGAATATCTGGTCAATTCCGATGTCATGCAGATCAAGGTGGCGCAGGGCGCCAAGCCCGGCGAGGGCGGCCAGTTGCCCGGACACAAGGTCGACGCGACCATCGCCAAGGTCAGGCACTCGACGCCCGGCGTCGGCCTGATCTCGCCGCCGCCGCATCACGACATCTATTCGATCGAGGATCTGGCGCAGCTGATCTACGATCTGAAGAACGTCAATCCGGCGGCCGATGTCTCGGTCAAGCTGGTGTCGGAGGTCGGCGTCGGCACGGTCGCGGCGGGCGTCGCCAAGGCGCGCGCCGACCACATCACCATCTCGGGCTATGACGGCGGCACCGGCGCTTCGCCGCTGACCTCGCTCAAGCATGCCGGCAGCCCGTGGGAAATGGGCCTTGCCGAAACGCATCAGACGCTGGTGCTCAACGGCTTGCGCTCGCGCGTCGCGCTGCAGGTCGATGGCGGCTTGCGCACCGGGCGCGACGTCATCATCGGCGCGCTGCTCGGCGCCGACGAGTTCGGCTTCTCGACCGCGCCGCTGATCGCGGCCGGCTGCATCATGATGCGCAAGTGCCACCTCAACACCTGCCCGGTCGGCGTGGCGACGCAGGACCCGGTGTTGCGCAAGCGCTTCAAGGGCACGCCCGAGCACGTCATCAACTTCTTCTTCTATGTGGCGGAAGAGGTGCGGGGGCTGCTTGCCGAGATGGGCTTCACCCATATCGACCAGATCATCGGCGACACCGATCTCCTGGAAAAGCGCGACGTCATCCAACACTGGAAGGCGCGCGGGCTCGACTTCTCGAAGATGTTCTTCAAGCCGGACGCGCCGCACGAGGCGCTGCACTGGACCGAGCGGCAGAAGCATCCGATCGACGACGTGCTCGACCGCAAGCTGATCGAGCTGGCGAAGCCGGCGCTGGACGCCAAGCAGCCGGTCACCATCGAGCTGCCGATCCGCAACGTCGACCGATCTGTCGGGGCCATGCTGTCGGGCGAAGTCGCCAAGCGTTTCAAGCACAAGGGCCTGCGCGAGGACACGATCAAGGTGAAGCTGACCGGCACCGCCGGCCAGTCCTTCGCCGCCTTCCTGGCGCGCGGCGTCTCCTTCGAGCTGGTCGGCGCCGGCAACGACTATGTCGGCAAGGGCCTGTCGGGCGGCCGCATCGTTATCCGGCCGCCGCAAGAGGCCAAGATCGTCGCGGCGGACTCGATCATCGTCGGCAACACGGTGCTCTACGGCGCCACCGAAGGCGAGGCGTATTTCGCCGGCGTCGCCGGCGAGCGTTTCGCCGTGCGCAATTCCGGTGTGGCGGCCGTCGTCGAGGGCGTCGGCGACCACGGCTGCGAATACATGACCGGCGGCATCGTCGTCGTGCTCGGCAAGACCGGGCGCAACTTCGCGGCCGGCATGTCGGGCGGCGTCGCCTATGTGCTGGACGAGAAGGGCGACTTCGCCGAGCGCTGCAACATGGCGATGGTCGAGCTGGAGCCGGTTCCGGAAGAGGACGACCTGATGGAGAAGCTGCTCCATCACGGCGGCGACCTCGACCACAAGGGCCGCGTCGACGTGTCGGGCGACATGACCAGCCATGACGAGGAACGGCTCTACCAGCTGATCTCGAACCACGTGCATTTCACCGGTTCGGTGCGCGGCCGCGAAATCCTCGACGATTGGCAGAACTTCCGGCCGAAATTCCGGAAAATCATGCCGGTGGAGTATCGCCGCGCGCTGATCGAGATGGAACGCATGCGCATGAGCGTGGCGGCGGAATAGTTTCGGGCATGGCCGGAAAGATGACTTTCCGGCCGGCATCCTCACCAACAATCCTGACCCCGCGAGCATGATCCCGAAAAGTGGGAACCGGTTTTCGGCGAAGGTCATGCTCCAACAAGGTGCGGTTGCCATGGCAGCCTTATGGGGTTAACGGGTGCGCTGCAAAAGCGTGCCTTCGGACAGCAGGGACTGGACTATGGGCAAGGTAACAGGCTTTCTCGAGATCGACCGGCAGGTGCACAAGTACCAGCCGGCCTCCGACCGCATCCGGCATTTCCGCGAATTCACGCTGCCGATGTCTGACAAGGAGGTTGAGAAACAGGCCGCACGCTGCATGGATTGCGGCATTCCGTTCTGCCATGGGCCGACCGGCTGCCCGATCCACAACCAGATCCCGGACTGGAACGACCTCGTCTACAATGGCGACTGGGACAGCGCGATCCGCAACCTGCACTCGACCAACAATTTCCCGGAGTTCACCGGCCGCATCTGCCCCGCGCCTTGCGAGGAAGCCTGCACGCTGAATCTCGAGGACATTCCGGTCGCCATCAAGACGGTCGAGCAGGCGATCGCCGACAAGGCATATGAGACCGGCCACATCCGGCCCTATCCGCCGGAGAAGAAGACCGGCAAGCGCGTTGCCGTCATCGGCTCAGGCCCGGCCGGCATGGCGGCGGCGCAGCAGCTCGGCCGCGCCGGTCATGACGTGCATGTCTATGAGCGCGAAAGCCGCCCCGGCGGGCTAATGCGCTACGGCATACCGGACTTCAAGATCGAGAAGCACTATATCGACCGGCGCATCGAGCAGATGCAGGGCGAGGGGGTGACCTTCCATTGCGGCGTCAATGTCGGCGTCGACATGAAAGCGGCCGATCTGCTCGGGGAATTCGACGCTGTGCTCTATTGCGGCGGTTCGGAGACGCCGCGTCCGGCCGGCATTCCGGGCAGCGATCTCAGCGGCGTTTATGACGCCATGCCCTATCTGGTGCAGCAGAACCGCCGCGTCGGCGGCGAGCCGATCCAGTCGGTGGCCTGGCCCTCGCACCCGATCATTGCCGGTGGCCAGCATGTCGTGGTCGTCGGCGGCGGCGACACCGCGTCCGACTGCATCGGCACCGCCTTCCGCCAAGGCGCGGTGCGCGTGACGCAGCTCGACATCCGTCCGCAGCCGCCGGAGAAGGAAGACAAGCTTGCCGTCTGGCCCTACTGGGCGACGAAAATGCGCACGTCCTCCTCGCAGGCCGAGGGCGCCGAGCGCGAATTCCAGGTGGCGACGCTCGAGTTCATCGGCGAGGAAGGCCAGCTGACCGGTGTTCGCTGCTGCGAGGTCGACGACAAGCGCAAGCCGATCGCCGGCAGCGAGTTCGTCATCCGCGCCGATCTCGCCTTCATCGCCATCGGCTTCGCCGGTCCGGCGGGCGACAGCCTGATGAAGGAGCTCGACGGCAAGATCAAAGTCGTCACCGACAGCCGCCGCTCGAACAATGTCGAGGCCAACGATCGCGATTACAGGACCAGCGTAGACAAGCTCTATGCGGCGGGCGACGTGCGCCGCGGCCAGTCGCTGGTGGTGTGGGCGATCCGCGAGGGCCGCCAGGCGGCGCGCTCGATCGACGAGGCGCTGATGGGATCGACGGTGCTGCCGCGGTAAGGCTTCAAAGCACTCACTGAGCCGTAAGCTTCTTGAAGCGCCTAACCGGCCAGCAGCTTTACCGCCCAGTAGAGGCCGATGGCCATCTGGACCGCGAACGCGAAAAATCGAGCCTTGACCGCGTTTGGACTTGTCGACGCCAGATGAATGGCCGACTGGATTAGCCGCGCGGCGATAAACCAGTATGCAAGGGGGTCGGTGATCCCCGTCCGCGAAGTCATCATGGCCACGCCCATGAAGCCCCCGAATATCGGGAGTCCCTCAATGCAATTGGCGTGGGCTCGCGCAAGCCGCTGCAAAAAGGAAAGACCTGCGTTATCCGGCGTGAAGCCATTTGCCGGGATGCGCCCACTCACCACAAGATGGGTGCGCAGGATCTCCATCCATACAAGCAGGAGGAGGGTCCAAGTTACGAAGCCAAGCAAGGCACAGCCCGTCGCCGATACTTTGGCCCCCTGTAATCCCAGCGGAATAGAACAATGCCATTGTTCGGCCTGGCGTGAAATCCTTTCACGCAGGGCGATCTAAGGGTGATCTCCTTAACGGATATCCCGACGAATCCGATGGACGTCGATTAAGGGCTGGCGGGCGTGGGGTCCGACTCGACAGCTGCTGTCGCCGGCTGCGTCTTCGTCGGCCACGAAAAATCGTCGGCGCGGCCCGGCGAGGCGGCGGGCGCCTTGCCTTCGACGATCAGTTTTTCGCCTGGCAGGTTCGGATCGGCCCTGGCCGGCTGCGCGGCGCCGAGCAGCTCGGTGCCGCCGTCGAGCGCCGGGTCGCCGAGAAGCATCGGCGCGGTGCGGTCGACGATGACGGGCGCCGCGGCCGGTTTCGGCGCCTCGACCGGAGCGCCGGCCGGCGCCGACACGGTCGTGACGCTTCCCGGCGCCGCCAAGCCCAGGATCTTCGCCAGCGGCTTTTCCGTATAGAAGGCGAGCTTGCGCTTGCCGGCCTTGGTGACGTTGATGCCGTCGTCGGAACGCAGGCGAACAGGCTGGCCGTTGATGTCCGGGCCGGAGGTGACGAAAGCGCCGTTCTCGTCGACGAAGCCGTCCCAGACGTCGACGAATTCGCCGCCATGCTTTTCGGCGACCGAATGGTAGATGTCGTTGAAGGCGAGCATGTCCGAGTTCATCTTCGACACACCGAAAGCCGGCATGCCGACCCACAGGAACGGCACCTTGGTGTCCTGGATGGCCTCGCCGAGCGCATCGGCGCGGCGCTCGTATTCCTTGGTCCAGTTCTCCGAGCGCGGCTGCTCGCGCACGTCGCCGACCTTCATCTGCTGGCGGTCGTTGGAACCCAGCATGATGATCACGGCTGCCGGTTTCTCGGTTTCGATCAGCGATTTTATCTGGGCTGGCCAATTGTAGACATCGTCACGAACGAAACCGGACGAACCGTTGGCGCGGGTGACGATCCTGACGGCGGGATTGTCGGCAAAGGCCGTGTCCAGGCCTTCGGCCAGCCCGCCCGCCAGAAAATCGCCGACCACCAGCACGACATGGGCATCGTTCGTCTTCTCGACGATCGGCGTTTCCGGCTCGGCCGGCGGGCGCGGCTTGGATTTCTTCTTCGGTTTCGGCCTTGATTTCTGGATCTCGAACGGTGGCTCGACGCGTTCGCTGCGGCGCGGGAACAGAAGGTCACGCAACGACCAGCCGCGGCTTTCCTCCTGCGCGAAGGCAGGAGCGTGCAAAGCGCCGGCGGCAATGACGACAAGCACCGCAAGGGCGAGAATCAGGACGGGCGCCCGGCGGATGCTCTGCCTGATACGCGCAACCGAAACCAAACACCTCTCCATCCCTTGGCGCATGACCGGAAGACGTGGGAAAGTCATGCGCAAGCCGAAGCGCTACAGCATCCTTGCCGTCTTTGAGAGGATGCTGGCGCTTCCCCAGGCTTTACTGCTTGCGGAGCCATTTGAGCACTTCCAGGCTCGGATAGCCATCCTGGTTCAAGCCGACCTTGGCCTGGTAGGCCATGATGGCGGCTTTCGAGCCATCGCCGATCTTGCCGTCGAACTTGCCGTCATAGTAGCCGTGATCTGAAAGCCGCTTCTGCAGTTCCTGCCGTTCCTCGAAGCTGAGCTTGGTGAAAGGCCGCTGCCAGTCCTGCACCAGGCCGGTGCCGCCGGCGATCTCGTCGGCCAGAAGGCCCACGGCCAAAGCGTATTTGTCGGCGTTGTTGTAGGCCTTGATGACGGAGAAATTCCTGATCATCAGGAAGGCGGGTCCACCTCGGCCGTCCGGCACTTTCAACGTCGCCTTGTCAGTCAGGTCCTTGAACGGCTTGCCGCTGGCCCTGACGACGCCGAGCGCCTGCCATTGGGCGATCGTCTTTGCGCCGCCGGGCAATTTGCCGGCTGGTATGGAGACCTCATAGCCCCAGGTCTTGCCGGCCTGCCAGCCGTTCTTCTTGAGCAGATTGGCGGAGGTCGCCAGCGCGTCGGGGATCGAACTCCAGATGTCGCGCTTCCCATTGCCGTCCATGTCGACCGCATAGCGCTGGTAGCTGGTCGGGATGAATTGGGTCTGGCCCATCGCGCCTGCCCAGGAGCCCATCAGATGGCTTTCGTCGATGTCGCCGGTCTGCAGGATCTTCAAGGCCGCGATCAGTTGGGTGCGGGCATATTTCGACCGCTTCGGATCGCCATAGGCAAGCGTCGCCAGCGAGCGGACGACGTTGCGCATGATGTCGTCGCGCTTGAGCGTCTCGCCATAGTTCGATTCCATCGACCAGATGGCCAAAAGGATGTTGCGGTCGACACCGAACCGCGCCTCGATGCGATCGAGCCACGGCCTCCATTTCTTCGCCATCGCCTGGCCGTTGGCGACTGCCTGGTCGTGCACGCGGTTGTCGAAATAGTCCCAGGCGGGCGCGGTGAATTCCGGCTGGGTGCGGGCCTTTTCCAGCACGACCGGGTCGGGCTCGATGCCTCTCATGGACTGATCGTAGACCGCGCCCGAAACGCCGCCCGCCACCGCGGTTGCGCGGAAATCCGAGACCCACTGGCGGAATCCGGCGTCGGCGAAAGCGGGTCCGGCGGGCATCAGCAAGGCCAGCGTGAGGCCGGCGGCCGTCGCCAGTGCCGTCAGGCGCCTCGCGGTGTTGCGAACGGACATCATTTCCTCCTTCGTCAAATCAGGAAGATCATTCAACGCCGAACCGGGTTAGCATTTGGTTTACCATAGGTCCCGCGGGGAACGAAAAGAGGTGTCGCGGCTTTTAGTTCTCACGTTCACTGCTCGCCCTTAATCCAACATTCCGGCGTGAAAATGATTTCCGTCGGGAAATGTTTGGGGGATTGCGGAGCGTGCCGCCGAGCGGATAATTGGCTGAAACGCAGGGGGTGTCAGCATGAAGCGCGTTCGCAAGGCAGTTTTCCCGGTCGCCGGCCTCGGCACGCGGTTTCTTCCGGCCACCAAGGCCATCCCGAAGGAAATGCTCACCGTCGTCGACCGGCCGGTCATCCAATATGTGGTCGATGAGGCACGTGAGGCCGGCATCGAGCATTTCATCTTCGTGACCGGACGCAACAAGGCGGTCATCGAGGACCATTTCGACGTACAGTTCGAGCTGTACGACACGCTTGCCCAGCGCGGCAAGGACGATCAGCTCGCCCGCCTGCAGCGGCTGCAGCCGGCGCCGGGACAGACGAGCTTCACGCGCCAGCAGGTGCCGATGGGCCTTGGCCACGCCGTCTGGTGCGCCCGCGAGCTGGTCGGCGAGGAGCCGTTCGCCTTGCTTTTGCCGGACATGATCATGCAGTCGGAAAAGAGCTGCACGAGGAGTATGGTCGAACTCTATGCCGAGACCGGCAACAACATCGTCGCCGTGCAGGAATGCGATCCGGCGGAAGCGCATAAATACGGCATCGTCGGCCGCGGCGAGGACGCGCATCACGGCTTCCGCATCACCGGCATGGTGGAGAAGCCGAAACAGGGGACCGCGCCCTCCAATCTTTACATCAACGGCCGCTACATCCTGCAGCCGGAAATCTTCGGCATCCTGGAGAGCCAGGAGCGTGGCGCCGGCAACGAGATTCAGCTGACCGACGCGATGCTGAAGCTGGAGAAAGAGCAGCCCTTCTACGGCTATCACTACAAGGGGCGCACCTTCGATTGCGGCTCGCCGGAGGGTTTCGTCGAGGCCAATGTCGCCTTCGCGCTGTGGCGCAGCGACATGAGCGGAAGCATGGCGGGCGTCATCCGCACGCTGCTGGACGAGGTGCGGCCAGTAGAGCGGCGCGGCGCCGCGTCTTAGCCTATGCCGATATTCAGGTGAGGCCGGTCTGCGAACGGCAGTTTCCTGCGCTTCCGGTGCTCACGTACTTTGAGTACGCTCAGCTCCGGTTCTCGGAAGCCACCGTTCTCGACTCGGCCTGACCTGAATCTCGGCATAGGCTTGGCGGTTGCTGCCCTTCAGCGCTGGACCTTCAGGCCGAGATAGACACTGTTGGTCGTATAGTCTCGGCCAGGCAGATTGCTGGTCAGCTTCTCCGTCCTTACCCTGGTGGTGACCCCGGCATAGCGGTTCAACCACCAGGTCAGCCCGGCCTCGGCGCTCAGGATCAAATCGTGGCCGTCGGAGCCGGTGTAATCGCGCCAGTCGAGGCCGAGCGCCGAGTTCGCCGTCAGATTGGCGCGGATCTGGCGCTCGCCGGTCAGACGGCCGGAGTAGAGGATATCGCCGCTCTCATTAGCCGTCGTGGTTGTTTCGACCCTGGTCTTGCCGGTCAGGCCTATAGTGGTGCCGCGCTCGGGCGACCATTTGAGGTCGGCATCGATGCTCGGACCCGCTACCGCCGGAAGGCGGTTGTCGTCGATCGCCTCGCGCAGCCAGCCGACGGAAAATTCGCCGGACAGCTTCTCGCCCATGTCGAGCTCGAGCCCGGCGCGCGCGCCAAGCCTGGTCGAGGATCGCTCGAAACCGTCGGTGTCGACGCGCAGGTCATAGAGGCGCCGCCCGGCCTCGACTTCCGTGAACGGCGTCAGCGCCGGCGAAATCTCGTAACCGGTGCGCAAGGTCGCGGTGTAGAGCGTGGAGTCGCGATCCTTCTGCGAAACGGTGGTGCCGTTGGAGAGTTCGGCATCGCCGTAGAAATCATGCGAGACCGCGCCGGTCAGCGCGTAGCGCATCTTGCCGACACTCTTTTCGAGACCGAGGCTGCCGTCGACGGTCTGGCGCAGCGGCTGTTGGGTGACACCGGCGATCGCATCCGGCGAGGAGGCCGATTCTGGCGCGGCCTCGTAGCCCAGCTTGGCGATGGCGCGCAGCTCGTTGTCGAGGTCGACACTGAGCTGGCCCTCGATACGGCCCTGCGCGTCGTTGATCTTCTGGCCAGAGACGGTGTTGCGGAACTGGCCGTAGCCGGTAATCAAAGCCGAATTCTCGCGCCAGTCGGAGGTCGCGGTGAAGCGCAGCGCCGTCTCGGACAGAACCGCCGATTTGCCGGTGCTGCTGGAATCGGCATTGGAGGTCGCGGTGAAGCCCTGCTCGAGCGTCGGCCGGAAGAGAAAGGTGCCGACCTTGACGCCCGGCGCGGCGAAGGGATCCTCCTCCGGCTTGACCTTCCGGCCTTCAATGGAGGCGGTGCGCTCCTGACCGGGGTCCAGCTTCTGCTTGTCGACGCTGTCGATGGTGACGGCACGGCGGTTGCTGCCGTCTTCATCGCCGGTGGCGGTGGCGTCGGTCCGGTTGCCTGTGCCGGCGGTCGCGGCGGTGGTCGTGCTGTCCGTCGCTTCGCCGGTTTTCTTCTTGGCCTTTTTCTTGTCGGCGGTTTTGGCGCCGGCCTTGGCGTCCTGAGCACGCTGCTTTGCCGTCGAAGGTCGGCGGGGTTTTACCGGAGCCTTCGTGTCGGCCAATGGATCGTCCGTTGCCTGCGGCTGATCGAAGATGCTGTCCGTCGCGCCCGCCGTCTGATCGTCATCGGGAACGGCGCCGGGGCTTGACGGCTGATAGGTCGTCGATGCCGTGTCCTGGACGGCAGCGGCGGCGGGCGGGGTCTGACCCTGCGATCCCCGCGCCCGCAACTGCCTGGCCTTGCGCTGCTGGTCGGCGAGTATGGCCGATTCGGAGACCTCGCCGCGCAGCTCGGTTTCCTGCGAGAATGCCGGGGCGGGATGCAGCATGGCAAGCGCGCTTGCCGTCAGCAGCAGTGCTGCAACGGCAAGGCCGCTTCGACCGATTTTCGTTTCAGGCTGGCCCCCGGACATCGTCACCACTGCTTGCGCGGCGCGGTTGCGCCATACTTACCGAACCGTAAATGCGGATGGTTAACGGAGGGTTGAGAGAGCCGCCTCTGGGCCCCCAATCGGAGGTTGAAGGCAATTCCGTTGGACAGGGGCGCGGCAAAGCGCTAATCGCTTGCGCCATGCATGCGGGGTCCCCAGAAAGAAAGCAGCCGGACAGGCAGGCCGCGATCGAATCGGCGCTGAGAACGGTTGCGACGGAGCAGACCGGCGTGGCGGCCCTGGCCGCCGCGCTCGCAAACGGGCTGACCGAGCCTTTTGCCGCCGCGATCGACCTGATCTCGCGGATCGAGGGCCGCGTCATCGTCACCGGCGTCGGCAAGAGCGGCCATATCGGCGCCAAGATCGCCGCGACGCTTGCCTCGACCGGCACGCCAGCCTTTTTCGTCCATCCCGCCGAGGCCAATCACGGCGATCTCGGCATGATCGCCAAGGACGACGCCATCATCGCCATGTCGTGGTCGGGCGAAAGCAAGGAATTGATGGGCATCGTCGCCTATTCGAGGCGTTTTTCCATCCCGCTGATCGCCATTACTTCCGGCGAGAGCTCGGCGCTGGCGCGTGCGGCCGATGTGGTCTTGCTGCTGCCGGTCGTGCCCGAGGCTTGTCCGCACGGGCTGGCTCCGACGACATCGACGCTTCTCCAACTCGTACTGGGCGACGCGTTGGCCATCGCTCTGCTCGAAGCGCGGGGCTTCACGCCGGATCACTTCCGAACCTTGCACCCCGGCGGGCAGCTTGGCGCCAACCTGACCCTGGTGTCGGAGATCATGCGGACCGGCGATCAGGTGCCGCTCGCCCTGCTCGGCACCAAGATGCCGGAAGCGGTGATGACGCTGTCGCAGAAGAAAGTCGGGTGCGTCTGCATTGTCGATGCGAGCGGCAAACTGGTCGGGATCGTGACCGACGGCGACGTTGCACGCAATCTGCATCGCAATCTGGCCGACGTGACCGTCGATGAGGTCATGACCCGCACGCCCAAGACGATCGATCCGCAGACGCTGGCGGGCACGGCGATCGCCATGCTCAACGAGCACAATATCGGCGCGCTGGTCGTGACCAAAGACAAAATGCCGGTGGGCGTAGTTCACTTCCACGACCTGCTGCGCATTGGCGCAGCCTAGCCACGCACTTTTCCAGGAATTGCCTTAGTCTCAGCCCGTCCGATACCTGTCTCGGTTCAAGCCGCCTCGACCGTCAGCTCCAGGTCGGTGTCGGCGGCGCCGACAACGCGCACTTGCGTGCCGGCAGGGAGGTCAGGACCGGAAACGCGCCACAGCGTGTCGCCGAGCTTGATGCGGCCGCGGCCGTCCTTGATCGGCTCGGCCAGCGTCGCCAGCTTGCCCACCATCTGCGCGCCGCGGCGGTTGAGCAGCGGCTGGTCGGCATCGTCGTGGCGGCCGGCCATCAGTTTCTTGCCGACGAAAGCCGAGATCAGCGACAGGATCAGGAACGCCAGCACCTGCACCTGCCAGGTCCAGAAAGCGGCGTCCCATATCGCCAGCGACACGGCGCCGACGATGAGCGCGGCGATGCCGATCCACAGCATGAAGACGCCCGGCGCGACGATCTCCATCACCAGGAGCACGAAGCCCAGAACCATCCAGTTCCACGGGCCGAGTTCGGAAACGATACGGTCGAACATGGGAGCAGCCTCCTATGATCTCAGGTTTCGTTCGGCCGAACCAGCGGCGGGCGTGCGGCCTGCCGCTGCGCGCCGGCCGTACCTTCACTCCTGAAAACTTCCTTGGCGATCTCGCCGATGCCGCCGAGCGTTCCGATCAGCGACGAGGCTTCAAGCGGCATCAGCACCACCTTGCTGTTCGTGGCCGAGCCGATCCTGGTCAACGCCTCGGTATATTTCTGGGCGATGAAGTAGTTGAGCGCCTGCACGTCGCCCTTGGCGATGGCTTCCGACACGACCTGCGTCGCCTTGGCCTCCGCTTCGGCCGAGCGCTCGCGCGCCTCGGCGTCGCGGAAGGCTGCTTCCCTGCGGCCCTCGGCCTCGAGGATCTGCGACTGCTTGAGGCCTTCGGCGGCCAGGATCTGGGCGCGCTTGTTGCGCTCGGCCGTCATCTGGCGGCCCATAGATTCGATCAGATTGGCCGGCGGATTGATGTCCTTGATCTCGACGCGGGTGATCTTGATGCCCCACGGATGCGCCGCCTCGTCGACGACGCGCAACAGGCGCTCGTTGATGGCGTCGCGATTGGACAGCAATTCGTCGAGGTCCATCGAGCCCATGACGGTACGGATGTTGGTCATGGTCAGGTTGAGAATGGCGTTCTGCAGCCCGGCCACCTGATAAGCGGCCTGCGCGGCATTGAGGATCTGGTAGAAGGCGATGCCGTCGACACCGACGATGGCGTTGTCGCGGGTGATGATCTCCTGCGTCGGCACGTCGAGCACCTGCTCCATCATATTCATCTTGGCGCCGACGCGCTCGAAGATGGGGTTGATGATGTTCAGGCCAGGCGTCAGCGTCTTGGTGTACCGGCCGAAGCGTTCCACCGTGTAATTATAGCCTTGCGGCACCGTCTTGATGCCTTTGAAAAGAAGGATGATGACCAGGAAGACAAGAACAATGATGGCAATATCGAAACCGCTGAAGCCCATTTCGTTTCTCCCTCAAAAGGCGGCGACCTCACGGAATCACTTAAGTGTGTTTCCGCAGCGTTACAATCAGGTGATCGGGAATATTGGTTAGCGAAGGCTTTTGCGCACCGGTTTCGAGCCTGTCGGTGAAACCGGTCACACCCAGCCGGAAAGCTCGCGCCGGGCCAGCGCTTCGATGACCGCCATGCCCTCGGCGCTGTCGTTGAGGCAGGGGATGTGCGCAAAATTCTCGCCGCCGGCGTGATGGAAGGTTTCGGCGGCCTCGCGGCCGATCTCGTCCAGCGTCTCGATGCAGTCGACGGAGAAACCGGGATTGACGATGGCGATCGATTTCACGCCGTTCTTGGCCAGTTTCTCGACGGTGACATCGGTGTAAGGCTGCAGCCATTCCTGCGCGCCGAAACGCGACTGGAAGGTGGCGATGAGCTTGTTCTCGTCCCAGCCGAGCCTTGCCCGCAGCAGCCGCGTGGTCTCCAGGCAATGCGTCCCGTAGGGATCGCCCTTGTCGGAATAGGGCTTGGGGATGCCGTGATAGGAGGCGATCACCACCTCCGGCACGAAGTCGAGGGTCGCCAGGTGCTGCTCGATCGAACGCGCAAGCGCGTCGATATAGACCGGTTCGTCATAATAGGGCGGCACGCTGCGGATCGCCGGCGCGCGCCTGATCTTCATCAGCGCGCGAAACAGCTGGTCGTTGGCGGTCGCCGTCGTCGTCGCCGAATATTGCGGATAGAGCGGAAAGGTGAGGATGCGGTCGCAGCCCTGGTCGACCAGCTTCTGAGTGACGCTTGCCGCCGAGGGATTGCCGTAGCGCATCGCCCAGTCGACCACCACATCGGGCAGATCGGTAAGTGCGGCGGCCAGCTTCTGACCTTGAGCGCGGGTGAAAGTGCGCAGCGGCGACTCGTTCATCTCCCGGTTCCAGATACGGGCGTAGTTGGCGCCGGATTTTTTCGGCCGGGTCGTCAGCACCAGTCCATACAGGATCGGATACCAGATCGCCTTGTTGAGCTCGATGACGCGCGGATCGGAGAGGAATTCGCGCAGGTAGCGCCACATCGGCCTGAAGTCTGTGCCGTCGGGCGTGCCGAGATTGACCAGCATGATGCCGATCTTGCCCGGCCTGACCGGCGCGGCATGCGCCGGCGGCAGGCCGACGGCCTTTGCGGCTTTGGCATCGGTGGGGTTGGCAATGGTCATCAACAGTCTCCGGTAGCGCCGCGGAACCTAGCGATGCCCTGCCGGTTTTCAATGCTGCGTCTGGCCGCACCTTATCGCGTCAGGACCTCAAAAAGGAACACCCGCCCGGTTGCCCGGACGGGTGCGATCAGTCCCGGCCCAGGCGTTACTTCGCGGCCGGCGGGATGGTCAGCGTCGCGCCGAGCGGCAGGCGACGCGGCTTATAATCCTTGTTGGCTTCGGAGATGAGCTTCCACTTGGTGGCGTCGCCATAGGCTTTCTTGGCCAGGTCCCAATAGGTATCGCCGGCGGCGATGGTGTGGCTGGTTTCTGCCGGCTTCGCTTCAGCGGACTTGGCGGGTTCGGTGGCGGGAGCAGGGGTTGCCGGCGCAGCCTCGGCAGGCTTTGCCGGTTCCGCGGCCGGCGCCGCGGGCGCGGTTTCGGCCGGTTTCGCGGTCTCGGTGGGCGCGGCCGGAGCGGTTTCAGTTGAAACCGCCGGCGGCGTGCCGGCAATGTCGCTGGAACCGGAAGGCGGAGCCGGCATCGCCGGCTCGCTGTTTGCCGGCGCAGTCTCGGCTGGTTTTGCTGCCCCGACCGCAGGCGCCTGGGTGGCGGGGGCGGTCTCGGCAGGCTTCGCCGCTTCCGCAGGCTTGGCCGGCTCGGCCGCCGCCGCCGCAAGCTCGGTGATGCGGCCGTCGAGCTTGGGCGTATAGGGACGGTGGGCGCCGAGATAGTCGGCCACCACCTGCTCCAGGCCGGGGCCGTAGTCATAGGCATCGGTCGCCTTGTCGGCGAAAACCTTGTAGCCGTCGCCGCCCTGGCGGACGTAGTTGTTGGTGGCGACGAGGTACTGCTTGTCCGGGCTGATCGGCGTCCAGGCGCCGTTCTCCATCACCTCGACCGATTTGACGCGGCCGGCATTGGGCGCGACGGATCTGTCGAAGGAATATTTGATGCCGGCAACCTGCGGGAAGCGGCCGGCGCCGTCCTCGATCTGGCTGAGGCCGTTTTCAAGGCCCGCAACCAGGTCCTTGCCCGAGATCTTGAAAGTGGCCAGCGTGTTCTGGAAGGGCAGCACGGTCAGCACCTCGCCCATAGTCACCGTGCCCTGGTCGATCGAGGCGCGCAGGCCGCCGCCATTCGAGATGACGATTTCGACGCCCTGGCCCTTGGTGCGGTCGAGAATGGCGTCGGAGACGAGATTGCCCATCTCGCATTCGCGCGCGCGGCAATTCTCGCGGCTGCCGTCGATGGCCTTGGTGGTCTCGGCCACCTCCTTGTTCTTCAGCGCCTCGATCGGCGCGCCGAGCTCCTTGATGCGGGCAAGAACGGCGGGATCGGGGGTGATCGACTTGTCGAGATAGATCGGCGCGCCGCTCGCCTCCTTGACGACGCCGTTGTCGTCGAACACGACCTTGAACTCGCCGAGATATTTCGAATAGGACGCCGCCTGCACCACCGGCACCTTGTAACCGTCGGGGTTGTCGACCATCGTCGGGTATGGTCCCTCGGCCTTCGGATCGGTGTTCGACAGAAGGGTGTGGCTGTGGCCGCCGACCACCACGTCGACACCCGGGATTTTCGCTATGACGTCGCGCTCGCGCCTGTAGCCGATATGGGTGACCGCGATGATCTTGTTGATGCCTTGTGCCTTGAGCTTCTCGACCTCGGCCGTGATCGACTTGACATCGTCGGCGATGGCGATGTTCGGGCCGGGCGAGGCGAGTTCCGGCGTGTCGTTGGTGACGGCGCCGACGATGCCGATCTTCTGGCCACCGACCTCGACGACGATCGAAGGCTTGATCTTGTCCTTCGCGCCGGACTTGTCGTTGGGCACGACATTGGCGCTGACGATCGGGAACTTCGCCTTGTCGAGATAGGGAACCAGCGCGGTCTCGCCGTCGTCGAACTCGTGGTTGCCGAGCGTTACCGCGTCGGGCTTGATCTGATTGAGGAATTCCTCTTCCGCCGCACCCTTGTAGGTGATGTAGAACAGCGATCCCTGGAAGCTGTCGCCGGCATTGAGCAAGAGCAGGTTCTGCCCTTCGAGCTTCTTGCGCTCCTGAGCGATCGCCGTGATCAGCCGGCCGGCGCCGCCGATGCATTCGCCCTTGGTCTCTTCGTCGGCGGAGCAGGTCGACTCGTATTTGTTGTTGCCTTCGATGCGGCTGTGCCAATCGTTGAAATGCAGGATGTTCAGCGTGTAGTCGGCAAAAGACACGCCTGCCGACAGGCCGAGCGCCGAGGCCGACAGGGCTAGGATCGCGGCAATCTTCTTCATCATCGTCTCCCGAATAAGCTGACTTCGAATATGCTTAACGCCCTCGCTTGACTGGAAAATAACAGTCAGCTCCGGTCATGTTCACATCGGGTTCCGGTCGATGCAAGCACAAATCAGGGAGATGTTTGCCGGCACAAAAAAGGACGGCGGCTTGCGCCGCCGGCCCTGTCAGCTGACGATTTGCGAACGCTCAAGCCCGGCGCGTCAGCACGAAATTCTGGCCGGCGGCGCTGGTGCAATTGAGTTGGCTGATGGAGACCATCAGGCAGTTGAAGCTGACCGGCGTCTGGCGGATCAGCGAGGTGCCGTGGATCTCGACCGAGGTCGCTCCGGTCATGGTGTAGCTGCCTTCCGACAGTTTCTGGCCGGTGTCGGTGGCGACGGTGGTGAAGCTGCCGGCCGCGAAGGTCGACAGGCCGGTGCCCTTGGCGTCGATCCAGTTGCCCTCGACGCCCTTCGGCGCCGCCATCGAAGGCTGGTCCGCGGGGCCGGTGGTGGTGCAGGCGGCCGCAGCCAGAAGGCTTGCCGCGGCGCCTGCCGAAAGCAGTTTGCGCGCAATGGTCATTTTGAAAATCCTCTCCTCAGTCCGCCGATACTCAATCGCCCGATTTCCGGGCGATTGCAAGGCGCAGAGGGAGAGCGTCTCCACCGTTTCGCGGAAACGGCGAGCCGCTCTATCCCCTTGTTTTCACACAAATCCGGACGGAAAACCGTTTCACACTTTTCCTCGAATTGCTCCGGTAGGTCCGGCTGCTATCGGACCAGAATGTTGCGGAACTGCCACGGGTCGTCCTTGTCCAGGTCCTCGGGGAAGAGACCCGGCCGGTTATCCAGCGGCGTCCAGTCGGTGTAGTAGCCCCTGACCGGCCCGAGATAGGGAAGTTGCACTTCGAGGCAGCGCCGGTAGTCCATCTCGTCGGCCTCGACGATGCCGGCGGTCGGGTTCTCCAGCGCCCAGACCATGCCGGCGAGCACAGCCGAGGTCACCTGCAGGCCGGTTGCGTTCTGGTAGGGGGCGAGCTTACGCGCCTCGGCCAGCGACAGCTGCGAGCCGTACCAGTAGGCGTTCTTGTCGTGGCCGTAGAGCAGCACGCCGAGCTCGTCGACGCCGTCGACCAATTCATTCTCGTCGAGCACGTGGTGGACGGGCTGCGGCTTGCCGGCGGCGCCGAACATCTCGTCCAGCGACAGCATAGCGTCGTTGCAGGGATGGTAGGCGTAGTGGCAGGTCGGGCGATATTGGACCTTGCCCTTCTTCGAGCGCACGGTGAAGAAGTCGGCGATCGAGATCGACTCGTTGTGCGTCACCAACAGGCCGTATTGCGGGCCGGGCGTCGGGCACCAACTGCGCACGCGCGTGTTGGCGCCGGGCTGTTCCAGATAGATTGCCGCCTTGGAGCCGTGCTTGTGCTTCTTGCCGTTCTTCGGCATCCAGTTTTCATGCGTGCCCCAGCCGAGCTCGGCCGGTTGCAGGCCCTCCGAGATAAAACCTTCGACCGACCAGGTGTTCCAGAACACGTTCATCGGCTTCGGCTTCTTCGTGCGCTGGGTGTCGCGCTCGGCGATATGGATGCCCTTGACGCCGGCCTTCTTCATAAGCCTGGCCCAGGCCTCGCGGTCTTCCTGCGCGGGCTCCGAAAACTCGAGACCAAGATCGGTGGCGAGGTTGACCAGCGCCTTCTTGACGAACCACGAGACCATGCCGGGATTGGCGCCGCACGTGGAGACCGCCGTCGGGCCGCCCGGCTTGTCTTGCTTTTCCTTGATCATCGCCTCGCGCAGCGCATAGTTGCTGCGGCTGGCATTGTCGGCCTCGGCGTCGAAATAGAAGCCGAGCCAAGGTTCGACGACGGTGTCGATGTAGAGCACGCCGAGCTTGCGGCACAATTTCATCAGGTCCACCGAGCCGGTGTCGACCGACAGGTTGACGCAAAAGCCCTGGCCGCCGCCATTGGTCAGAAGCGGCGTGAGCAGCTTCTTGTAATTCTTCTCGGTCACCGCGTCCTGCATGAAGGCGATGCCGCGCTCGTCGAGCAGCTTGCGGTCGGTGTCGCGCGGGTCGATGACCGTCATGCGCGACTTGTCGAACTTGAAATGGCGCTCGATCAGCGGCAGCGTTCCCCGCCCGATCGAGCCGAAGCCGATCATCACGACAGGGCCGGTGATTTCACCGTAAACGGGCCAGTTTTCGTTCGCCATTTTTTCGCACACTCCTTCAAACACGCGCAAAGCCGGGCCTTTTGCCCGACGGCCAAGCGCTACAACCACAGATCATTGTCATAAACCAGCGAAAAGCACCAACCGCCGGCCAGGCCCGGCTAGCACCTTGGTTAAGGCGTGCAGGCCATGCCGCTGAGGAATTCGACCAGCCGGTCGCGGTCCGCGGTCAGGCCCTTATAGTCGAGTTGTTGCTGATCCAAGGCCAGGAGCTGCTCCGCGAAGGAGACGGCGAGGGCTGCCCGTTCAGGATGGCGAATGAGCAGCTTGAGCGGATCGAGATGGATGCGGATGGTGAAGAGGATGTCGCGCGACAGGGGAAGCTTGCGCAGAGTCTGGCGTTCGACGCGGATGAAGGCGTGGGCGTCGACATCGCCGTCGGCGAAGCGGCTCGGGCGGTTCGTGGCGCGGTCGATGCGTTCGACATTGGAGAGCGGATGATAGAGCGCATCGTCGGCTTGGATCGACCAGTTGAAGCGCTCGACCGCCTGGCCCTGCAGGCCGTCGAACATGCGGTTGATGAGCTCGGCCGGCCGCGTGCCGGGCCCGAATCCAGGCACCGGTTTGTGAATCTCCTGCAATGGCTTGCCGAATTTTTCCTGCAGCGACCAAGACGAAGGGAAGCAGAGCGAGCCGGCGGCGAGCCGCCAGCCGTGCTCGCCGCGGCGCATCAGGATCAGATCTTCCTGGACGAGCAGCGAAGCCTTGGCCAGCGGCGCCTCGCGCAGGGCAGGAGGCAGCCTGTCGCTTGCCGTCTCTAAACCGATCGGCTCGACATCCTCTCCGTTGCGACGATGCGTGCCAACGTGCGCGGCTTCGAGATGCGCGACGAGCAGGTCCAGCACTTCGCGCTGAGCCTCGCTTGTGCCGTCTTCCTCGACAAAGACCTTTTCCGGGATTTCCGCATAGAGCCGTTGCTTCTCGGCCAGATGCGGCAGCAGCAATTCGTCGACCTCGATCCAGCGGTCGAAGTCGAGCGGTTTCAGCCCGATGGTGAAGAGTTTCGAGGACCCGTCATAGGGCGTGTGGGTCGGCTGGCGGATGGTCATGCCTGTTTGGGTGCTATCCAGTTTATGTCTCCGGCGCGGTCAGCCAAGCCGCGCCGGGATCAGCCCGCGCAGCGAGTTGCCGACGAAGATCGCCTTCGCCGCCTTCAGATCGTCGAAGCTGTAGATCGCTTCCACGGCGCGGCCTTCGTCCAGAAGCGCGCCGCGCAATATTCCAGGCAAAAGGCCGCAGTCGAGCCGCGGCGTGGCAAGCGGGCCGTCGCCGAAGTCGGCGAAGAGATTGGTGATCGTGCCCTCGCAGAGCTCGCCGCGCTCGTTGGCCAAAAGCACTTCGTCGGCGCGGGTGGCGAGATATTCGGCGCGCGCCTGCGTGTAGACCTGGCGCAGGCTTGTCTTGTGGCGCAACAGCGTGTTGGCCGAATCGAGCCGTATTCGCGCCAGCTGCAGCCGCCAGACCTTGTCCGCCGGCAGCGGTTCATAGACTTGAGCCGCGGCCGTCGCTTCGCCATTGCGCCGCAAGGCAAGACGCACGCGCAAGGCAAGCTTGCTCCCGCCGACGGCGTTTGAAAGCACCTCGCCGAGCCGTTCAGGATCGCAGACGAAGCCGAGTTCGGCGGCGGACGCATAAAGTCTCGCAAGGTGGCGCTCGAAGCGCAGGAAGCCCGAGCCAGGCTCCCAGCGCATGGTCTCGATCAGCTCGAAGCCGGCACCGTTCCCGTCGCGAAGCGGGCTTTCAACAGGCACTCCCGATACTCCTCCTCGGCGGTCGAATCGAAGACGACGCCGCCGCCGACATTGTAGACGGCCTCGCCGTCGGCAAAGAGCGAGATGGTGCGGATCGCCACCGAAAAACGCATCCTGCCACCGGGCGCAATCCAGCCGATGGCGCCGCAATAGACGTCTCGCGGCGCATCTTCCAGCTCATGCAGGATTTCCATGGCACGGATTTTCGGCGCGCCGGTGATCGAGCCGCAAGGGAAGAGCGCGGCGAAGATTTGGCGGATGCCGATACCGGGCAAAAGCCTTGCCCGCACGTGGCTGACCATCTGGTGCACCGTCGGATAGGTCTCGATACGGAACAGCTCCGGCACGTCGAGCGTGCCGACTTGGCTGATCAGCGAGATGTCATTGCGCAAAAGGTCGACGATCATCCGGTTCTCGGCTTGGTTCTTCTCGTCGTTGCGCAGGAAGGCCTTCAGCCGGGCGTCTTCGGCCTTGGTCGCCCCGCGCGGCGCGGTGCCCTTCATCGGATGCGTCTCGATCATGCCGGCGGCATCGATCTCGAAGAACAGTTCGGGCGAGCGCGACAGGACGATCGGATCGCCGAGCGAGACCAGCGCGCCGTATTTCACCGGCTGGCGTTCGGTGAGCGCGTCGAAGGCCGCGAGCGGATCTCCGGACCACTGCGCACGGACCGGGAAGGTGAGGTTGCCCTGATAGCAATCGCCCTTGCGGATGTGGTTGTGAAGGCGCGCGAAGCGGCTTGCATAGTCGTCGGCGGACCAGGCTGCGCGGGCATCGAAGATCGGGCCGTTGCTGGCTGACGCCTGCATCCGCGGCACCGCCTGGTCGACAGGCGCATCGAATACGCCAAGACAGACCAATGGCGCGCGGCGGCCTTCTGGCAGCAGCGGCACCAGTTTCGGCTCGAGCAGGTAACCTGCTTCGTAGGAGAAATAGCCCGCCAGCCATTTGCCGGAGTCGGAGGCGGCCTGGGCTCTTTCAAGCGCAGGCCCGAACTCTTCAGCCCCGTGCGCGACGATGATCTCATCCGGCCGATCGAAGACCAGCTGACGAGCGGTCGCGTCGTTGCGGAAAATGGCTGCGGGCAGGGACATGAGCCTCGGATGCGGACAATTCAGCCGACCGCTCTATATGGGGGTTCGGCGTGGCGCAATCGAGGGAACGGCGTCGAACGGCGCAAAGGCGGCTGGCCCAAAACAAAGACGGCGCCCGTGGGGGCGCCGCCCTTACGCCACTAGGCGGATTGTTCAGCTGTTGCTCGCGGTTCCAGCTGTTGGGAACTGCCTGGCAAACTCCGCTTCGTCGCCGGCGGCCAGCAATTTCGCCTGCTCGATCCATTTTTCGCGCGCGATGCGGCCGTCGAAATTGAGCACCTCCTCGATGCGTTTGACGTCGGCGGCGGTCCAGGCGGCGATCTGGGCGTAGGTGGTGACGCCCTGGCCTTTGAGCAGTCTTTCATTGACCGGCCCGATGCCGATGAGGCGGCGCAGATTGTCGGCCTTGCCGGTCGCTGCCGCCTTCTTTGCCGCGGGCGCTGCCGCCTTCTTCGGCGCGGCCGCCTTGGCCGCCGGCTTCGGTGCCGCTGCAGTCTTCGTTGCGGCCGGCTTCTTTGCAGCGGCGGGCTTTGCGGGCCCGGCCTTTGCCGCCGCCGATGTCGTCGGCATCAGCGCCGACGGCGCCGGCGTGGCGGCCTTGTCGGCGCCGGCCTTGGCGGAAGGCGTATCGCGTAGCCGGCTTTCGAGATCGGCGCGGGCACGGCCGCTGGCGTCGAGCTCGCCCTTCAACCGATCGCTGTCGGCGCGCAGCCTGTCGCGCTCGCTCCGCGTGCGGTCGAGATCGCCACGCACGCTGTCGAGCTCGCCGCGCAGACGGCCCCAGATGAACCAGCCGACCAGGATACCCACAACGAACGCCAGGAGCATGTAGAAAAAAGTGCTCATTTCCCTCTCCAGTCCGATCTGTTGGCCGAGGCCCGGAAAGGCGAGCTCACGCCAGGGATCGTCAAAGGTTCCGTGATCGGCGCAATCGCCGGCTTCAATCGAGCCATCGACGTTGGCCTTGTCCGAAGCCGACGGCCGTCATCGCATTCGCCGTGGCGGCGCGACCAGCCATCTCTGGCCTGCGCGATGCGTCCGGCTGAGCTTGAGGCCGGACGCTATCATATGGCTTGTCGAAAGCCAGTTGAAAAATGCGCCGGAGAGTTATTCAAGAACAGCTATTTAGGGCAAGAATAGATTCTTGCTAATATGCGTTGCGGCTAAACTATTACGGTCGATGCCTGCGCCGTTGCTGTCGTCAATTGTCGAGCGCCTCCAATTCGTCGATCAGCGAACCGATCACGCCAAGGCCGATCTGCCAGAAAGCGGGATCGGTGGCGTCGAGGCCGAAGGGCGCCAGAAGCTCCGAATGATGCTTCGTGCCGCCGGCGCGCAGCATCTCGAAATACTTCTCCTGAAATCCGCGCTCGGCATTCTGGTAGACGGCGTAGAGCGAATTCACCAGGCAATCGCCGAAGGCATAGGCATAGACGTAGAAAGGCGAGTGGATGAAGTGCGGGATGTAGGTCCAGAAGACCTCGTAGCCCTCGCGCAGCTTGATCGCGGGCCCCAGGCTCTCGGCCTGCACCTCCAGCCAGAATTCGCCGAGCCTGTCTGAAGTCAGCTCGCCGTTCTTGCGCTCGGCATGCACCTTGCGCTCGAACTCGTAGAAGGCGATCTGGCGCACGACGGTGTTGATCATGTCCTCGACCTTTTGGGCGAGCATGGCTTTGCGCTCGCGGCGGTCAGCGGTCTGCTCGAGCAGCGAACGGAAGGTCAGCATCTCGCCGAAGACGGAGGCGGTCTCGGCCAGCGTCAGCGGCGTCGAGGCCATCAGCGCGCCCTGGCCGGCGGCCAGCACCTGGTGCACGCCATGGCCGAGCTCATGCGCCAGTGTCATCACATCGCGCGGCTTGCCCATGTAGTTCAGCAGCACATAAGGATGCGCCGACGGCACCGTCGGATGGGCGAAGGCGCCGGGCGACTTGCCCGGCCGCACCGGCGCGTCGATCCATTTGCGATCGAAAAAGCCGCGGGCGATCTCGGCCATGTCGGGCGAGAAGCGCTGATAGGCGGAAAGCACCGTGTCCCTGGCGTCGTCCCAGCGGATCACCGCCTGCGGCGTCTCCGGCAGCGGCGCGTTGCGGTCCCAATGGTTCATCACCTCCATGCCGAGCCAGCGCGCCTTCATCGCGTAATAGCGATGCGACAGCCGCGGATAGGCCTCGCGCACGGCCGCGGCCAGCGCGTCGACGACGTCGCGCTCGACGCGGTTGGCGAGGTGGCGCGAGTCGGCGATGTCCTGGAATCCGCGCCAGCGATCGGAGATTTCCTTATCCTTGGCTAAGGTATTGGTGATGAGGGTGAAGGTGCGCAGGTTCTTGCGGAAGGTCGCCGCGAGCGCCTCGGAAGCACGGCGCCGCACCTCGCCATTGGCATCCTGCAGTCGGTTCAGCGCCGGCTCGAGCGTCAGCTCCTCGCCGTCGACGTCGAAGCGCAGGTCGGTCATCGTCTCGTCGAACAGGCGGTTCCAGGCGCCGCGGCCGGTGACCGACTTTTCGTGGAACAACTGCTCGACGCGATCCTCGAGCTGGTAGGGCTTGTCCTTCCTGAGGTCGAGCACCCAAGGCCGGTAGTGGCCGAAGTCCTTGTCGGTGGCCAAGGCGTTCTCGATCGCCGCATCGTCGATCAGGTTCAGCTCGAGCGCGAAGAACAGGAGATGGGCGCTGGCGTCCGTCATCTTTTCCTGGACGTCGCCATAGAGCTTGGCGCGCTGCGGATCGGCTGTGTTGCCGGCATAGACGAGCCCGGCATAGGAGACGATGCGGCCGATCAGTTCCTCGAGCGCCTCATAGGTTTTCAGCGCCTCGCCAAGCCGGCCGGCGCCGCCGCGCCCGGCCTCGGTGGCCAAAGTGCCCTTCCAGCGGGCTTCGAAGGCAATGGCGTCGCTGGCCGCCTTGGCGATGTCGCGCTTCAACTCGGGCGCTTCCATGCCCGAATAGAGATCGGCGAGATTCCACTCCGGCAGGTCGCCAAGCTCCGCCGCGCCCTGGCCGGACGCTGGGGCCGCAAGCCGCCGGCCAAACATCATGCGCATCGACAATACCTTCTTTGAACCAAGGCCAGAATCAAAGGGAAAGGAGAAGCCGGTCAAATCCTAAGGAATTCGTTCACCGGGTTTTTTGAAACCTTATTTAGAACCCTGTGCCAAGATGATCCATGGGATTTTCTCGGGCGGACAACTCAAACAGTCATGACAGGTTCCATACTCATAGTCGATGACGATCCGGTGCAGCGCAGGCTGGTCGAGGCCGCGTTGACCAAGTTCGGCCACACCGCGATCGTCACGGATAGCGGCGCCGCCGGCCTCGACGTGCTCGACGGGCCGAACGCGCGCGAGGTCTCCGTCGTCATTCTCGATCTCGTCATGCCCGGTCTCGACGGCATCGGCGTGCTGAAGGCGATGCGCGAGCGCGCCATCAACATTCCCGTCATCGTGCAGACCGCCCAGGGCGGCATCGAAACCGTCGTCTCGGCGATGCGGCACGGCGCCTTCGACTTCGTCGTCAAGCCGGCGTCGCCTGACAGGCTGCAGACCGCGATCTCCAACGCCCTCAAGGTGGAAGCCGTCGAGGACGAGATGAAGCGTGCGTCGCGGCGGCGCGGCGGCGGCCACCTCACCTTCAAGGACATGATCACGCGCAGCCCGGCAATGGACCGCGTGATACGCCTCGGGCAGAAGGCGGCGGCCTCCAACATCCCGATCCTGATCGAGGGCGAATCCGGCGTCGGCAAGGAACTGGTGGCGCGCGCCATCCAGGGCAGCGGCGATCGTCGCTCGAAGCCCTTCGTCACCGTCAATTGCGGCGCTATCCCCGACAATCTGGTCGAATCGATCCTGTTCGGCCATGAGAAGGGCTCCTTCACCGGCGCCACCGATAAGCACATCGGCAAATTCGTCGAGGCGAATTCCGGTACGCTGTTCCTCGACGAGATCGGCGACCTGCCGCTCGACGTCCAGGTCAAGCTTTTGCGCGCCGTGCAGGAAGGCGAGGTCGATCCTGTCGGCGGCCGCTCGACCGTCAAGGTCGATATAAGGCTGATCTCGGCCACGCACCGCAACCTTCTACAGCAGGTCAAGGACGGCAAGTTCCGCGAGGATCTGTTCTACCGGCTGAACGTCTACCCGATCTTCGTGCCGCCGCTGCGCGACCGCCGCGACGACATTCCCTACCTGGTCCGGCATTTCATGGAAAAGGTCGCTCCGACCGATCCTCGCCGCCGCCTTGCCGGCATATCGGCCACGGCGCTTGCGATGCTCCAGGCCTATGACTGGCCGGGCAACATCCGCCAGCTGGAGAATGCGGTCTTCCGGGCGTCGGTGCTTGCCGAGGGCGACGTGCTGACCGAGGAGGAATTCCCGCAGATCCGGGCGCAGGTGGAAGGAACCGTGAATCTCGGAGCGGAACCGGCATCCGCCATCACCGATACGGTTGCGAACACGACTCGCCAAGGGGATGAGACTGTCGCAGATGCAATGGGAGCCGGCTTGTCCGACGGCGAAGCGTCAGCCAGGCCGCAGTCGCGTTTCGGAACGCTTCGCGCGCTCGATGAGCGCGGCAATGTGCGGGCGCTGGCCGACGTCGAGCTCGAGATGATCAAGCTTGCGATCGACCATTACAACGGCCAGATGAGCGAAGTCGCCCGGCGATTGGGCATCGGCCGCTCGACACTCTACCGCAAGTTGAAGGAATATGGCATTGATCCCGAAGCTGGTCGCGTCGACCGGCTTGCCTCATGAGGGGCAAGCCTCGAACCAGCTTGCCTGCCTAAAATCCGAATCAAATTGTCGCTTTTGACCTGAAAACGTTGGGTTTTCAGCGGTTGGCGTTGCCGAGGATCACGCATTAAGGCTAACGGTAACAGATCGTGTTCTCGGCGAGGCCGGATTCTTGATATAAACCAGCGGTTTACCACGAAATGCTGTGCATCATTTTTGACGGGATATCGCCACGGTGTTACCGCATTTCGGCTTCAATAAACGATGATTAACCATTAGGATCGATATTCGGATGTGAAAACGACGCATCCGTTTGGTCAAATCCGGGGACAAACGGCAGCCTGCAAGGCCATTTGATTTGAACAAAGTCGAACGACACAACAACGGGCGGCATTTTCACATGAGCGTCTGGCCGAGGTGGCTGGCGTTCGTGATTTTGGCCGTCGGTTTTCTGTCCGCGGCGACGTCGGGCGCCCGGGCCGAGGTTCGTACGCTCAAGCTCTATCACCTGCACACCCACGAGAAGGCCGAGATCGTCTACAAGCGCAATGGTCGCTACGATCCCGAAGGCCTGCGCAAGATCAACATCATCCTGCGCGACTGGCGCCGCAACGAGCCGACCAAGATGGACCCGCGGCTGCTCGACCTCGTCTGGGAAGCCTATCGCGAAAGCGGCGCGACCGACTATATCCAGGTCGTCTGCGGCTATCGCTCGCCGTCGACCAACGCGCTGTTGCGCTCGCGCAGCCGCGGCGTCGCCGAGAAGAGCCAGCACATGCTGGGCAAGGCGATGGATTTCTACATCCCCGGCGTGCCGTTGAAGAAACTGCGCAACATCGGCCTCAAGATGCAGGGCGGCGGCGTCGGCTATTACCCGACTTCCGGTTCGCCCTTCGTGCACATGGATGTCGGCAACGTGCGCCATTGGCCGGGCATCAGCCGCCAGGAACTGGTCAGCCTGTTCCCCAACGGCAAGACGCTGCATGTGCCGAGCGACGGACGCCCGCTGCCCGGCTATGAGCAAGCAGTGGCAGCTTACCAGGCCCGCAAGGGGGCCGGCACCCCGAACATCGAACTGGCCAGCGCCGGCGGCTCGACCAAGCGCTCCGGCGGCCTGCTCGCGGCCCTTTTCGGCGGCGGTGCCGACGAGGCCGACGACGCCGCCGATGAAAGTGCCCCGGCGCCCCAGCGGAAAGCCGTGAAGCAGGTTCAGGTCGCTACTGCTGCCACGGCACGCGACAGCAATCTTCCGGGCATCGCGATTGTTTCGCCGAAGGATGCCAAGCGCGCCAGCATCCCGCAGATCGCGGATGACGGCGCCGACGAGCAACAGCAGGATACGCCGGAGACGATCATCGCCGCCCTGCCGCCCAAGGAAATCCCGCTGCCCGATTTCGCGCCGCGTCCGAAGGTTGATGTCGGCCAGCAGACGCCGCAGAACGTGCCGTTCGCCATGGCGGATGCCTCGGCGACGACGGAGCAGGCGGTTTCGACTGCGCAGGCGCCCGTGCCGGACAAAGTTCCGTTCGCCACGGCCAGCGCCGCCGAGGCCGCGAGCACCGATCCGGCCCAGGTAGCGGTCAACAACATCCCGCTGCCGACCTGGCGTCCCGACCGCTCGGCGACGCCGGCCGATCTGGCGCCGAAGGACAAGAGCGTGCTTCTGGCGCTGGCCGAAACGGCTTCGCAGGACAAGAGCGCGACCGACGCGTTCTCCGTGCTGCCGACCGCACGGCCGCAGCCCGGCAAGCAGGACGAGGTCAAAGCCGTTCTCGAACAGGCCAATGCCACCGTCGAGGCCGATGGCGTCGGCGGCGCCGAATATCAGCTTGCGTCGCTGACCGAGCCGGAGCCGCGCTCCGCATTCAACGATCCGTCGGGCGTCGATGCGGCCTCGCCGCGCCAGGCCATTGCCGCGCTCCCGGCCGGGAGCGATCCGGCGCAGGCGATTGGCGCCGGCGTGAAGACGACGGCCAAGGAAGCCAGGGCGTCAGCCCACGATCTGAAGCCCGGGCCCAAGGCCATGGTGGTGGCGACGCCGCCGCAAGCCGCGCGCTGGGCGTTGGGCAGCGGCGTCAACATTGCCACGGTATCCGACCCGACGACAGCGCCGCGCTATGCCTATAACATCGTGCATACGCCGCCGAGCGAAGTGTATACGGCCGGCTTCCAGGCGGATGGCGGGGTGCCGGACGCAAGCCGGTTCACGGGCAACGCGGTGAAGTTCCTCTCGGTCGCGCGCTTCCAAACGAAATAGGCGAGCCAGCGTGGCCGCTGAAAAGCCGCGTTGGCCCGCCAGCGCGGCTTTTGCTTTATGGGGCGGACCGATTACTTCTTGAGCTTGCTCGCCTCACGCGCCAGCGCCTCGATCTCGTCCCACTTGCCGGCCTTGATGAGATCGTCGGGCGCGACCCAGGAACCGCCGATGCAGATGACGTTGGGCAGGCTCAGATAGTCGGCAGCATTCTTGGCCGTAATGCCGCCGGTCGGGCAGAATTTCACGTCGGCGAGCGGCGAGGCGAAAGCCTTCAGCGAAGCGATGCCGCCGGACTGCTCGGCCGGGAAGAATTTCAGGAAGCGCAGGCCGGCTTCGCGCGCGGCCATGATCTCGCCGGGCGTGATGGCGCCGGGCAGCAGCGGCACGGAGCTGTCCTTGGCCGCGTCGAGAAGCTGACTGGTGATGCCGGGGCTGACGATGAATTTCGAACCGGCGGCGGCTGCCTCGTCGAACTGCTTGGCATCGAGAATGGTGCCGGCGCCCACGACCGCGTCCTCGACCTCGGCCGCGACGCGGCGGATCGCTTCCAGCGCATCGGCGGTGCGCAAGGTGATCTCGATGGCCCGCAAACCGCCGCGCGAAAGCGCGCGGGCGAGCGGCACGGCATCTGCCACGTTGGCGATCTTGAGCACCGGGATGACCGGCTGACCATTGAGGAGCGACAGGAGCTTTTCGGTCTTGCTGGTCATGTGCTGGTTCTCCATCTCGATCGTTTTAAACCGATTAGCAGAAGGGATATGCCAAGTCCACGAAACCCGGCGTGTCGTGATGCCGCGTGGCCAGCTGAATATCGGTCGTCTTGAAACGGCTTTCAGCACGGTCTAGTGGCATGACCATGACAACAGCCATGGAAATTCAGCCAGTCCGCGTCGCCGCGCTCTACAAATTCGCGCGGCTCGACGGATACGAGGCCCTTCGCGCGCCGCTTGCCGCCTTCTGCTGCGGCCGCGGCATCAAGGGCACGCTGCTTCTGGCGCGTGAAGGCATCAACGGCACCGTCGCCGGCAGCGAGGAAGCGATTGCCGCGCTTGTGGACCATCTGCAGGCCATCGAAGGCCTTGCCGGTCTCGAAGTCAAATACAGCGCCGCCGCCGAAATGCCGTTCCACCGCATGAAGGTGCGGCTGAAGCGCGAGATCGTCACCATGGGCGTCGAGGATATCGATCCGGCGGCGAGCGCCGGAACCTATGTCGCGCCGGCCGACTGGAACGCGCTGATATCGGATGCCGACACGCTCGTCATCGACACGCGCAACGCCTACGAAGTCTCGCTCGGCACTTTCCGGGGCGCGGTCGATCCCAAGACCACCAGCTTCCGCGAGTTCCCCGCCTGGGTCGAGCAGCATCGTGGAGAGCTCGAAGGCCGCAAGGTGGCGATGTTCTGCACTGGCGGCATACGCTGCGAGAAGGCGACGGCCTATGTGAAGTCGCTCGGCCTCAAAGACGTCTTCCATCTCAAGGGCGGCATCCTGAAATATCTGGAGGACGTGCCGGCCGAAGAGAGCCTCTGGCAAGGCGAATGTTTCGTGTTCGACGAGCGGGTCTCCGTCTCGCATGGTCTGGTCGAGGGGGAGGCGGAGCTCTGCCGGGCTTGCCGGCATCCGCTGACGGTCGAGGACCGGCTGTCGCCGAAATACGCAATCGGCGTCTCATGCCCGCATTGCTTTGAAGTGCGGTCCGACGAGGATCGCGAGCGCTATGCCGAACGCCACCGTCAGGTCGAGCTGGCGCAAGCGCGCGGCGGCAAGCGCCATATCGGCAATTAAAGCGGCCAGCTCTGCGAGCGAAAAGCTGCCCCCGTCATTGTAATGTCGATGCACGGGGCCTACCTCTTGCCGGTCCGAAACCCTGCCCGGGCGCGTTCGGCCGGGCCCATTCTGGAGGCATTGATGCTCGATCCCAAGAAGCTGCTCGACGACCTTCTCGGCTCGCAAATCCCCGGGACCGGCTCGACTGTCCGCGACAAGGCGGGGCAGGCGGTGCAGATGGCAAAGGACAATCCGCTCGCCGCCGGCGCGCTGGCAGCCGTGCTGCTCGGCACCGGCACTGGCCGGCAGGTCACGGGCGCGGCCGTCAAGCTCGGCGGCCTGGCTGCGATCGGAGGCCTCGCCTACAAGGCTTATCAGAACTACAAGGCCGGCAAGGAGCCGGTGCAGGCGCCGGCCGCCCGCGAGCCGGAGCTGCTGCCGCCGCCGGCCGACACCGCCTTCCATCCCTCGCAGGCGCCGCAGGGCGAGGCCGAGTTCACGCTGACACTGGTCAGGGCGATGATCTCGGCGGCGAAGGCAGACGGCCATGTCGACGATGACGAGCGCAAGAAGATCGCCGACAAGCTCAAGCTCGCGGGCATCGGCGCCGAAGCGGAAAAATTCCTGCTTGCCGAGCTCGAAAGCCCGCTCGATCTCGACGCGCTGGTCGCCGGCGCCAAGACCGATGCGCAGAAGCTCGAACTCTACACCGCCTCGCGGCTCACCATCGATCCTGACACGCGCACCGAGCGCGGTTATCTCGACCTGCTCGCTGGCCGACTCGGCCTGCCGGACGCCCTGGTCGATCATGTCGAGGCGACGGTTTCGGCGGCCAAGGTGCCGGCGGGAACGGCGCCCAATTCGCCGTGGTGATTCGGCGTGGTAAACGTCCTTCGGGGAGGCCTTGCCGGTCGTTAATCTTCCGTTAACCCAGCAAGCGCATCATTCTAATCAGTCGGACCGGCTTTTCCTCCTCCCAAGCACGGTTCAGATCGGGGCGGTCGCCAATGGCCGCCCTTTTTGTTGGCCTTTTCTTTATTGCCAACAGCGGCTTGCCATGACCCCATGCATTTGCGATGCCACGTCTTTCCATCCATGACCGGAGGACGGCGATGACAGCCATAGCAGAGAAGACCGCCATCGTTACCGGCGCCGGCACCGGCATCGGCAAGAGCGTCGCGACGGCGCTGCTCAAGGCAGGCTGGAACACGGTGTTCTGCGGCCGCCGCAAGACGCTGCTGGATGAGGCGATCGCAGAGGCGGGGAAGACGCAGGCCAAGGCATTGGCCATCGCCTGCGACATCAGCAAGGCCGAGGAAGTCGACGACATGTTCGAGACCGTGCTCGAAGGCTTCGGCCGCGTCGACCTGCTCTTCAACAATGCCGGCATGGGCTACAAGTCGACGCTGATCGATGAGATTCCGGTCGAGGTGTGGAACGACGTCGTCGGCGTCAATCTCACCGGATCGTTCCTGTGCGCTCGCGCAGCCTTCGGTGCGATGCGGCGGCAGAAGCCGATGGGCGGCCGGATCATCAACAACGGCTCTGTGTCGGCCTATGCACCGCGCCCAGGCTCAGCGCCCTATACGGCGACCAAGCATGCAATCACCGGGCTCACCAAGACGCTGGCGCTCGACGGCCGGCCCTTCGACATCGCCTGCGGCCAGATCGACATCGGCAATGCGCTGACCGAGATGGCGCAGCCGATGACGGTGGGCGTGCCGCAGGCCAATGGCTCGATCGCCGCCGAAGCGGTGATGGATGTGCAGCGCGTCGCCGACGCGGTGCTGCATATGGCCAGCCTGCCACTCGACGCCAATGTGTTGTTCATGACGGTGATGGCGACGAAGATGCCATTCGTTGGGCGTGGATGAGCGCTTGATCGATCACTTGTTCAGGAACGCCTCGATCCGCTCCAGCGCGCGCAGGATGTTCTCCTCCGAATTGGCATAGGAAAGCCGGATATAGCCTTCGCCGAGAACGCCGAAATCGGGGCCGCCGATGAGCGCCACGCCGGCGTCTTCCAACAGCGCCGAGGCGAGCTTCTTCGCCTTCCAGCCAGTCTTCGAGACATTGGGGAAGGCATAGAAGGCGCCCTTCGGCGTGATGCAGGAAATGCCCGGGAGCGCGTTCAGCCCTTCGACCACGATCTTCCTGCGATTGTCGAAGGCGCGCATCATCTTCTCGACATCGTCCTGCGGACCGTCGATCGCGGCGATGCCGGCATACTGGCTCGGCGCGTTGACGCAGGACCAGCAGTTCACCGCCAGCTTGCGAACCTTGTCGTAGAGATGCGCGCCCTTGTCGCCGTTCGGCCAGATCGACCAGCCCATGCGCCAGCCGGTCATTGCCCAGGTCTTCGACCAGCCGTTGAGCACGATCAGCCGGTCGCGGATCTCGGGGAAATTGAGCAGCGAGCAGTGGGTTTCGCCGTCATAGGTCATGACGTCGTAGATCTCGTCGGACATGATGGCGACCTCAGGGTGCTTCTCCAGGCCCTTGACCAGCTTCTCGATCTCGGCCCGCGGGGTAACGCCGCCGGTCGGATTGGCGGGCGAGTTGAGGATCAGCAGCCTGGTCCTGGGTGTGATCAGCGCCAGCGTCTCGTCGGCCGAGAAGGCAAAGCCGTTCTCCTCGCGGATCGGAACCGGCACCGGAGTGGCGCCGGTGAACTCGATCATCGAGCGGTAGATCGGAAAGCCGGGATCGGGGTAGAGGATCTCGGTGCCGGCCTCGCCGAACATCAGGATCGCGGCGAACATGGTCGGCTTGCCGCCGGGCAGGATCATCACGTTCTCGGGCGACACCTCGACGCCGGTGGTGGTCAGCGTGCGGCGCACGACGGCCTCGCGGGTGGCCAAGAGGCCGTTTGCCGGCGTGTAGCCATGGTGGCCGTCGCGCAGCGCCTTGATCGCCGCCTCGACGATGTGCTGCGGCGTCTTGAAGTCGGGCTGGCCGATGCCGAGGTTGACGATGTCGCGGCCCTGATGGGCAAGCGCGGTGGCCCTCGCCAGCACCGCGAAGGCATTTTCCTCGCCGAGACGGTCGAAGGCCGCGATCGTGTGGAGCATTTTTCCCGTTCCTGTGGTTCTTTCTGTGAGCGAGCGTTTTTGTGACCGTCCGCAGGCAAAAGTCAAACGGATTGGAATGGCCGTGTCGGAAGATCTGAAGAATTGGCAGCCGCGCCCGCGGCCGGAGCGCAAAGCGATAGAGGGACGCACCGTCAGGCTCGAGCCGCTGAGCGCGGCAAAGCATGGCGACGGCCTCTACGAGGCCTCCTCGGTTTCGGATGCCGGCGGACGTTTCGCCTGGCTGCCGGACTATCCGCCGGAGACCCGCGCGGCCTTCCAGCCTTGGCTGGACAAGGCCGAAGCGAGCGAGGACCCGCTGTTCTTCACCGTCATCGACAAGGCGAGCGGCAAGATCGCCGGGCGCCAGACGCTGATGCGCATCGACGCCAACAACGGCGTCGGCGAAATCGGCAACATCTATTGGGGCCCGCTGATCTCGCGCAAGCCGGCCGCGACCGAGGCGCAGTTCCTGTTTGCGAAATATCTCTTCGACGATCTCGGCTACCGCCGTTACGAGTGGAAGTGCAACAACCGCAACGAGCCCTCGAAGCGCGCCGCCGAGCGCTTCGGCTTCACGTTCGAAGGCATCTTCCGGCAACACCTTGTGGTCAAGGGTGAAAACCGCGACACGGCGTGGTATTCGATCATCGACAAGGAATGGCCGGCCTTGCGCAAAGCCTATGAGGGCTGGCTCGATCCGGCGAATTTCGATGGCGAAGGCGGCCAGAGGCGGCGGCTTGAGGATTTCCGCGCTGATTTCGGCGCGTGACAGGAGTTCAGCGATGGCGCATGACCACGCTTCGCACGATCACGGCCCGGCCGGTGCCGGCCATGTGCATGGCTCGACCGACAAGAAACGGGTGCTGATCGCGACCTGCCTGACCGCGGGCTTCATGGTCGCCGAGGCACTGGGCGGCTGGCTGACCGGGTCGCTGGCGCTGGTCGCCGATGCCGGGCACATGCTGGCGGACGCCATCGCGCTCGGTCTTGCCTGGTATGCCTTCCACCTGACGGGCCGTCCGGCCACCGGCCGTCTCACCTATGGCTTCGCCCGGGTGAAGACGCTGGTCGCCTACACCAACGGCATCGCCATCTTCGTCATCGCGCTCTGGATAGTCTACGAGGCCTGGGGGCGGCTGATGAACCCGGCACCGGTGCTCGGCGGGCCGATGCTGGTGGTGGCGGTGGCAGGCCTTCTGGTCAACATCGCCTCCTTCTTCGTGCTGCATGGCGGCGATCGGGAAAGCCTCAACATGCGCGGCGCCATCCTGCATGTGCTGGGCGACCTGCTTGGGTCGGCCGCGGCAATCGCGGCAGCCCTCATCATCCTGGCAACCGGCTGGACGCCCATCGATCCGATCCTGTCGGTGCTGGTGTCGCTGCTCATTCTCTCGACGGCATGGTCGCTGATGCGCCAGGCGGCCCACGTCCTGCTCGAAGGCGTGCCGGCCAGCCTCGATCGCGACCTGATCGCCAAGGACATCGAAGGCGCTGTCAAGGGCGTGCGCGAGGTGCACCATATGCATGTCTGGTCTCTCGACGGGACCTCCAACATGGCGACGCTGCATGCTTGCCTGAATGACGGCGTCGATGCGCATGTGGCGGTGAGCGCCATCAAGAAACGGCTTGCGGCCGAGCATGGCATCGAGCATGCCACTGTCGAACCCGAATTCGGCCAATGCGCGGACAGCCATGACGAGCACGACCACCATCATGATCACGACCATGCGCATGATGCGCCGCGCGATCGCCGGCACTATCACTGATCGCGGCGTGATGATGAACCCGAACAGCCTCGAACTAAAGAACGCCAGCTGATGGATCGTGACACCCGCAACGCGGCGACGGCCGCGGCCGTGATACTCCTCGTGTTCGGCCTCGCCGCCTATTTCCTGCCGGCCATCATGCTGGCCGCCGGCAAGGTGTCGACGGTGCTCGCGGCCGTCATCGCCGTGATCTTCATGGTTGGTCTGTTCGTCGTCCTGTGGCTGCGCGGACGCAGCCAGCGCAAGAAAGGTCTCTGAAGATGAGAATTCTGATCACGGGCGCGGCCGGCATGGTCGGCCGCAAGCTTATCGCGCGGCTCGCCAAGGACGGCGCCTTGCGCGGGCGCAAGATCACGGCGCTCGACCTGCATGACATCGTGGCGCCGCAGGCGCCGGCGCTCGCCGGCGTCGATGTCTCGATCCACACCGGCGATCTTTCCGCGCCCGGCGCCATGTCCGCTCTCGTGGCTCCGCGTCCGGATGTGATATTCCATCTGGCGGGCATCGTCTCGGGCGAGGCAGAGGCTAATTTCGACCTCGGCTACCGCGTCAATCTCGACGGCACGCGCACCCTGTTCGACGCCGTGCGGCTGGCGGCGTTCGCGCCGCGCCTCGTCTTCACCTCGTCGATCGCCGTGTTCGGCGCCCCGTTTCCGGACGTCATCCCGGACGAATTCCATCCGACGCCGCTCACCTCCTACGGCACGCAGAAGCAGATGAGCGAAGCGCTGCTCGCCGACTATACGCGGCGCGGCTTCTTCGACGGTATCGGCATCCGGCTGCCGACGATCTGCGTCCGCCCCGGCAAGCCGAACAAGGCGGCGTCGAGCTTCTTCTCAGGCATCATCCGCGAGCCGCTCGCCGGCCAGGAGGCGATCCTGCCGGTGCCGCGCTCGGTGCTGCACACCCATGCCAGCCCGCGCTCGGCGGTGAATTTCCTCATCCATGCGGCCGAGATCGACGGCGACAAGGTCGGTCCGCGCCGCAACCTCACAATGCCGGGGGTCGCCGTCACGGTCGGCGAGCAGATCGAGGCGCTGCAGCGCATAGCCGGCGCCGACGTCGCGCAGCGGATTCGCGAGCAGCCCGACGAGACCATCTGGGCGATCGTCAAAGGCTGGCCGACGCGCTTCGAGGCAAGGCGGGCGCGGGAATTGGGGTTTACCGCCGAAAGCAGCTTTGACGAGATCATCCGCGCGCATATCGAGGATGAGCTGGGCGGCAATTGAGCGATGCGTTTTCGCAGCGAATGCTATTGTTTCGGATGAGAACCCGACTCGCCGCCCCATCGGGCAAAGAATTTTGTTTTTATGCCAATGTAAGCCAAAGCGATAAGTAACCCTGCTCCGACAACTACGCTCTTAGTCAGAACTGTCGCGATAAGGGATGAAGCAAAGCCGCTTCCCGCGATGAATCCGAAACGAAATGAATTTGGCTGGCTTCTTCCGACCCATCCCAATGCGACCGATATGGTCAGCCAAGCCAGAAAAATGAAGGTGGGCATGCCCCAGTAGGACAGCCAAAACGGGCGAAATACAACGCCCACGACACTGGCAAGGGCGCTGATTGAAAGACGGAACAGTAGTGTCCTGATGTCTTGATTCATTTTGGGATTCCCACCGTGTCGGCAGGTATCCATCAAAGAGGACAATCGTTAAAATAGCTCTTCAGGCCAAGGGGTCGGATGGCAACCGAGAAATCTTATGCTGACTTCGGGTGCTCAGTATCGCCACGTAATGATGGACTGCTTTATCCACCCGTCGCTACGCTCGCCGACAACAGCAGCAGGCCGACCAGGAAGATGAAGGCCGCGCCGCCGATCTCGACAATCGAATGGATGCGGTTGCCGAGCCGTCCGTCGCCGGCGAAATAGACGGCCCAGTTCTTCGCCAGCACTGCGATCGTCGCCAACGCCGAGACGGTGATCGCGGTGCCGATCGACATCGCCAGCACCGACAGCAGTCCGCCGACCCACAGGCCGTTGAGCAGCGCGAAGCTCAGCACGATCAGCGCGCCGGAGCAGGGGCGGATGCCGACGGCGGCCACCGCCGACCAGGCCGTGCGCCAGTCGAAGCGGTCACCCGACAGCATTGCCGGATCCGGGGCATGCGAATGGCCACAGGTCTCGCAGACTTCTCCCGGGCCATGATCGTGGTGGTCGTGGTCGGTGTGATGGTGACCGTGCGAATGATCATGATCGTCATGCACGTGCAGTGCATGCGTATGAGCATGCGAGTGGCCCGCATGCCCGCCATGCGAATGGCCGGCATGAGCGGCCGACAGGCTGTAGGCAGGCGTCCTGCCGAACAGGTGCAGGATCGACGGACCGAGCTTGCGCCACAAAAGCCAGGCGCCGAACAGTGTCACCAGCACATAGCTCGAGATTTCCAGGAACCAGGCCGCGTCGGTCATCGAGATCGCGGTGCCGCGCAGCACGAAATAGGCAAGCATCATCACGACCACCGCCGTCAGGCCCTGCAGCAGCGCCGAGACGAAGGAGAGCATGATGCCGCGTCTCAACGCCACTTCATTGGCGACCATATAGGAGGAGATCACCGCCTTGCCGTGGCCGGGGCCGGCGGCGTGGAAGATGCCATAGGCGAAGGACAAGCCGATCAGCAGCCAAAGCTTGCTGCCGTCCTGGCGCATCGCCTTCATGGCGGCCGCCAGCGAATGGTAGAACTCCTGCTGACGCAGATTGATCCACATCAGGATATGGGCGAACGGACCGGTGGTGGTGGGCGCCATGCCGTCATTGGTGCCGATGCCGAGCGAGCTTTGCGCATGCGCCGCGACAGGCAGATGGGTCACAATCAAGGCGGCGGCCAAGAGCCCGAGGGCCAGTCGGATATTCGTGGGATGCCCCACGAATATCCGCTTGGATTCCCTTGTTTGTCGCAGGTTCCGATCGCAAAACCGTGAGACACTTTTGCGGAACCTGTTTGCGCGCAGCGACGGTTTCATCACCAAATCATCCTTCCGGCGGGCAGTTCAACTCGAGCTTGGTGGCGAAGATCTTGCTCATGTTGGTGCCTGTCGGATCGTTGAAGAACGCCTCCGTCAGGGTCTTCTGGTTTTCCTTGATCGCCTCGTCAGGATCGGGCCGGATGACCTTTTTGGTGCAGGTCGAGGGCAGGCCTTCGACGGCAAGGTTGGCGTCGTCGGTGAAGTCGATCGCTGTATAGAAGGTCGGATCGTAGACGCCGATGTCGACTTTGCCGGCGAGCTTGATCGGGGTCTTCGGCTGCGACTCGAACAGGATGATCAGCTGGTCGTTGTCGAAGTTCGCCATCAGATGCGGCGGCGGCACCATCGGCACGTCCTTGCCGTCCTGGGTGACGAGCTGGAAATAGTTGAACTCGGCCAACGACGAATGAACGGTGTCGGCCACTTCCTTGAGCTCTTTGTCGTCAAGTTTCAGATCGGAGTTCTTGTCGAACTCCATCATCACCGTACTCGAAAACAGGTCGTCGAAGCGCCAAAGGTGGCGCAGCGCCGTCACACTTTGGTGATCCTGGCTGAGGATGACGTCGAGGCGAGCCTCGGCGAAAACATGCGGGTGCACTTCGGCCTGCTCGACCGAGGCGAACGTGGCCACTATGGCCGAAGCCAGCATGGCTGCTTGCCGTTTCAGATGCATTCCGGGCGCGATTCCATCGACTTCGGGAGTGAGGGCCCGAGAGTTAACATAAAGGGGGCGAAATTGGGACGCGGGTTATCACGCTGTGTCGCGCGTCTTGAACCACTGCACCAGGAAATCGACGAGGACCCTTACCTTGGCCGGCAGATAGCGGCGGTGCGGGTAGACGGCGAAGATGCCGGTCCCCGCCAGGAGACGATCGTCGAGCGCGGTGACCAGCTTGCCGGATGCGACGTCGGGGGCGGCGACGAAATCCGGCAGCATGGCAAAGCCCAGGCCGGAGAGCGCGGCGGCTCTCGCCACGATCGGGCTGTTGACCTCGATCGGGCCTGAAACGGCGACGCTGATGGAGTCCTCGCCCTCGCCCTTGAAGCGCCAGTTGGACAGCGAGCGGCCGTTGGTGTCGACGATGCAGGGCATGTTGGCGAGATCCTGCGGACGTGTCGGCTTGCCATGCTTGGCCATCAGCTCCGGCGACGCGCAAAGCCTGACCGAGAACGGCGCCAGCCGCCTGGCGATCAGCGAGGAGTTCTCCAGCCGCGAGATGCGCACGGCAAGGTCGAAACCTTCCTCGACGAGGTCGACGAAGCGGTCGTCGAGATGGATGTCGAGCACGATGTCGGGATGCTGCCTGGCGAAGTCGACCAGTGACTGGCCGATCGGGGCATCGGCGAAGGTGCGGGCGGCCGACAGCTTGATCCTGCCGCGAACGTCGCCGGAAGACTGGCGCACAGCCTCGGCGAGGCTGTCGACCTCGCGCACGATCTCGGAGGCGCGCTGATAATAGGTGTGGCCGGCTTCGGTCAGCGAGAACTGGCGCGTGGTGCGGTTCAAGAGCAGCGCGCCGAGCTCGTCCTCCAGCTCGCGCACATATTTCGACAAAAGCGCCTTGGAGCGGCCGATCTTGCGCGCCGCGGCCGAAAAGCCTTCCGCCTCGACCACGTCGATGAAGGCGCGCATGCGCGTCAATGTATCCATGGTCAGACCTTTCGTGCCGCGTCGAGAATCCTGCGGCCGAGCCGTATCAGGGCAACGTCGCTGCCGGAAGGGCCGAGCAGCGAAAGACCGAAGGGCGCGCCGTCGACGGAGCCGATCGGCAAGGTGATCTGCGGAAAGCCCGAGAGACCGGAAAGACACAAGAGATGCAGCGCCCTTTCGCGATAGGCCTGGAACTGTTCGGGCGTGCTTGAAGCGAGCGGCGCCGCGCCGGGAACGGTGGGCAGGACCAGAAAGCCGTTGTTGCCGAGCAGCGCCGCGAATTCGGCCCGGAACGCCAGGCGGCGCGCGGCTTCGGTGGCGGCAGTCTTGGCGTCGATGGTGCGGCCGAAGCCGAAACGCTCCTCGACGCCCGGGCTGAGCCGGCCGCCGGCCGCGATCCAGGGGCCATGCTCGCGCCAGGCCTCGAAGGCCTGCAAGCGGCGGAAGCACCAGTAAAGCTCGTCCGGGAAAGAGGCGAAGGCGTATTCGGTCTCTACCGGCTGCCCGATGACGCCGGCCGCCAGCGCCTTCATGCGCGCATATTCGGCGGCTTCGGCCGGACCGATGACGAAGGCATCAAGCCAGCGGATCGACAGCGGCCGGTTGAGCGGATGCTGGTGCGGGTCGCGGCCAAGCAGCAGCTTGCCGACCGCCTCATAGGTTTCGATGTCGTCGGCGAACCAGCCGAAAGTGTCGAAGCTCGATGCCAGCTTCATCGCGCCGTCGAGCGGAATGCGGCCATGGCTGGTGCGCAGTCCGATCAGGCCGCAGAAGCTCGCCGGCGCGCGGATCGAGCCGCCGGTGTCGGAGCCGGTGGCGATGTTCGCCAGCCCGCCGGCAACCGCGGCCGCCGAGCCGGAGGAGGAGCCGCCGGTGACGCGCTCGGGCGCGGCGGGATTGATCGGGTAGGGGAAATGCGCGTTCTGGCCGAACAGCGAGAAGGCCAGCTCGTCGGTCTGGGTCTTGCCGACGAATCGCGCGCCAGCGTCGAGGATCGTCTGCACCGCTTGCGCCGTGCGCGAGGCAGCGTGCGCCTCCTCGAATTTTTGCGGGTTGCCGCAGCCTGTGCGGTAGCCGGCAACGTCATAGATGTCCTTGACGGCCAGGCGAAGGCCTGCGAGCGGGCCCAATTCCGCATTCGCTACAGGCATTTGGCGCAGATCGAGGAAGGCGTTGAGCGGTGCTTGGGTTCCTGGCATCGTTCGATATCCGGATACAGTGCGGCAAGCATTGTTCGATGCCAGAAATTTTACAACCTGCGCTTACGATTTTTATTGATTGTGAAATCCTTCGCTCCTATATCGCGCTTGCCCAAAGTCGCACGTGCCTGTGGGTGTCCGCCGATCCTCGAATGGTGAGGGCAATCGGTAAGGTAACTGGAGCCAACCCCTCCAGTCGGTCAGTGGCCAACCACAAGACCGAGGACACCTTGAAGCAACGACGGTGCGGGCCTTTCTGGTTCTCTTCCGGTTGTCCAAAGACCGGGGTTACTAAAGAGGCACACCTTCATTGCCGGCAGTGCGGACGGGTCTCCCATCCAAGCCAAGGCAGACAAAGCGAACCGAGGCCGGGCAAGGCCAAGGTTCATCGCCGCGAGACGGCATTGCATGGTTCCGGGGTCTCCACCGGCTGGTCCCATGGATTTGACGTCCCGCCTTTGTCCACCGCGTGCTCGCGAGGCCGACAGCCCGCGTCCCGCAGCCTTATTGCACGCCGAAAGGCGTTATGGAGAGACCCGATGGCCACCCAGCGCATCCTTGATTTCCTCGCCACCCGACGTCCGAACGGCCCTTGCCTCGTCGTCGACCTCGATGTCGTGCGCGACAATTTCCGCGCCTTCGAGAAGGCGTTGCCCGATTCCAAGATCTACTATGCGGTGAAAGCAAACCCGGCGCCGGAAATCCTGCGCCTGCTTGCTGCGATGGGCTCGTCCTTCGACACCGCATCGGTTGCCGAGGTCGAGATGGCGATGGATGCCGGCGCGCCGGCGGACCGCATTTCCTTCGGCAACACCATCAAGAAGGAGCGTGACATCGCACGCGCCTACCAACTCGGCATCCGCCTCTACGCGGTGGACTGCGTCGAAGAGGTCGAGAAGATCGCGCGTGCCGCTCCCGGCTCGCGCGTGTTCTGCCGCGTGCTGACCGACGGCGAAGGCGCGGAATGGCCGCTGTCGCGCAAGTTCGGCTGCGTGCCGGCGATGGCCGTCGACGTGCTGCGTCATGCCAAGGGCCTCGGCCTCGATGCCTATGGCGTGTCGTTCCATGTGGGCTCGCAGCAGACCGACCTGGCGGCATGGGATCGCGCGCTGGGCGACGCCAGGAAGGTGTTCGCGACGCTCGCCGAGGAAGGCATCGTCTTGAAGATGGTCAACATGGGCGGCGGCTTCCCGACCCGTTACCTGAAGGACGTGCCGGCGGCTCAGGCCTACGGCCAGGCGATCTTCTCGGCCCTGCGCAAGCATTTCGGCAACGCGCTGCCCGAGACGATCATCGAGCCGGGCCGCGGCATGGTCGGCAATGCCGGCGTCATCAAGTCGGAAGTCGTGCTGATCTCGAAGAAGGCCGACAACGACAATGTGCGCTGGGTGTTCCTCGACATCGGCAAGTTCGGCGGTCTCGCCGAGACAATGGACGAGGCGATCCGCTATCCGCTGGTCACCCGCCATGACGGCTCGGAGACCGCGCCCTGCGTGCTCGCCGGCCCGACCTGCGATTCGGCCGACGTGATGTATGAGAAGACGCCTTATCCGCTGCCCTTGTCGCTGACCATCGGCGACGAGGTGCTGATCGAAGGCACCGGAGCCTACACGACCACGTACTCGGCGGTCGCCTTCAACGGCTTCGAACCTCTCCGATCCTACGTGATCTGAGCATTTCGCAAGAAACCGCTCAGATCAAACCGGCGCGGGCGCCTGTCGCCCGCCCGGGCTCGCTTGTGGGACAGATCTCCGCTCGTGAAGGATCGCGGACATGGAATACCTGACCAAATCGGCCTTCGCGGCCACTGAAATTGCCCCCTCGTCCGGACCGTTGGCTGAGCTTTTCTCCGCGGGGGAGAACGGCTCGACGGCAGCGCTTCTCGGCTCATTTTCTTACGGCGAACCGGTTTCCACTTCGCCTGAAAATGTGTTTGCGCCCTCCCTGGCCCTGCGGGCACAGGCTGGCTCGCGCGGCGCGCCGGACGAGGGGGCCGCCCAGGCGCCGGCCCTCGTCATTCTTGGCGAAGGCGCGGGCGACGTCGCGGCGCGCGAAGCGCTGCTCGACCGCGCCATGGGGCCGAAGCGCAAGAAGAAGTCATCCGAGAAGCTGCGGCGCGGCCGCCGGCCCTCGGAAGGCCTGGCCTTTGTCGCCCGCGATGCGTCGGGCGCGGTCGTCGGCACGGTGCGGCTGTGGGATGTGAGGTTGGGCGAGGGCGGTCCGGCAGCGCTGCTGCTCGGCCCGCTCGCGGTCGAGCCGGGATTGAAGAGCGGCGGCATCGGCTCGGCGCTGATGCGGCACGCACTCGCCGAAGCGGCGCGGCTCGGCCATGGCGCGATCCTGCTCGTCGGCGATGCGCCCTATTACGGGCGGTTCGGCTTCTCAGCCGACCGCACGGGGGCGCTTGCCATGCCCGGCCCCTATGAGCGGCACCGGCTTCTGGCGCTGGAACTGCAGGAAGGCGCGTTGGACGGCGCCAAAGGCACGATCAAGGCCGCCGGCCGCAAGATCAAAGGACAGGCGCTGGGTTTCGTCGCCTGAAGCCTTTGTTTTCACGCAATTCCGGACGGAAACCCGCTACGCACTTTTCCTGGAATTGCTTTAGGTTCGACAAAAACAGCAACGCCGCCCATCGGGCGGCGTTGCTGTTTTTGCGAAGGATCAGCCGAGCAGCTGGCTGAGCGCCATGGCGACGGTCATGTCGCCCTCGACCTTCAGCTTGCCGGACATGAAGGCCATGGTCGGATTGAGGTCGCCGGCAATCAGCGAATCCAGATCGTCGAGCGACAGCTTGACAGTGCAGTCGGTCGGCGCGTCGGTGGTCGAGACGGTCGCGCCGTCGATGACGATGACGCCGTCGCTGCCGGTGTCGAACTTGACCGAATGCTCGAAGCCGGCGCTTGCCACGCGCGACTTGATCTTGTCGGCAATCTCCTGAACGCCCATGGCGGTTCTCCTCGTTGGTTGCGTTGACGCGCACCGGCGCTTGGCCGCTGGGCGAGGTAGACGCGCCGCGCTCCAGCGCGACCACAGGCGCATATAGCTTCGAGTTGACGTTTACGTCAACGCGGTCACCATGCGTCATATCGCTTAGGGAAACTGGGCCATGTCTATCGCCGGCGCACGCGGCCAGGCAGTCAATGCTCCGGCGCCTGGAAAGGCTTGGTCATCGCCGCCGCGGTGTCGCCGGCATTCTTGCGGCGCCGAAGCGCGTTGTCGCGGATATCGTCCTTGGACAGGAAGTTGACCTGGTCGATCAGCACCTCGTGCACCAGCTCGACGCCGACGCGGGTGTTGATGGTGTCGCGGATCGACTTGCGGAAAGCGTCGAGATCGATCGATTCCTTCTTGGTGAAATCGATCTGCGGGTTGGAATAGAGATAGGAATAGACCTGGTCGGTCATCAGCGCCTGCGCCGGGATCGACAGCTTCTTTATCTGGTCCGGCTCCACCGTGTAGACGAGCTTGGTGAGGAAATAGCCCTCGATCGTGCCGTCGCGCAGCAGCGGCACCGAGATCATGTCGGTCTTGACATAGTCGAGGCCGCCCAGCATCGGCTTCGGCGGCTCGGCCGCGCCGCGCTGGCCCGCTGCCTGGAAGGAATAGAAGACCGCGCCGAGCGTCACGGCGCAGATCCACAGCGCGGCGGCGATGAATTTTATCACCGGGTCTGTCCTTGCGCCTCGATCATCTCAATCAGGCTCGCGCCATTCCGAACTCACCGGCCGAATAGGTGCCGTCGGTATCGGCGCGCTGGATGGCGTTCCTCAAAAGCGTGGCGACTTCGTTGACCGCGTTGAGATGGGCAAGGATCGCCGCCTCGTTCCTGGCCAGCTTCTGGCGCAGCCGCAGCAGGCCTTCGCGATGCTGCTCGAGGAATTCGATCTCGTTGGCGCCCTTCATGGCGCGGTTCAGCTCGTAGAGATACCGGCTCTTGCGTGCGTTCGAGGCCTTGAGATCATAGGCCGTTCCGCTGCGGATGCCGGCGGTTTCCTCGTCCACGACTTCCTCGATGCGGCCGATGATGGCGGCGAGGTTGCCGGGTCGCGCGGCGGCGGGCGCCTCCATTGCGCTGGTGCGTACGGGAAGGCTGGAAAGGTCCGTTTGGTCGGCCATGTAGGTCCCTAGATCTTGATATCTGTTTTTATGGTCGTCTCGTCGCCGGTCATCGACCGTGCTGCTTTGCGCTCAAGCTCCTCGATCATCGAGTTCGAAAGCCGGGTCTGCCGGTCGATCTCGGTTTTCTGCGCTCCACCGGCAATGGGGCCGACCGGCACCTTGTGCTTGCCGTCGAGATAATGGTCGGCAAGCATGGATCTGGCGATGCCGATGCCGCCATGCGCGGCCATGACATCGGCCACCTTTTCGGCGAGCTGCGACTTCCACATGTCGCCGGCCAGGCCCTTGCCGTAAACACCCTCGGTGTCCTTGGGCATCATGTTCTGGATGAAGGTGGTCAGCACCATCGCCTCGAAGCGCTGGAACTTCTTCGCCGGATTGGCGGCTTCCGCCTTGTCGGCCGTTGCGCGCGAGAGAATGGAGCCGGCATCGACCGTCGCGGATGGATCGACAGAGAAAGGCGCCGAGGTGCCATTCGCCCTTCTCGCGAGCGCCGCGCGCGCGGCCTCGACATCGGCCGGCTCCGCTGCGCGGGCAACGTCCATGACGATGTCGCTGGGTGGGGAAATGGCCAAGAAAGTCCGCCCTTTGCCGGTTTTGTTAGTTGCACAATGACTGAAGAAGCTTGTGGCAGGCTTGCGATGATCAGCCGTCGGAGGTTCGCTTCTGCATGATCAGATCGAGCCGCTCGCGGTCGGAGCGTTCGCGCTCGTCGCGGCGGCGCTCGTCCTTGTAGGCGCGCTCGACCATGTTGGTGCGCGCCGTCGCAGTGGCGATCAGCGATACTTCCTGGCGGGCGTTCTCGAGGTTCCGTTCCTGACGGCCGAGCGCGTCGGTGATGCGGCGGTGGTAGATTTCCGGAAAGAGGGAACCCAGCGAGCTGTCGGTGTCGAAGCGCTCGATCAGCTCCTTGGCCTCCGTTTCGGCCTTGACGGCGGCGGCGAGGAAGCCGGCATGGCGGGTCTCGTGCAGCGCTTTCAACTGCTCCTGCACCTTGACCAATTTCTTCAGGCGGTCTTTGCGCGCAGTCATGGCTATCTCGCCAGCGTGAGGTCGACGAAGCCGTCGACGAACAGCGACAGCAAGGTGCCGACGGCGAAATAGAAGATGATCATGCCGCCGGCGATGACGAAGGGCAGCGAGATGAAATAGACCGGGATCTGCGGCGTCAGCTTGTTGACGAAGCCGATCGTCAGATTGACCAGGATGGCATAGGCGACGAACGGGCTGCCGAGCCGAATGACCAGAAAGAACGCATCCGACACCGTGTCGGTGACGTCGACCAGGGCGGCCTGCGGGTTGAAGAACACGTTGACCGGAGCGACCTGGTAGGAGGCGACGAGCGCCTTGACGATCTCGTGGTCGAAGTCGAAGACGAAGAGCAGAAGCAGCGCCGAGAACGAGATGATGGCGGCAAGCGCCGCCTGCGGTTCCGGCTCCTCGATCGCCGGTCCGCCCGAGCCGCCATAGCCGATCAGCATGGCGATGGCCGAACCCATGAAGCGCAGCGCCTCCATGTAGAGCCTGGTCATGGCGCCGATCAGGCCACCGACCAGGAGCTCCGAGACGATCATCGGTGCCAGGACCTGCGGGCGCGGATCGACGAACGGGTAGATGCGGTCCCAAAGGAAAGCGAGCAGGCCGCCGGTGGCGGCGAGCGAAACGAACAGCCGGATCTGCAGCGGCACGCGGGCGCTGGACAGGCCGGGCATCAGCATGAAGCAGGCGCCGATACGGCAGAAGGCGAGGAAGGCGGCGATGACGACGCCTTGCGAGAGCGCGTTCACGAGATTGTTCCGAGCACCTTGATCTCGACGCCCTTGGCGATCTCGACATGGCTGAGAACGGGAAGCGTCGTGAACAGCCGCTCGATGATCATGCGTACATAGGGACGGGCGTCGGGCGCGGTGACGAGCACAAAACGCTCGCCGGCCTCGAGATGCTTGCGGATCGCCTTGGTGGCGTCCTGGCCGAATTCCTCGAGCTGACGCGGATCGATGTCGAACTCGCGCACCTCGCCCTTGGCGTCGCGTTTGAGGCTCTGATGGAAGGCCAGGTCCCAGCGGTTGCCCAGGCGCAGCACCTTGAGCGTGCCGCCTTCGGAGAGGTCGCCGCAGATCTGCTGCGCCATGCGGATGCGCACGTGCTCGACGATCTGCTCGGTGCGGCGCACATGCGGCGCGATCTCGGCGATCGCCTCGATGATCAAATGCAGGTTGCGGATCGAGACGCGCTCGGCGAGCAGCAGCTTCAGCACGGCCTGCAGGCCCGGATAGGAGATGTGCGAGGTGCATATCTCGTCGGCGAGCTTGCGGTATTCCGGGTCGAGCCGCTCCAGGAGCGCCTTCATGTCCTTGTAGGACAGAAGCTGCGGCAGGTTGTTGCGGATCACCTCGGAGAGATGCGTGAGCAGCACCGACATGTTGTCGGCGAAAGTGAAGTTCTCGCGTCTCAGATCCTCGGCGAAGGTTTCGAGCACGGAATAGGCGCGCATGCCGAAGGCCGGCTCGCGGATTTCCTCGCCGGGGATTTCCGGCACGCCGCGCGTGCCGAGCAGCACCATGATCTCGCCGACGCGCATCTGGTATTCTGCGACCACAGTGCCGTGCACCTTGATCTGATAGCTCTTCGGCGGGATGGCGAAGTCGTCGGCGACGCGCACCTCCGGCACCACGAAGCCATATTGCTGGGCGAATTTCTTGCGCATCTTCGACATGCGGAACACCAGTTCCTGATGCGCCACCATCAGCCTTGTCGAAAGCTGCTTGCCGATCAGAAGTTCGATCTCGGCAGTGACCAGCGAGGCCTTGACCGAGTTCTTCTCTTCCTCGACCTTGTTCGCCTTTTCCTGCGTCTTCAGGGCTTCGGCGGCGGCGCGCTCGCGGCTCAGGCGCAGCGGGATGATGTAGCCGAGGCCGGCCATGCCGCCGGCAAGCGCGAAGAAGGGGAACAGGGGCAGGCCGGGCATCAGGCCGAGGATGACCAGCAGCGAGGCCGCGACGTAGAGCGCGCGCGGATGCGCGCCGAGCTGGCCGAACACCGCCTGGTTGGTCGAGCCGCGCGTGCCGCCCTTGGAGACGAGCATGCCCGCGGCGAGCGAGACGATAAGCGCCGGGATCTGGGTGACGAGGCCGTCGCCGACCGACAGCTTGATGAAGACGTCGGCCGCCTGGCCAAGGCCCATGCCGTGGCGCAGATAGCCGATGGCGATGCCGCCGACGATATTGATGGCGGTGATGATCAGGCCGGCGATGGCGTCGCCGCGCACGAATTTCGAGGCGCCGTCCATCGAGCCGAAGAAGGAGCTCTCCTCCTCCAGCTCGCGGCGGCGCAGCTGCGCGGTCTTCTCATCGATCATGCCGGCGGAAAGGTCGGCGTCGATCGACATCTGCTTGCCGGGAATGGCGTCGAGTGTGAAGCGCGCGCCGACCTCGGCGATACGGGTCGCGCCCTTGGTGATGACGATGAAGTTCACCACGATCAGGATCATGAAGACGATGAGGCCGATGACGAAGTCGCTCGACATCACCAGCTTCGAGAAGCCCGAGATGACATAGCCGGCGGCATGCGTGCCCTCGTTGCCGTGCGACAGGATCATGCGGGTGGTGGCGATGTTGAGCGATAGCCGCAGCATGGTGGCGATGAGCAGCACGGTCGGGAAAGATGAGAAGTCGAGCGGCCGCTGGATCCACAGCGCCACCATCAGGATCAGCACCGAAAGCGCAATCGAGAAGGCAAGGCCAATATCGATGAGGAAGGCCGGAATCGGCAGGAACAGCACTGCGAGGATGAAGACGATGCCGAGCGCGAAGAAGATGTCACGGCCGTTCTTGACCGCCAGGCCGGACGGAAGTGTTTCGCTGATCGCCATGTCGTCCTCAAAATCCAGGCCGTCCGCCACGCACAGGGCAGGCCCTCGACCGTAGCCCTCCAAGCTTGCGCGAAGGTGGGAGAGCGGCTACGGCGCCTTAGCCACCTATCGGAAGGGAAAATCGCATGCTCCTGATCATTGGCACGGTCCGCTTGCCGCCCGACAGGCTAGACCAGGCAAAGCCGGCGATGCAGCGAATGATCTCGGCGAGCCGCGCCGAGCCCGGCTGCCTCGGCTATTCCTACGCGCAGGACGTGCTGGATGCCGGGCTCATCCATGTCTCGGAGGCCTGGAGCGACCGTGCCGCGCTCGAAACGCATTTCAAGTCGGCGCATATCGCCGAATGGCGCGCGAGCTGGGCCGAGCTCGGCATCGGCGAGCGCAAGCTCACGCTTTTCGAGACGGACGGCGGCGCGCCGACCTGATCGTGTGAGGCATTTACGGCTGTGCCGCCTCCGCGGTCGCGACGGCGACCAGCCAGCGCCGCACGGCGCGTTCCTCCTCGGCGGAGAGGCCGGCGGGCGGAGCTGCTGGCGATCTTCGTCGTACAAGACGATTCCGGCCCTTTCACCATACCGGTGCCCGACTAAGTCTATCTCCTGGTCACGCGGCAAGTCTTGCTTAAGACTAATGCGGCGCAACGCCAAAATGGCGCCACATGCGGTCGGCATTGCGGTTGCCACGCAAAGCCGCCGCGCGTATCAGGCACGGCAGTTCTTATCTTCGCATACCGGCGAGCCGCTTCGTTGCCTGCCAGAAACGACCCACAAGTTTACGCCCGCCGGCTTCGCGCGGTGCTGATCAGCTCGATCCCCGTGCTCGAGGCGCGCGGCATCGTGATCGTGCTGATGGCCGGCATGGTCGGCGTCATCGCGGGCGCGCTGGTCACCGGCATGAGCGCCTTGGTGCAAGGCATGCATTACCTGCTGTTCGACGTGCAGCCGGGCGGGCGGCTTTCGGCAATGTTCTCGCTCGCCGATCCGGTGCAGGCGATGTTCCCGGCGATCGGCGGCCTGCTGCTCGGCCTTTCCGTCATCTGGCTCAGAAAGCGCAAGTTTCGCACACCTGTCGACCCGATCGAAGCCAACGCGCTCTATGGCGGGCGCATGTCGCTCACCGATACTTTCATCATCGTGGCGCAGACGATGGTCTCAAGCGGCTTCGGCGCCTCGGTCGGGCTGGAAGCCGGCTACACGCAGATCGGCTCCGGCGTAGCTTCCCGGCTGGCGCGGGCCTTCCACCTGCGCCGCAATGACGTGCGCATTCTGGTCGGCTGTGGTGCGGCCGGCGCGATTGCCGCCGCCTTCGACGCGCCGCTGACCGGCGCCTTCTACGGTTTCGAGCTGGTCATCGGCATCTACTCCGTCGCCAATGTGGCGCCGGTGATGGCGGCGGCGATCGCCGCTTCGCTGACGGCGGAAATGTTCGGCGGCGTGCCGTTCCCGCTGGAACTCTCAGGTCTGCCGAATCTGACCGCCAGCGAATATGTGCCGTTCCTGCTGCTGGGGCTGCTCGGCGGGGCTGCCTCGATCGCGATCATGCATCTGGTGAGCATCGTCGAGCGGCTCTTTGTACGGTTGTCGATCGACGTATCGGTCAGGCCGTTCATCGGCGGCATCTTCGTTGGCTTGCTCGGGCTGGTCACGCCGCAGGTGCTCTCCAGCGGCCATGGCGCGCTGCACCGCGAGTTCGCCATGAATTATGCCCTTCCCGTGGTGGCGAGCGTCTTCGTGATGAAGCTGGCGGCCTCCGCCATCTCGCTCGGCTCGGGCTTCCGCGGCGGCCTGTTCTTCGCCTCGCTGTTCCTTGGGGCCTTGCTCGGCAAGGTCTTTGCCGGCGTCATGGCGCTGACCGCGCCGTCGGCTGGCATCGACCCGGCGGTCGCCGCCGTCGTCGGCATGACCTCGCTTGCGGTGGGCGTCGTCGGCGGTCCGCTGACCATGACGTTCCTGGCGCTGGAATCGACCCGCGACCTGACGCTCACCGGCGTGGTGCTGGCCGCCTCGATCATGTCGGCGATCCTGGTGCGCGAGACCTTCGGCTACTCCTTCTCGACCTGGCGTTTCCACCTGCGCGGCGAAACGATCCGCAGCGCCCATGACGTCGGCTGGATGCGCAGCCTCACCGTCGGTACGATGATGCGCAAGGACGTCCGCACCGTCCCTGCCTCGACCACGCTCTCCGAATTCCGCAAGGAGGTGCCGCTCGGCTCGGCGCAGCGGGTCATCGCCGTCGAGCAGGCCGACCAATATGTCGGCATGCTGCTGGTGCCGGAACTGCACAGCGATCGCTCTGATGGCGAAATGCCGGTGAGCACGCTCGCCCAGTTCAAGGACGCGGTGCTGGTGCCGTCGATGAATGTCCAGACCGCCGCCGAGACCTTCCAGCGCACCGGGGCCGAGGAACTGGCGGTGGTCGAGGATTTCGACGAGCGCATCGTGCTCGGCCTGCTCACCGAGAGCCATCTGATGCGCCGCTATGCCGAAGAGCTCGACAAGGCGCGGCGGGATCTTTCCGGCGAGGGCTAGTCGGTCGACGGCACAGCCACTCGCAAGCTCTACATGATCCAGAGCGCCGACTGATCGTCGACCCTTTGCACGCCGAAGCAGGCTTCGGACGACGTGCGATCAGTGATCGATCGGGCCTTTCGGCGAAACGAGCGTCGTGCCAGCGGTGGTCGGACGCTCGATCATGCGGCGCACGCGCGGTGGGTTGTCGCCGCTGTGCAGCGCGCGGATGCGTTCGCCGACCACGGCGTCGGCATGGGTGGCGCGCCGGTTGTGGCGGATATACTCGACCCAGGTCGGCGTGTGGTAGTGCTCGATCCACACCGACGGATTTTCGAGGTCGCGGGCCAAGGTCCAGTTGCGGGCGCCGTCACGGCGGCGGATGCGGCCGCGCTCGGCCATGGTCGCCAGGAATTCCGGTACGTCCTCCTCGCGGATAATATACTCGATCATGATGGCGATCGGGCCGCTGCGCGGCTTGAGGTCGAGCGCCAGCAGCGGTTCCTTGAAACGGTTGAGCGGATCGAGGTTGAGCACCGTCTGCCGCGGCAAGGGCAGGACGAAGCCGATGGCGCCGCCGGCGAGCATCGCGACCGCCGCAGCGGTCAACGCGGTCTCCGCGCCATGCGCGTCGGCGACGACGCCCCAGATCCAGCTGCCCAGCGCGATGCCGCCGAAGGTCGCCGTCTGGTAGATCGACAGCACGCGGCCGACCACCCAGCGCGGCGTCGACATCTGCACCGTGACGTTGAAATGCGAGAGCGCGATCACCCAGCAGGCGCCGCCGATGAGCAGGCCCGCCGATGTCTGCCAGGCATTGTGGCTTACGGCGGCGTTGAGGGCGCAGAGCGCGAAGCCGCTAAAGGCCATGCGCACCATCGTCTCGCTGGACAGCAGCTGCCTGAGCCGCACGCTGATCAGCGCGCCGCCGACCGCGCCGATGCCGAAAGCGCCGAGCATGATGCCGTAGGTCAGCGCATCGCCCTTGACGACATCGCGCGCCACCAGGGGAAGAAGCGCCAGCACCGCGCCGGCGCTGAAGCCGAAGGCCGAACCTCGGACCAGCACCTTGGCGATGTTGGGCGACATGGCGACATAGCGCAGGCCGGCGCCCATCGCCGCGCCGAGCGACTCGCGCGGCAGGGTTTGCTCGGGCAGCGCCGGCTTCCAGCGGGCGAGCACGACGATCAGACCGATATAGCTCACGGCGTTGGCGGCGAAGGCGGCCGCCGCACCCGCGGCGGCGACGATGACGCCGCCGATGGCCGGGCCGACACTGCGGGTGATGTTGAAACCCAGCGAATTGAGCGCGACCGCCGCCGGCACCTTGGCGCGCGGCACCATGTCACCGACCGAGGCCTGCCATGACGGGCTGTTCAGCGCCGTGCCGCTGTCGATCAGGAAGGTGAAGGCAAGCAGCGTCCAGGGCGTCATCCAGCCTTGCCAGGTGAACAAGGTCAGCAGCGCCGAGACGACCAGCATGAAGGTCTGCGCCACCAGCATCACCTTGCGGCGGTTGAAGCTGTCGGCGATGGCGCCGGCAACGAGCGCGAACAGCATGATCGGCAAGGTAGTCGAGGCCTGGACCAGCGCCACCTGGTAGGGCGAGGTGGCGATCGTGGTCATCATCCAGGCGGCGCCCACGCCCTGGATCAGGCCGCCGAAATTCGACACCAGGCTGGCCGACCAGACGGCGCGGAAGATGCCGTGCCGGAACGGCGCCAGCGCGGAGACGCGTTCGCTTTCCGGCTCGTCGTCAATCATGGTTGCGCCTTCATCCGCTATAGAGGCTCGCCGCGCCCGCGCAGGCGGGCGACTCGCCAAAGAGTGCGACCCAACAACAGGATGGCAAAGGCGAAAATGCGTCGGCGAAGCTTTAAGCCAAGCATCTGGCCTGTCTGGACCAACTTTGGGTTATTTCGCGCCTCTCTCCTCGGCATGCAGGGCCTCGGTCAACGCGCCTGTTGTCTCGCCATTCATGTAAAGCCTGAGCAGCATTTCCATGCCGACGAGACGCAGGCGCGACGTTTCCTGGCTGCTTGCCATGTCGATCAGGTCGTCCAATTCGGAAGCAGACCATTTCATCGCGTCGCGCAGCAGGCCACCGCGCAGCAGGCCCTGCGTGCCAGCCGAAAAAGCGGCATCCATCTCGAAGCCGTTCTTTGCGGCGCGAATGTTTTCGCGCGGCAGATGGCGTTCGGCGACCTTCTTGAGCAGCCACTTGCCGGTCCCGTCGCGGTATTTCTGCCGGCGCGGCAAATGAAGGGTGAAGTCGATCAGCCGGTTCTCGAGGAACGGCACCCTGAGCTCGACGGACGCCGCCATGCTCAACCGGTCGTGCCGGTGCAGCAGGTCCTGCAGATGCGAGTAAAGGTCGTAAAAACAGCTTGCCAGGAAGGCGCGATCGCCGGGCGGCGCGACGCCGTCCAACCTGTCGAACAGCTTGGTCTGCAGGAAATTCAGCTCGGGCGACAGGGCTCTGAGCGCCATGGCGCGGTCCGTCGGCGAGCCGCGACCGATCGAGTTGCGGAACGGGGCGCGGCGCAATTCAGCGAATTTGCGGTCACGCCCGGCCTTCGACCGGAACAGGCGCTGCAGCCAGGACTGGCGCCAGAGCCTGACCGTCGATGCCTGCCATTTGTAGCCGCCGAAAAGCTCGTCGGAACCCTCGCCGGTCAGCAGCACCTTGACGCCATCGGCGCGGCACTGCTCGGCAAGCGCCAGCAGCGCCGCGTGGCTGGCATGCCAGCCGTCGGTTTCGAGGTGCCAGACCGCGCGCGGCCAGAGCTCGAGGAACCGGTCCTTGTCCAAAGGCACCCGGCGCAGGCTGGCGCCGACATGCCGACCGGTCCGCTCGGCATCCTCGACCTCGCTGCGGCCGAGCTTCGGGTCGACGACGTAACCATGCATCTCAGGCCTGAAGCGTTTGGCAAGCGCGGTGATCAGGCCGGAATCGATGCCACCGCTGCAGGCAGTGGCAACGCTGGTATCGGCGATGCAATGCAGCTCGACACTTTCGTCGAGCAGTGTCCGGAGCGTCGCCATATGTTCGGCGTCGGATGTCTTGTCGCCGGCGATGCGCGCGGTCTCGAGGACGTCGAGAACGTGCCAGAAGCGGCGCTTCTCGATGCCCTGCGCCGTGATCTTCCAGAGGCCGGCCGGCGGCAGGCGCTCGATGCCGTCGAAGACGCTGTAGCTCGAATCGCGGCTCTGCCAGGCCAGCCGCAGCGTCAGCTCGCGCGTGTCGATCCGGCGGGTAAAGTCGTGGCAGGCGAGGATCGCCTTGTCCTCTGAGGCGAACAGCAGTCGGTCGCCGGTCTCGGCGACCGACATCGGTTTGATGCCCAGCCTGTCCCTGGCAAGCCACAAGGCGCCGGCGCTGGCATCGAAATAGGCGAAGGAGAACATGCCGTCGAACAACGGCACCGCCTTTTGCGGGCCCCAGTGATGCAGGGCCTGAAGCACCACCTCGGTGTCGGACACCGTGCGGAACGTCAGGCCTTCCGCCTCCAGCGACTTGCGCAACGAGCGAAAATTATAGACCTCGCCATTGTAGCACAGCACACCGTCGCCGGATGCGGTCAACATCGGCTCGCGCGCCGCGGGCGATGGGTCGATGATGGTCAGCCGGCGATGGCCGAGCGCCAGGCGGGCGTCGTTCCAGTTGCCGTGATCGTCGGGGCCGCGATGCGCCAATGCCTGCATCATGCGCGCGACGTCGCGACAATCGCCGCTGCCGATCGGATCGCGCTTTCGCCAGACGCCGGCTATTGCGCACATGGCCCGCCGGCCGTTCTTGCCTGATGCATCGCTTCCTGAAAGTGGCTTAGGACAAGGGCGCCGACCGATGCCGGCGCGCTTCACAATCTAGCTGCTACAGATGCCGCTGCAAGATCATCCGGGTCGGGGCGGAGCCAACCCGACGCTCGCTGCCTTGCGTCAGAAGCCGTGCTCGATGCGCTCGAAGATGACGTTGGTGAAGGCCGAGATCTGGCCGCCGATGAAGGGGCCGGTCAGCGCCACCACGAGCATGATGGCGACGATCTTCGGCACGAAGGTCAGCGTGATTTCCTGAATCTGGGTCAGCGCCTGGATGAGCGCGATGCCGATGCCGACGACCATCGCCACCAGCACCACGGGAGCGGAAGCGGTAAGAACCGTCCACACGGCGTACTGGACGATGTCGAGGGCATCGGCCTCGTTCATGGCTGACCTCTCGCGAGCCCGCTAAAGCGGGTCGCATGAAAAACAGTTCACGCGACCTGTTTTTGGTTTTGATTTAAGCATGTCTTTGCCCCGAAACCGGATCTACTTTCGTGAGACATGCTCAGGCGGCCGGCTTGATCGACACGCCCGCGCCGACGGGAACCTCGGTGCCGTCCTGCAGCACGGCGATCAGGCCGCTGCTGGAGAGCGTCACCGAAGCCACCGTTCCGGTTGTTTGGCCGTCAGCCGAGGTGATCGAGCGGCCGATCAGCGCGTCGGCCTGCGACAATGCCGAGGACTGCATGATCTGGTCGAGCTTGGTGTTGCTCTGCACCGACTGCTCGACTTGGGAGAAGGTGGCGAGCTGCGCGACATATTGCGTGGAATCCATCGGCTTGGTCGGATCCTGGTTCTTCATCTCGGCGATCAGGAGCTTCAGGAACGACTGGTAGTCAACCGCCGTCTTGGAAGTCTTCTGGCTGGCCTGGTTGGCGCCGACCGGGATCGTTGTCGTCATGTCGACGGCCATCTTATGCTCCTACAGCCAGTGCGCGCGGCGTTTGGGAAATGTCGTCATCGTCTTCGAGCACCCTGCGCTCGAGCGGATAGAGCGCGCGGATCGCTTTCAGCGCCTCGTAGATCTCATCCTCGCTGACCATCCGGTCGATCTGCTTCAGGCTCTTGCAGATGTCCTGGTTGTCGAAGCTTGCGATCAGCATCGGCAGCGAGCGGCGGAACATCTCGCGCGCCTCGGGGGCGCCGAGCGGGTTGATCAGCATGATCTGCACGATGAAATAAAGCTGCCTGAGCGGCGTAGAGGCCTGATCGGCCTGGAGGACGTGGCTTTCGAGCAGGAACTGCACGTCGTTCATCAGCTCGATGGTGACCTTGCGGTCGACGCGGATGACCGCGCCGTTGATATAGATCTTCTCGTTGGGCTTTAGTGAGATCTTCAGCGTGTTGGTCATTGGATGCCGTCTCGGATGATCTGGGAGACCTCGATCAGTCCTTCGAAATTGTTGGTGCGGCCCTGGCGGATGTCTTCCGTCTCGCGCAGCAGCCATAGGCCGATCGAGATCAGGTTGGCGCGCAGTTCCTTGGGCAGGGCGTTGTCGCTGGAGCCGAGATCCTCGACGAAGGTGGTCCAGATGCGGTTGGTGAAATGCAGCGCCTCGACGGCTTCCATCGACTCGGTGCCAACGGCTGCTGCCGCTGCCAGCATGTCGATCGACCGGGTGAGCAATTGCCGCTCCCGGTCCTTGGCATCGGCGACGGAGTCGGTCTGGATGTCGGCGTAGGAGAATTGATACATCGTCGGCGCTCTGGCGTTCCGGTTTACGTGTTCAAGTCAGATAATTCAGCAGGCTGAGCTGCTGCAGACGCGCGGTCAAGGCGAAGGAGGTCTCGATATGCTGCGTCAGGTCGGCGACCCGGGTAGCGGCTTCCGCGGGATCGACGCCTTCGAGATCGACGATATGCTTCTCGAACAGGTCGACCTGGGTTTTCATGCGGTCGCTGGCGTCGGATACGCGCTGCTGGGCAAGGCCCGTTTCGGCCCGCACCTGGGTAATGCCGCCGATGGCTTCGCCGACCAGCGCCTGCGCGCGGCTGACGACGGCGTTCTGGGCGGCCTCGCTGATGCTGCCGGTAAGCAGGCTGCTGACCATGGCGGACGCCATGGCGAGCTTGCGGATGCCCTGTTCGTTGGCGCTGACCGAGGTCTGGGTGGTTTCGTTGAGCGAGATGCGGCTGGTGATCTGCTCATCGGTGGCGCTCGACCAGTTGGCCTGCCAGCCGGCGCCCAGGAATTGCGGCTCGACCTTGGTGGTGATGAAGTCGTCCATCTGGGCAGCGGTGATGTTGGCCGCCGCCGGGTCGGTCTGGGCAAAACCGAAATAGCTCGTGAAGGCCGCATCGAAGGCGGCCCTGGCCGGCGAGCCCGTGGCGTTGAAATCGTCGATCGGCTTGACATCGGTGTTGGTGCCGGCAAACAGATATTCGCCGTTGACGCTGGTGTTGAGGATACCCGTCATCTGCTGCAGCGCCGAGGCGCCGGCGGTCTGCAGGATGCTGGTCGAGGAGTCGCCCGACACGCCGCTGGTCAGTGCCGACAGGAAGCTCTGCGCGGCACCGGCGATCTGGCCGAGCGAATCCTGGGTCGATGTCAGTCGCGCGGTGACGAGGGCGTTGGAATCGACGATGCCGTTCAGCCGGTCGAGGTCGCGCTGGAAGGTGACGGCCTGGGTCGTGCGCCCGCCCAGCGCCAGACCGACATCCGCGACCTTGCCGGTCGTGGATTCCGTCGTCGCCTTCACAAGGTCGGCCTGCATTTTCGCTTGCTGGTAACGCAGGGCGTTGGAGATGGCGGCTGAGGAAACGGCTGTCGCTCTCATGAATTATCCTACCGCGCTCATCAGGGCGTCCAGCATGTCGCTCACGGTCTTCATCATATGCGCCGAGGCCTGATAGGTGTGCTCGAGGTCGAGAAGCAGGGACATCTCCTGGTCGACATTGACCCCGGTATCGTTGGACAGCGCCTCGGCCGTTCGCGCTGCCAGCGCCTGCTTGCTGTCGGCGTTGGTCGAGGCCTGCTGGCGCACGCCTTCGAACCAGCCGATGGCATTGGCCGCGTAATCGGAGACGCCGGAGCTGACGGCGATGCCGGCCGAGGCATCGAAGGCCATCGGCTGATCGAGCTTGTTGCCATAGCTGATCAGAAGGTCCGAATAGGATGCGTTGCCGGTGTTGACGACATAGGCCGCGCCGTTGGCGCCGCCGTCGCGCAACAGCGCGGGATTGCCGCCAGCGCTCGGATCGAAGGCGGCGTTGACGCCGATCGATCCGGCGAGGCCGTCGACCAGGGTGCCGGCGGCCGGGATTGCCGGCGCGCCGGACCATGTGAACAGGCCGGCCGCATTGGGCTGCGATGGCGCGGTTTCGGCAAATGCGGTGATAAGGCCGCGCGCGATCTCGTCGAGCTGGCTCTGCATGGTCGAGGCGACGCCGTCGCGCAGCTTCAGCAGGCCCGCAAGCTTGCCGTCGGCGGTCGCGTTGTCGCCAGTGCCGGCCGAGACCGGCACGTTGTCGATGTAGACCGTGTTGCCGGGCGTGCCGGCCGAATAACCGGCCGACGGCGCGAAGGTCACCGAGCGCGGCACGGTCTCGAACAGCGTTGTGCCGTCCTTGGTGGTGACGACCATGTCGTTGTCGCCGCGCGTGAAGGTCGATACCGGGACATATTCCGATATCTTCTTCAGGAGGGCGTCGCGCTGATCGAGCGCGTCGGACACGTCGGTGCCAGATCGCGTGCCGGAGATGACGGCCTTGTTGGCGTCCTGGAACTGGCCGAGCAGGGAGTTGAGGTCGTCGACGGCGGTGGCGATCTGGCTGTCGGCCTGAGTGCGGAAGTCCTGGATCGCCTTGGTGCCGCTGTTGAGAGAATTCACCACCTGCTTGGCGGCATCGATGACGCTGGTGCCGAGGGTCTGGTTCGATGGCGTCGTGGCGTAAAGCTGCAGAGATTGTTGCAGCTTGGCGATGGCCGTCGAGGGAGACGACGCGTTGTCGACCCCGTTGACCGACAGTTCGAGTTGATCCATGCCGTTGTAAAGCGCGCTCTGGCCGCTCCATGCCGACAGCGCCGAAAGGTTCTGGCGGAACAGGAGCTCGTTCGCGGCGCGTTGGATTTCCACCGCCCGGGCGCCCGGCGCCGTGCTGGTCACCACGGCGATGCGGCGGGTATAGTCAGGGTTCGACGCGTCGGCCACATTGCGCGATACGACGCTGGTCTGCTTGGACGTGGCCAGGAGCGCGGATTGGGCAATGCTTAGTGCGGAGGAAAGCGACATGCTGATCTTTCACGGGCGGCGCCCGTCGTTTATCTCTTCAAGTTGACGAGGACGTCCATCAGGTCCGAGCCGGTCTGGAAGACCTTGGAATTGGCGGTGTAGCTGCGCTGCGCCGCAATCATGTTGGTCAGTTCCTCGGCGATATCGACGTTGGAGTTTTCGAGCGCCCCGGAGACGATGGAGCCGAGCTTGCCCTCATTGGCAAAGCCGATGTGGACGGCGCCGGAGTCGGTGCTCTGCACATAGACGTTGCCGGGCATCGCGGTGAGGTTGTCGGGGCTCTGAACATCGGCAAGCGGGATCTTGTAAAGCGCCTTGGTCGAGCCGTCCGCGAACTGAGCGTAGATGACGCCGTCCTGGCCGATCTGAACCTTCTGGATGGAGCTCGGGGCGTTGCCGTTGACCTTGGCGTCGGCGACGGTGAAGCCGGTGCCGAGCTGGGTCAGCTTGGAGAGATCGAGGTTGAGGGTCTGGCCGCCCGGAACGGTGAAGGAGACGCCCGTGGTCGCGCCGGTGAGCTTGCCGGTGGTGGTGTCGAAGGTGAGGTTGGCCGATCCCAGCGCACCGCCGGTATAGGGGAAGGAGGTGCCGGGGGTCGCCTTCGACTGATCGAAGACCGAGACTTCCCATGTTCCGGTGCCGGTCTTGGTGAAATAGACGTCGAGCAGCTTCTTGTTGCCGAGATTGTCATAGGCGACCAGCGAGGTTTTCGACGTGTATTCGGCGGTCGCGCTGTTACTGGACGGCAGCGGACCGGAGGGCGGCGTCGCGCCCGCGGGCAGGTTGCCGGAAAACAGGCCCTCGGTGCTCGGCGTCGCCGTCATCTGCTGATCGGAGATCTGCACCGGCACGAGGCCCTCGAAGCCGTTGGCGGTCGCTGCCGGATCGCCATTGGCGTAGTCGTAGGCCATGAGCTGGTAGCCCGCGGCATTGACCAGCCGGCCCTGCGCATCCGGAACGAAGGAACCGGCGCGAGTGAGGTAGGGCGTGCCGCCGGCATCCTGGACGACGAAGAAGCCGTCGCCGTTGACGGCAAGATCGGACACCGAGGTGGTGTAGGTCATGACGCCTTGCGTGCTGACGGCCGAGCGGATCGTGGTGGTCACGCCACCGGAATTATAGGCGCCGCCGGTGCCGGGCATGATCAGTGACGAGAACTCGGCCGAAGAGCGCTTGTAGCCGGTGGTGTCGGAGTTGGCGATGTTGTCGGCCACCGCGGAGAGGCGGTTGGCCTGCGCGTTCATGCCGGAAACGCCGGTCCGCATCATTCCGTAGAGGCTCATCGATGGATCTCCGCAGTGCCTGGGTAGCAGGCCGTAAAATTATGCCTCGTGTCTTGCGCGAGGCTGGCGCGGGATGGGCCTGGCGCGGCCATCAAAACACCAGCCGGTAGCCGAGGAACCTCTTGGAATCGATGGGATCGTGACCGAGCTTCTCGCGCAGCTTCTTGCGCAGCTTCGATATATGGCTCTCCACCACGTTCTCCTCGACCTCTTCGTCGAAGATGCCGTAGATGGCGTTGAAGACCTGGGTCTTGGTCACGCGCCGGCCGCGGTTGCCGGCCAGATATTCCAGGATGCGCCGCTCGCGCCGCGGCAGCGGCAGCGGCTCGCCGTTGATCTCCGGATCGCGGCCGTCCATGAAGATCCGCATCGACCCGACCTCGGTATAGGCGGCCTCTTCGGAGCCGCGGCGGCGGATGGCGGTGATGCGGGCGAGAATCTCTCGGATATGCACCGGCTTGCGCACGACATCGTCGACGCCGCTTTCGAACAGCCGCAGCGTGTGCTCGAGCGAGTGATGTTCGCTCAGGGCGATCACCGGCGCGCCGGTGCGGTCGCGGATCTGGCGCGGCGATATCGCGCCTTCGCGGCAGTCGCCGATGAGAAAGGCCCTGACGGATCTGAGATCGGTGTCGGCGGCGGAACTCACCCACTCGCCGAATTCGCCTGGCGCAAAGCCGGCAGTGGCCACCCCCTCGCGATCGAAAAGTGAAGAGTAGCCCTCTGTCACGAGCTCTCGCTCGTCAACGATCACGATCATCGGCCCGCCCTCCGAATCATTTCACTTGCCCCGTGGGGAAAGGCGTACCCGGCTCGATGAATCCTGAAAAACCATCATTTCTTGTAGCTATTTTCTTGGGAGTTTTTTTGGGAGCCGTAATAAAAGCGGTTGCGCTGGTGTATTCGCGCCAACTGTTGGCCGACGAATATCGGCGCCGGCGGATAGGCTGGCGAAGGTGGACCGGCTCTCACGTACAACAACTATTGATTGCAGAAGGTGCTGGCATTCGGCGTCCATTTGCCGAAGCCGGTGGCGACCATGTTGGCGATGACGCGGCAGACATAGACCTTCTGCGCGGGGTCGTTGTCGGGGCCGGCATGATAGCGGGCGACGGCCATTGACCAGGTCATGTGCCGGGCATGCAGGCTGACCAGGAAGCGCGCCGCGTAGTCGACATTGCGATGCGGGTCGAGCATGTCCTCGACGCTGCGGAACTGCGCGCCGTGATAGCGATGGTTGATCTGCATGCAGCCGAGATCGATCAGCGTCTTGCCCTCGCGACGCGCGTTCTCGAATGCGGCGAGCGCTTCGCCGCGGCTGCGAGGAAACACGGCTTTTCCTTCTATATTCAAGGCATTAGGCTGAAGGCTGCCCTTCTTTCCGGTCTCGGTCAGGCCGACGGCGTACAGGATTCCGGCGGGCACCCCGTAGCGATCGGCGGCGCGCAGGATCTCCGGCTCGCAGGGATTGGCTGCGGCGCTGGCCGCGCCGGCAGCGAAACTAGATATACATATCGTCGTCAGCACGCTCGCGAAGAGGCGAAGCGGGTCGACCGAATTCCTGTGCGCCATCGCCATTGTTCCTTCCCGGTTGCCGGCCGCCGCCCGCGCCGTTGCCGCCCGAATTCCCAGGCTGGAACGAAGGCTGGTCACGGCCTGTCGACATCGGCATGGCGCTGGTTGCGTCGGCGCGGCTGGCTGCATGCGCTGCTATCGAGGGTTGCAGGATGGTGACCTTGTCGACGTCGAAGCCGAGGCTGCGCATCGACTTGACGACGGCGTCGCTGTCGGCGGTGAGACGGCGGTATGCCTCGTGTGTCTCGGGCTTCATCTCAATCGAAAGTCGCTCCCCCGAGAGCCGCAGGCTGGCGACAACCGATCCGAGCTCCGAAGGGTGCAGCTCGATCTTCAGCACGTGTGTCGGAACGGCAACAGAATTGGTCGTCTGGGAGCCCATCGAGGCGCTTGCAAAGGCTTGCTGGACGCCATTGTCGGAGGCAAGCCCTTCAACCAGCGCCGATGCCGTCTGGCCGATCGGATTTTGCGCCGGCGCCGGGAAGCTCTGCTGGCTGACGACTTCCATGCGTCCGGCGGAAGAAGACGGCTTGCCCGGAGTCTGCTGCGCGGCCGACTGCGATTGCAGCGAAGCCTTGGATGCGGAAGCCGGCCGCCAGCCTTGCGGCGGCAACGGGCTACCGGCCGCCGGATCATCCCCTTGCGCCGGCAAGGCATCGGCATCACGCCGGCCCGGCATATCGAGAGCCATTTGCGCCTTCATCGGCTTTAGCCCAAAATCGGGGCCGGAATCGTCCGCTGCCGTCGAACGGGTGGATCGCGACAGCGGCCCGGCGGAACTGTCGATCGCCGTGCGCTTGCCGGCGCGCAGCCGCAGTTCCAGCGATCCGTGGTCGCCGGCGGCTTCTTCACCATCAGCGCCGCCCGCGCCCGACGATTGCGCGAAATGCTTCATGTCGCCCAGCGCCATCAGCAACGGCAAGCGGTCCTGCAGCGGCGCGGGATCGTCGGATTGCGCCGCGGTATCCTTATCTGCGGTCTGCTTCGCGGATAAGGATTGCCCGTCGGTCTTCGCGGACTTTCCCGTCGCCTTCTGCGAACCGGTTTTCCCCTGCGGGTCCTGGTCCGGCTCATGCCTGCCGGCATTGGCCGGCAAGCGCCTTGCCGGATGCGCGTTGGGTATTACCGGTCCGGCCGTGTGCTTGTCCTGTGGGCTCTCGGTCCCATGCACAATCTTGCCGAAATTCTGATCCCCATCCTTGTCGCCGGCAGTGTGCTGCCGGGACTGGGCCTGTGTCGAAGCAAAGCCCGGCAAGGTCTGGTTGACGCTGGTCATTTTGGGGCTGCTCCGAGGAGTTGGTCGATCTGGTCGAGCTGACGCCGCGTGCTGGTGACCGCCGCATCGATCGGGTCTTGCATATCGGGCGTCGCCGGTGCGGATGCCTTAACCACCGGCGCGGCGCCGGTCGGAGCCGGAGCGGCCGCCAGGGTTTCAGCCGATGTTTGCGCCGGCCGCTGGACAGGGGGCGGCGAAGCGGCGGGCGCCGTGTCTTTCGCCTGGTCGCTCGGCGCGACCGGCGGATCGCTTACCGCGACCGGCGAATCGCTTACCGCGACCGCTGCCTGCTCGGGCACCGCTCCTTCCACGGGAGGCAAGTCCGCATTGGCCGGGTCGGCTGAGGCTTCGGTCGCGGATTTAGCTCCGTCGCCTCTTGCAACGATCGTCGGTGCGGCTTCGGCATTGGCGGGCGCTTTTACCGGCGCCATCACTTCGCCCGCCACGGCCTGCGCGGCGTCGAGCAGGTCGCGGTCGCTTTGCGAAAGCTTGCCGCGATCGATCTTGCCGAGCTTGGCGCGCACTTCATCGACATTGGCCGATGTCATGGTGGAAAGGCTCGAATAGAGCTGGGTGCGCGGGTCGTCCCGGCTGCCGTTGCCGTTGCGGCCCAGCTCGGCCTTCGCCGAGGCGAAAGCCGAGAGCTCCGTCATCCCGTCGATCGCGGCGCGGCGCGCGATGCGCAGGTAGATCACTTTCTCGCGCTCGGGATCCATCATCGAGGTGATGTCGGCGATCTTGTCCTGGCTGATCGCCATGTGCAGCGTGATGACGCCGGAAACAAAGGCATCGGCGAACTGGCTGGCGTAAGGCGAATAGAGGTAGGAGGCGACATACTGTGTCGAGGCCAGCGCGAAACGGGCGGCGTCGCCCTGTGCGGCCGCGATGCCCACGGAGCGGCGAAGCGCTGCCTCCTCGACCAACGTGCCGGGGCTGAGCAGGCGCGCCTCGTCGAGCAGGTTCAGCGCTGCCGCCGGATCATCCGTCGCAAGCAGCGAACCCTTGACCAGCGCCAGGAAGGCGCCGAGGTCGGCGGGCACGCCCATCGGATCGATCGGCTTCAGCATTTCGATCGCCTCGGCCGGCCGGCCGTTCAGATAGGCGACGACGCCTTTGGCGATGGCCAGGCTTTGCGGGTCGGTTATTGCGCGCGAAGCCGACGCCGCGACCGTCACCGGGTTGCCGCCGCTCATGCCGTAGACGAGCAGAGCGCGGAAGTTCTTCGGCTCCTTGAAATCCTCGGCATCGGCATTGCGCATCCGGGCGTCGATCATTTCGAGGAGTTTTGCCTGCATCGGCAGCGCGGCATGATCGCCGCCGGCAATGCGATCCTGGATCAGCTGCAGCGAACGCACCAGCTGATAGGGCTGCAGGGCGTCCTGCGCGAAGGCCGCCGACGGCGACCCTGCCGCAAGCAATAGCAGCGCTACCGCGCAGCCGATGGCGCTCCTGCCCTTCATCCGCCGGCCGTCATCAGGATTTCGATGCGCCGGTTCGCGGCCGCCATTGGATCGGAGGCGATCTTGGGCTGCCGGTCGGCGAAGCCCGCGACCTCGGTGATGCGGCTTTCGTCGACGCCGCCGCGCACCAGCATGTAGTAGGCTGAATGGGCGCGCGCGGTGGACAGCCGCCAGTTGTCGTAAGTGTCGCTGCGGAACGGCCGCGCGTCCGTGTGGCCGCTGATGGTAATGGTGCCCTTCTTCTCGTTGACGATGCGGCCGATCTTTTCCATCGCCAGCACCAGCTCGCGGCGTGGCATGGCCGAGCCGATCTCGAACATGCCGAAATCGAGCTGGTCGGTGATCGAAATGACGACGCCCTTGTCGGTCGCCTCGACCGAGACGCCGTCGGCGAGCTTTTCACCCGGCAGGAATGCCTTGGCGAGCTCCTTCTTGATATCCGCCGCTTCCTGAAGAGCGGCTTTGCTCGGAGCCTTTTCGCCTTTGTCGGCGGCTTGCTCGGATTCAGTCTTTTCCGCCTTCGCAGGTTCGGCTTTGGTGTCGGCCGCTGCAGCCTCGCGCTTGTCGACTTCAGCTTTCCCGCCTTGGGCTTTCTCGGTCTTGTCTGCTTCGCCAGACGCCTTCTCGGCCCCGCTTTGCGCGGCCTTTGGCCCGCTCTTGGCCTCGGTCTTTTGCGGGGTTGCCAGCGGCTCCAGCGGCGCGGCCGTCAGCGCAGGAGCGGCCGGAACGGCCTTCACCTTCGGTATCGCGACGGTGGCGACCTTCTCGCCGGGCCTGACCGGATCGCCCTCGATCTTGGCGCGTTCGGCGGTGGCCTCGGCGCCGGGCGCCGCCACCTGCTGCGACCAGAAATCCGGTGCGAACGGATCGCGATAGGATTCGCCGCCGGACGCGCCGGTCGCCGGACCGGCCGCCTGAGCGCCGCCTTCGCCTTTGGCGCTGACGTTCTGCATCACGCCCGTATCGGCGGCGATCTCCGCCAGCACCGCGTAGGGATCGGCAAACAGCTTTTCGTCGGACAGCTGGGCATCCTGCGCCCCGGCCTTGGTCTGGCGGCGTTCGGAGGAACCGGCGCCGCCCTTGCCGTCATCGCCCGCCTTGGTCGCGCCCTGTTGCGGGTTGTCCGCAGTCAGCCCGACCTTGCTCGGGCCGTCGCCGAGGTCTTCCAGGCCCTTGCGGCTGGAGTTGCGATCGATCAGCTCGACCGGATTGAAATAGCTGGCGACGGCTGCCTTGGTCTGCTCGTTGGCGGCGTTGATCAGCCACATGACGAGGAAGAAGCACATCATGGCCGTCATGAAGTCGGCGAAGGCGATCTTCCACACGCCACCATGGTGGCCGTCGTCATGACCGTCGTGATTGCGCTTGACGATGATGATCTCGTGCCGGGGGTCGGCATGGTCGACGGCGCTCATGACAGGACCTCCGACAAGGACGCCGACCACTCGGCGATACGCGTCTCGAACACCGTTTCGTCGATGGTGACGGTCAGGTCGAAGCCCGGCGCCTCGCTGAAGTCGAGATTGGCGGCGCGGGATCCGAGCGCCGCCTGCAGCGGCTCGAACAGCGACAACGGCCCGCGGACCGCGATGCGCACGGCCTCGCTGTCGGCGACCGCCGCACTGATGGCACGGGAAAGGGCGGCGAGCGAACGCTCCTGCAGGTTGTCGCTGAGAAGGCCCCCGACGATACGGGCGACGGTTGCGCCGGCAAGCTCGGCAACGCGCTGCTCCATGGCCTCGATCCGCGTGGCGACGGCGGCGCCGAGATCGCCGCCGAAGCTTTCAAGGAATGTTTGCGCGGCCTGGTCGCTGGCCTGGCGCTCGGCGTCGAGCGCTGCCTGATGGGCCAGCGCGAGGCGCGCCTCGAGCGCTGCCTCCGCGTCGGCCACGGCCTCAGCGATCAGCGCGCCGATGTCGGCCTGCGGCTCCGGCGCGGCCGGCAGATGCTCGGCGTCGCGCGCGGTCGGCGCCTGATTGGCACGCGGCGTGCGCGAACCGAAATCGGGCAGGAGATCGAAGAGGGCTGCGGAGGCCATGGCCTAACCTACGGCTTCCGGGACGGCTGCCCATTTGCGCAGAATCTGCGCGGTGCGCTCCTCGTTGAGGTCGACCATGCGGGCAAGCCGGTCCTGCGGCGCCGGCCGGATTTTCTGGCGCAGGTCATCGAGCGGGGTTGTACCGGCGCGCGCGCCGGGCAGGGCGCCGGCCGGGGCCTCGGCGGTGATCGTGGCGACCGGCGCATCGGGCGTCGGCAAGGAACGCTGCACGTCGTCGAAGCTCGGGCCGGCAATGGCCGCAGGCCTTGCCGACGCCGTCAGCGCGGCGGCCATCGGCTTGAGGCCGAAGAACGCCACCAGGAAGACGACGACGATGAAGGCGCCGGCATTGATCAGCGTGCCGGTATAGGTGCCGATCGAGGCGAGAATGCCCGGCTGATCTATCGGCTCGCCGTCGAGGCCGTTGATGAATTCGACCGCCGAGACGTCGATGATGTCGCCGCGCTTGTCGTCGAAGCCGGTCGCCGAGGCGACCATCTTCTGGATATCGGTGACTCGCTTGGCGATCTGCTCCGGCGTCGCGTCCTTGCCGAGAATGGTCTTCAGGCGATCCTGGTTGACGACGACCGCGATCGACATCTTGTTGACCGTGTAGCCGTTGGAGACGGTGGCGATCTTCTTGGAATTGATCTCGTAGTTCGTGATCTCTTCCTTGCGGTCGTTCTGCGAGGTGGATTGCGGGCCCTCGGTGGTGGTGGTCTGCGTCTCGGGCAGGTTCTGCTCGACGCTGGTCGGGGTCGAAGCCTGCTTCTGGTTGCTGGCCTCGTTGGTCTTCACCGACTGCACCGAACGCTCGACGCGCGAGTTCGGATCGAAGATCGTCTCCTCGGTCTGGCGCGTGTCGGTGTTGACGTCGGCCTTGACGCTGGCGCGGAAATTGTCCGGGCCGAGATAAGGGGTGAGCGCACGGCGGATGTTGTCGCCGATCTGCGCCTCGACCGTCTGCTCGACGCCCAGCGTGCGCGCGGCGCTCGTGTTGGACGGGTCGTCGCCGGCGGCCAAAAGGTTGCCGTTGGAATCGAGCACGGTGACCTTGTCGGCCGAGAGGCCGGGAACGGCCGCGGCGACGAGGTGGCGGATCGACATGGCGCTCTTCTCGGCATCGCTGCCCGCATAGCGGATGACCACCGAGGCGGAGGGCTGCTGCTCGTCGCGACGGAAATTGGCGCGCTCGGACATGACGATGTGGACTCGAGCCGCCTTGACGCCGGCAATCGACTGGATGGTGCGCGCGATCTCGCCTTCCAGGGCGCGCACGCGGGTGATCTGCTGCATGAAGGAGGTGAGGCCGAGCGAGCCGACATTGTCGAACAGCTCATAGCCGGCGTTGGCGCTGGTCGGCAGGCCTTTCTCGGCAAGCAGCATGCGCGCCTGCGCGGTGGTGCCGGCCGGCACCATCACGGATGTGCCGTCGGAGCCGACGTCGAAGCCGATGCCGGCGTCGGCCAGCACCAGTCCGATCTGATTGACGTCGGAACGCTCGAGGCCGACATAGAGCGTCTCATAGGCCGGACGGTTGAGATAGACCGACGCGATGCCGATGACGGCCATGACCAGGGCCGCGATGCCGCCCATGAGCGCCAGACGCCTCACGCCGAAGCTCTTCAAATTCGCGATGATGCTCTGGATCTGTTCCGGCACGATTCAACCGCTCCCAGCATGACTGTCCGCCGGAAGACTAGACCGCGAAGCTTGTGCGAGGATGATAGGCGTGCCGCCGAAGGTCCAGCAAAGCGTCGACCCGGCTCTTATCGAAAAACGAAAAAGGCCGCGCCCGAGGCGCGGCCTTTCGCCGGTCGGAATATTTCTGCCGATTAGCCGTTCTTGAACAGCGCCAGGATCGACTGAGAGGAGCTGTTGGCGATCGACAGCGACTGGATGCCGAGCTGCTGCTGCACCTGCAGCGCCTGAAGGCGGGTCGATTCCTTGTTCATGTCGGCATCGACGAGCTGGCCGACGCCGCGGTCGATGGAGTCCATCAGGCTCTGGGTGAAGGTCTTCTGCAGGTCGATCGAGCTCTTGGCGGCGCCGAGCACGGTGGCGGCGTCGGTAAGCTGACTCATGACGTTGTCGATCTTGGTGACCATCTGCGTGATGATGTCGTCGGTCACGCCCGTTGCCGTGATGTCGAGATTGAAGGCGGAGACGTTGTCGATCTTGACGGGCGAGCCCGACACAGCGGCCTGGCCCGCGGTGTTGGCGGCGATGTCGGTGGCGCCGCCGGCGATCGAGGCCGCGTAAGCGGCATCATATGCCGACTGGTCCGCAGCGGTGGAATAGATCGAAGTCTTGCGATCGAGAATGCCCTGGTTCTTGACGGCCGTTGCGAGGCCGGAATCGAACAGCTTGGTGCTCTCGACATTGATGTCGATGGTTCCGAGCGAGATGGCGCCGGACGAGGAGCGGTTGAACGAGGAGACGATCTGGGCGTCGGGCTGGACACCGTCATTGGCGGCGGCGACTTGGGTCGACGTGACCGAAAGGTAATTCGAACCGGAGAAGGTGGCGGCGTCGGCGAAGGATTTCATCTGCGCCTGCAGCGTGGTGATTTCGGTCTGCGTCTTGGCCTTGTTGGCACCCGATTGGCCGACAGCCGACAAAAGCTTGGTCTTGAGCTGGCCGATCGTCGAAAGGACGTTGTTCATACCAGTGTAGGCTGTATCGACTTTCGAGGCGCCGAGACCGAGCGCATCCTGCACAGTCGACAGCGCCGAATTGTCGGAGCGCATGGTGGTGGCGATCGACCAGTAGGCGGCGTTGTCGGAGGCCTCGGAGACCCGGTAGCCGGTCGAGATCCGGGCCTGCGTCTGCTCGAGCGATTTGTTGGTGGCGTTGAGGCTTTGAAGTGCAGTCAACGCCGCAGCGTTCGTCATGATGCTCGCCAAGAAACTCGCTCCTTCTCAAAAGCCGGCATGCCACACAGGCCGGGTTCGGCCCGTCCATCGGTTGCGATCATCGCCGGTCGGGCCGATTCGACAACCTAAGTGATTGGTTAACCATACCTAGCGCGATATGGTTAATGGCCTGTTAAAAATACGCTTCCGGGAAGTTAAGGAACGAGGGTTGCGCGAGGCTTGAGCAAACGCAAATCGGGCCGCGCTTTTGGCGCGGCCCGATGCTTTGGTCCGGTCAGTATGGAGCGATCAGCCGCGGAAGAGCGACAGGATCGACTGCGACGAGCCGTTGGCGATCGACAGCGCCTGGACGCCGAGCTGCTGCTGAACCTGCAGCGCCTGGAGGCGGGTCGATTCCTTGTTCATGTCGGCATCGACGAGCTGGCCGACGCCGCGATCGATGGAGTCCATCAGGCTCGAGGTGAAGGTCTTCTGCAGGTTGATGGAGCTCTTGGCGGCGCCGAGCTTGGTGGCGGCGTTCGTCATGTCCTTCAGCGCGGCGTCGACGACGTTCATCATCGCCTGGATCTGAGTGTCGCTTGCAGCGGTGGTGCCGGAGAAGATCTTCAGGCCGGCGACCGAATAAGTGTCGGTGGCGGCGGCAGCAGCGCCCAGGGTCGGGGCCGAGGCCGTGGTGACAGCGGCGCCGGTGGTGCCGAGGCGCTCTGTGTCGAGGATGCCCTTCGCGGTCGGGGCAGCGCCCGAGTCATAGAGCTTGATGCTTTCCACATTGACGTCGATCGTCGAGATCGAAACCGCGCCGGTGGCGCCGCGGTTGAACGCCGATACGATCTTGACGTCCGCCGCCGTGCCCGAAGCCGTCGAGACCGACAGCATGTTGGTGCCGGAGAAGGTGGCGCCGTCGGCATAGGCCTTCAATTGGTTCTGAAGAGCGGCGATTTCGACCTGGGTCTTTTCCTTGGAAGCATCGGTCTGGCCGTAGGAAGCGGTCAGCTTCTGCTGGATCTGGTTGATGGTCGAGATCGCACTGTCCATGCCGGTGTAGGCGGTATCGACCTTCGAGGCGCCGAGGCCGAGCGCGTCCGAGACGGTGGACATGGCCTGGTTGTCGGAGCGCATCGTGGTGGCGATCGACCAGTAAGCGGCGTTGTCGGAAGCCTGCGAGACGCGATAACCCGTCGAGATGCGGGCCTGGGTGGTGTCGAGGTTCTTCTGGGTGGCGTTCAAGCTCTGCAGCGCGGTCAGCGCCGAGGCATTGGTCATGATACTGGCCATGGTTACTCGTACCTATTTTTTACACGGATTTTTTTTACATACCGGCATGTCCGGTATGACGGTGCGGCATCATGCCAATGACCGCTCAGTCGGGTCACCCGCCATCTGCGAGCGACTATGGCGGGAAGTCCCTACCAAAGACCTAAATCGGACGGTTAATCGAAAATAATGTTGGAAGGCTTGCGTGCACGTTCCTCAATCCGTCGAGAGGTGAGGCGACACGCCTGCGCGCGGTTCGGCGGGAACGATCAGGTGAAGGATCGCACCAGGCTGCCGACCAGAAGGTTCCAGCCGTCGATCAGCACGAAAAACAGGATCTTGAACGGCAGCGATACCACTGTCGGCGGCAGCATCATCATGCCCATGGCCATGGTGACGGTGGCGATGATCAGGTCGATGACGAGGAAGGGCAGGACGATGAGGAAGCCAATCTCGAAGCCGCGGCGGATCTCCGAGATCATGAAGGCCGGCACCAGGATGCGCAGGTCGACAGTCTCGCGCGAGACGGTCTGGCCGCGCTCGCGAGCGAGGTCGGCGAAGAGGTCGAAATCCTTGTCGCGCACATTGTGCAGCATGAAGTCGCGGAACGGGCCGGAAATCTTCTCGAACGCCTCGCCCTGCGTGATCTGGTTGTCCATCAGCGGCTTGACGCCGGTGTTCCAGGCCTGGTCGAAGGTCGGCGCCATGACATAGAACGTCATGAACAGCGACAGCGAGATCAGGATCAGGTTGGCCGGCGTCGATTGCAGGCCGATGCCGGCGCGCAGAATCGAGAAGGCGATGACGAAGCGGGTGAAGCTCGTCACCATGATCAAAAGGCCCGGGGCCACCGAGAGCACGGTGAGCAGGCCGAACATCTGAATCAGATAGCCGACGGTCGTGCCGTCGGCCTTGCCGATGCCGCCAAGATCGAGCTGCTGAGCCGCGGCGACGGACGTGGTGACGACGATGAGCGCCGTGGCTATGAGGAACTTTCTCATTCGAGCAGCATCGTCCTGACGAGAACCTGTTTGACGTGGCCGCCGCTGCGCAGCGCCGCGCGCTCCTCGAGATCAGCCTTGAGATGCTGGTAGCCGCTGGCGCCTTCTATCTGATGCAGCTTGAGCGTGCGCACATAGGCGAGCAGGTCCTGGTGGATCTGCTCGGTCATCTCCTGCGGCTGCGGGGCATCGTAGAGCAGCGACGCCTCCAGCCGGATCCAGACTTCCGACGGCGAGGCGAGATTGGTGGTGATCGGCGCCAGCTGCACCAGCGCTGGCCCGGCGCCCACCTTGCCGCCTTCGGCGGGTTTTTCCGCGGCACCGGCGTTTTCCGGAGCTGCGGGCACCGCTGCCGGCGTTTCGCCTTGCTTGAGATAGCCGCCGGAAAGCCAACCCATGCCGACGGCCGCGCCGGTCATGGCCAACAGCATGGCGAGCTGGATCGCCAGAGAAGGTCCCTTCTTGGGCTGGATTTGCTCGACATTTGCCACGGCAGCGCTCTCCCGGCCCTAGAAAGGAAGAACCTGGTCGAGGATCTGCTGGCCATAGGCAGGCTGCTGGACCTCGCTCACACGGCCACGGCCGCCATAAGAAATGCGCGCCTCGGCGATGCGCTCGTAGGGGATGGTGTTTTCCGCGCCGATGTCGGACGGACGGACCATGCCGGCGATGGTCAGCACCCGAAGCTCGTAATTGACGCGGACCTCCTGCGAGCCCCTGATCATCAGATTGCCGTTGGGCAGCACGTCTGTGACGACGGCGGCGACATTGAGCTCGAGGTTTTCCGAGCGTTTGATCTCTCCGTCGGCATTGGTCTCTGTGCTGGAGCTCAGGCCGGCGTCGCCCTTGCCGCTGGTGCTTGCCTTTTCCCATCCGAGATTGATGTCATAGCCAAGCTTGCGCGCGGCGGTGCGGCTGCGGTCGTTCTGGTTCTTGAAATTGGCCTTGTCGTTGAGCCTGATGTTGACGGTCAGGATGTCGCCGGCGCGCAGCGCGCGCGGGTCGGTAAACAGCCGGCTCTGGCGATCGTCCCACAGCGAGAATTTCTTCGGCCGGGAGACAGGCGGCTCGGGGTAGCTGTAAGGGCCGGAACCACCTTCGCCGATGCCGGAGCCGACCGGCGACAGAGCGGGCTCCCTGCCGACCTCCCTGAGATCGGTACCGCAGCCGGCCAGGGTGGCGAGGGCGATCAGGGCCAGCAATTTCAACTTCATGACGGATCAACCCTTCGCGCCGCGCTGGCCATGATGCCGGTGAGCGTCGCCGCCGCCTTCTGGTCCATTTCGTTCAAGATGACGCCGGCCTTGCGCGAATCGAGCTTCATCAGGATGGCCGCCGCGAGCTCGGCGTTGACCATCGCCAGACGTTCGGCGGCGGCATCGGGCTTCATGCCGGCATAGATCTTGACGACGCCGTCCTCGGCACGCGCCAGGAACACCTCGCGGCGCTTCAGCCATTCCTCGTATTCGGCCCGCTTTGCCTCCAGCGCTTTCATGCGCTCGTCGATGCCGGCCTGCAGCTGCTTCAATTCCTCGGCCTGGAGAGCGTAGCGGCGGTCGCGCGCGGCGTCCGCGATGTTGGAACAGAAGCGCTGGATCTCGCTTTCGTCCGGCGCCTTGCCGCCTGCGAGCGCAGCCGGCTGAAGCGGCGCGTTTTCATGTGTGAGCTGTGCCGGCTGAACCGGCGCCTGACCGCCCGGCAACACCTGTCGTACCTCGTCCGCATGGGCAGCGGTGCCGCCAAGCAGAGCAACCATTGCTGCGATGGCCCGGAAGCTCAGGTGACGGCGGGGTGTTAGGGAGGAAAGCGCGATCATCGGCATGCCTATTGGAGAACCAGATCGGCCTGCAAGGCGCCGGCCGATTTGATGCCTTGCAGGATGGCGATGATGCCGTCGGGCTTCACGCCGAGGCGATTGAGGCCCGAGACCAGCGTTTCGAGGTCGGGACCGTCGAGCACGGCAACGCGGGCGTCAGGCCGGCTCGCCTCGATGGCGGTGAAGGGCTCGACGGCGGTGTGACCCCTGGAGAAGGGTTCCGGCTGAACCACCTTCGGCGCTTCGGTGATGCGCACGGTGAGGGTGCCGTGGCTGATCGCCACGCGCGAGATCCTGACATTGCTGCCGATGACGATGGTGCCGGTGCGCTCGTCGATGACGACGCGGGCAGGGGCGTCGGATTCGACGACGAGATTTTCGATCTCGGCATAAAAACGCGCGGCCGAGACATTCCTCGGCCGCCTGATCTGCACCGTGCGGGCATCGCGTTCGGCGGCGACCCGCATGCCGAAGCGCTGCGAGGTGTAGTCGTTGATGGCGTCGGCGATGCGGATGGCGGTCGAGAAATCGGGATTGCGCAATTGCAGCGTCAACACGCCCTGGTCATCGAACTCGGCCGGCACCGAGCGCTCGACGATGGCGCCGTTCGGCACGCGGCCGGCGGTCGGCACGCCTTGCGTCAACTGCTCGGCCTGGCCCTGGGCGGTGAAACCGCCGACGATCACCGAGCCCTGCCCGACGGCATAGATTTCGCCGTCGGCCGCCTTCAGCGGCGTCATCACCAGCGTGCCGCCGGCGAGCGAGGTGGCGTCGCCCATCGAGGAGACGTCGATGTCGATTCGGCTGCCCGACTGGACGAAGGGCGGCATGTTGGCGGTGACGATGACGGCCGCCACGTTCTTGGCGCGCGCTCGGCCGTCCTCAGTGGCAATGCCTAGATTCTCCAGCATGGCCCGGATCGACTGTTCGGTGAAAGGCGAGTTGCGCAGGCTGTCGCCGGTTCCGGCGAGGCCGATGACCAGGCCATAGCCGACGAGCTGGTTGTCGCGCGCGCTCTGCAACTGGGCGATGTCCTTGATGCGCGCCGCGACCTGGCCGGGCGGCAGCGTGCTTGGCCCGGTCGAGACCCGGAACATGCGCTGGGTGGTGGCCGGATCGTATTCCGGATCGTCGTAGACACCGCCGTTTTTCTGCGCGAGCTCCCGCTTGGCCTTGGGCGTCAGCCCATCCGCCAATGCCGGCTGCAGGCCGATGGCGGCGCTCAGCAGAAAAACAAAGGCGCGCATCACGAAGCGCCGACCTTGATGGTGCCGTCGGCCATCACCGTGCCGGAGATGATCTTGCCGCTGTCGGTGTTGCGGATCTTGATCTGGTCACCGGCAGCACCTGGTTGTAGCGTGACGCCTGCGGCCGAAATGGTGAGCGCGCCGGCGGTGAAATAGACCTGCACGGAAGCGCCCTGCTCGACCAGCCAGGCGTCGCGGATGGCGGCCACCGGGATGTAGCGGCCGGGCAGCAGCGTGCGCTTGGCGACCTTGCCCTGGAGCTCCTCCGAGCGCGTTGCCATGCCGTCCGGCTTGTGCTTGCCGGGGATGAGCGTCACCTGCTTGAGCGAGGCGGGCTCGATGGTCTCGCCGGGATAGATGACCCGGTTGGGGATCAGCACGGCCTCGCCGACGACCTGGCCGGCGGCGATCTGGTTTGCCGACTGGCCGGTCGGGTCCTGCGCCAGAGCCGGCGTGCCGGCGGCCACCAGGGCGGTGGCCAGCGCGGCGCAACGGAGTGCGGAGGAGATCGGTCCGGCCATCATCCGTTACCTGATGTTCTTTGAGACCACCGAGGCCATGTCGTCGGCGGCCTGGATGACCTTGGAATTCATTTCGTAGGCGCGCTGCGCCGAAATCAGCTCGGTGATTTCCTTGACCGGATCGACGTTGGAGGATTCGAGATAGCCCTGCTGGATCGTGGCGAAGCCCGGATCGCCGGGAACGCCCACATTGGCCGGGCCTGAGGCGGCCGTTTCCTGGAAGAGGTTATCGCCGAGCGGCGCCAGGCCCGCCTCATTGGCGAAGTTGGCGATCTGAAGCTGGCCGAGCAGCTGGAGGTCGGTCTGGCCCTGGATGCGGGCGAAGACCTGGCCTGTCTTGTTGACGATCACCTCGACCGCGTCGGTCGGCACGGAGATGGCCGGAACGACATTGGCGCCGTCGACTGTCACGAGCTGCCCGGTGGCGTTGGTGTTGAAGGCGCCGGCGCGGCTGTAGAGCGTGGCTCCATCGGCGCCCTCGATCTGGAACCAGCCCCTGCCGGTCAACGCCAGGTCGAAGCTGTTGCCGGTGCTGGTCAGCTCGCCTTGCGTGTGGACGTTGCGCACCGCCGTCGTCTTGACGCCAAGACCGATCGAGACGCCTTCCGGCACCAGCGAGGTGTTGGAACGGTTGGGCACCCCTTGGGTGCGGTCGACCTGGTAGAGCAGGTCGGAGAATTCGGCCCGCGCCCGCTTGTAGCCGGTGGTGTTGATGTTGGCGATGTTGTTGGCGATGACTTCCAGGTTGGTCTGCTGGGCATTCATGCCGGTGGCGGCGATGGCAAGGGCTTTCATGACGCTAGATACTCATGCGGCTGATTTCGAGATAGGCCGAGACGACCTTGTCGCGGATCGCGATGGTGGTCTGCAGCGCCTGCTGGGCGCTCAGCACCGCATCGACAACTTGACGCGTATCGGCGTCGCCCTTCAGGGCCTGTATCGACATCTGCTCGGCGCCCTGCAGCGTGTTGACGGTCTTCGTCGCCGCTTGGCTGAGCACCTCGGCGAAGCTGCTGCCGACGCTTTCGCCGGTCTGCGTTCCGACGCCGCCCTGCAGCAGGTTCGGTGACGCCTGCTCCGCCCCGTCAACCGCCGTCTTGAATTGTATTGCCCCGATACCGCCGATCATTACTGGTTCCTCATCAGGTCGATGGTCATGGAAATCAGATCGCGAGCCTGCTTGATCACCTGCAGGTTGGCTTCATAGGAGCGGTTCGCCTCGCTCATGTCGGCCATTTCGACCAATGTGTTGACGTTGGGCATCTTGACGTACCCTTTGGCGTCGGCGGCTTCGTTGCCGGGCTGGAATTCGATCGGGAAGTCCGAAGGATCGCGGGAGATCGCGTTGACTTCCACCAGCGAGCCGCCGGTTGCGCGGTCGACCTCGGACTGGAAGGTGATGGTCTTGCGGCGATAGGGATCGGCGCCGGGCGTGCTGCCGGTCGACTGGGCGTTGGCAAGGTTCTCCGAGACCACGCGCAGCCGCTCGGACTGGGCGCCAAGGCCGGATGCCGCGACTTTGAGGGCTGCAGTCAGCGCATCCATGATCAGCTCTTCACCACCATCGTCATCATCGAGTGGAAGGCCTTGACGATCGCCGTGTTGAGCTCGAAGGAGCGGCGGACCTCGCCGGCTTTCATCAACTCCTGTTCGAGAACCACGGTGTTCTTCGACGGCATGATCGCGCCGTCAGGGTCCTCGGGCTTGACGTTGAAGCCGGCATTGGCCCTTTCGCCGCCAAGGTGGCCAGTCTGCGTGGCGGCAAGCGTCACCGCGGTCCGGTCGAGGACCTTTTCGAAGGGCTCGACGTCATTGGCGGTGTAGCCGGGCGTGTTGGCATTGGCGATGTTGGAGGCAATCGCCGACTGGCGCACGGCCAGCCATTGCGACTGCCGCGTGGCGAGATCGAAAAGATTTACGGGTTCCATGGGAATCTCCCGGGCAAGTACGCGCAAGACTAGGCGGCCAGTCTTGCGTGGACCTTGCGCGGGGTGGGCTTGCGCCCTGGAGCCGGATGATTTCAGGTCTATGGACCTGAAATCTGAATCCTCTTCTAAATCAAGGAATAGAGCACGACGTCGTCCGAAAACCGCTTCACACTTTTCGGCATCATGCTCTAGCGGCTAGTTCGAGAGCTGGATCACCTTATCGGCGCTGGTGACGATCACCCATTTGCCGCCGCGCTGCTCGATCGAGGCGACGCGGCTGGAATCCGGCAGGACGGAGCCGCGCTGCACGATCCACAGACCGGTATCGTCCTCGATCATCGCGCGGCCGTTGGCGGCATGCACCATCTTGAATTCCGAAGCGGCGGCCGGGAAGGGCTGTTCGCCAGGCGCCGGCGCGGGGTCGTCCTGCACCGTTCCGGTGGCAAACAGGTCGATATCGGCATTTGGAATGTCCTTGACCGTCAGCGGCCCGCTGCGTTCGGCCACAACGCCGCCACCCTCGCGTCCGGAATTGCTGCCGCTGCCGCCGAACTTGATGGCCTGAACGCCGAACTGCTCCTGGTTGAAGAAAATGTACCAGGGAAACAAGGCGCAGATCAGCCCGAGCGTGATGCCGAGCGCGGCGATGACGAAATCGCTGCGGCGGTCCGCGCTCTTGTCGGCGAGGCGCGGGAACTGGGCTTTCGGCGGCTCAGGCCACTCGGTGTGAGGAAAAAGCCCGTCGAGCAACGAATCGCGACTGGCCTGTGCCATATCGGCGGTCGCCCTCGGCGGATGCGGCCTGTTGGCTCTGCTTAGAAGAGCCGTCGCCTTCTCCGTCCTGGCGCGCGCGGCTCTGTTCCTGGCAATTCTTGCTTTATCGGCGCCGGCTTTCTCCGCCGCCTCGGCCTCGGCAAGCATGTCGCGCAACATGCGCTCGGTGTATTGGAGCTCAGTCTCCTTGATCGCCATTCAGCTTCCCCTTGAGGTGGCGGGCGAGGTCGGCGAACGGATCGGCCGATGCGCGGTCTCTCGGCGATTGCGTGAGCGCCTCATAGATCAGCGGCACCTGGCGCACCGCGATGTCGAGCTCGGCATCGGCGCCGCTCTGGTAAGCGCCCAGCAGACGGATGTCGCGCGTGTCCTCGAAGCGCGCGATCATCGATTTCAGCCTTGTCACCAGCATGCGCTGCTCCGCGCTCCAAGCCTTGTCGGCGAGGCGCGAGATCGACGACAGCGGATTGACCGGCGGATAACGACCCTGCTCGGCAAGCGCGCGGTCGAGCACGACGTGGCCGTCGAGGATGCCGCGCACCGAATCGGCGACCGGATCGTTGTGGTCGTCGCCGTCGACCAGCACGGAAATGATGGCGGTGATCGAACCCTTGCCTTCGGCTCCCGGCCCGGCTCGTTCGAGCAGCTTCGGCAGGTCGGTGAAGACCGAAGCCGGATAGCCGCGCGCGACCGGCGGCTCGCCGGTTCCCGTCGCCACCTCACGCAGCGCATGGGCGAAGCGGGTGATGGAATCCAGCACCAGCAGCACGCGATGGCCCTGGTCGCGGAAATGCTCGGCCACGCACATGGCGGTATCGGGCGCGCGCCGGCGCATCATGGCGCTTTCGTCGCTGGTGGCGACGACGGCGACGGTCTTGGCCATGCTCTGGGCGCCGATCGTATCCTCGAGGAATTCGCGCACCTCGCGGCCGCGCTCGCCGATCAGCGCCACGACCACCGTATCGAAGGCCTCGGCGCCGGCCAGCATCGCAAGCAGCGTCGACTTGCCGACGCCGGAGCCGGCGAAGATGCCGAGCCGCTGGCCGAAGCAGAGCGGCGTGAAGATGTCTATGACCCTGACGCCGGTGAGGAAGCCGGTGCCGACGCGCTGACGTGCCAAGGCGCCGGGTGTCGCCCCGTCCGCAGCACCGGCGGCATTCGGCCTGATCAGCGGCGATCCGCCGTCGATGACCCGCGTCAAGGCATCGATGGCGCGCCCGCGCCAGGAGACATGCGGTGCGACCGCGAGCGGGCCGCGGCGGAAAACGACGTCGCCGATGCCGGCGTCGGCGCTGCGCTCGAAAGGCGCGACCACCACCTCGTCGCTGCCGATCTTGACGATCTCGCCGCGGCGTGCGCCGGCCTTGCCGCGCTGCTCGACGATGTCGCCGAGCCTGGCAATCCCGGACAGGCCGCGGACCTTGTAATGCGTCGGCGAGATCTCGACGACGCGGCCGCCGCGTGAAAGCAGCGCCTGCGGATCGTCGAACCGCCGCCAGACGCGTTCGAGCGCGGCCAGCCTGTCGGTCCGTCCGGTATCCGGCGGGCTGTCGGAAGCGCGCAACAGGGACGAGCCGGTCGTCATGCCGTCACTTCGAGCCGAGCGTCTTGATCGCGTCGTCGGTGGAGGAATCGGTCTGCCGCATCAGCGCCGCCGTGTTCTCGAAAGCGCGCTGCACCTGGATCAGCCGAGTCATTTCCAGCACCGGGTTGACGTTCGACTCTTCCAGAAACCCTTGGGCGATACCGACGTCCGAGCGGTCGGTGACGGGTTCGGGCGTGCGCGCCGGAACGACACCCGAATTGCCATAGCGGACGAAATTCTCGCCGGGGTCGAAATTGTAGAGGCCGATCGCGCCGACCAGCTGATCGTTCTGCCTGAGCGAGCCGTCGGCGCCCGCCTTGGGCGGGCCGTTGCGCGGATCGAGCTGGATCGGGGCGCCGCCGCCGTCCAGGACGGGGTAGCCTTCTATCGACATCAATTCGCCGTTCTCGTTCATGGAGAAGCGGCCGTCGCGCGTCATCACCGTGCCGGCGGGCGTCTCGATGGCGAACCAGGCGTCGCCCTGGACGGCGAAGTCGAACGGGTTGCCGGTTTCGGTCAGCGCGCCATGCGCGCCGGAAAGATAGGTCTTGCCGGAGGAGGCGAAGGAAACGGACTTCGGCCCGGTGCCCGAAACCACGTCCTCGAACTTCACGCCGGTGGCGCGAAAGCCGATTGTCGAGGCGTTGGCGACGTTGTCGGCGATGGTGTCGAGACGGCGCTCGAGCGCGATCTGCGAGGAAAGGGCGACGTAAAGGCTATCCTGCATGATCTTCTCAGAACTTCAACTGCTGCATGGCCATCATCAGGTCGGTGGATATGCCGACACTGGTCGGCTGCGCGAAGAGCACGCTGACCGACGTCACCGCCGTCGAGGTGGGGTGGTTGATCTCGTACATGCTGGTGAAGCGGGTCAGGAATTTGCTGAGCTTCTCGGGGTCGGTGAAGTCTTTGATGTCGAGCTTCTGCTCGAACAGCTGCGCCTGCTTGTCGATGTCGGCGGTAGCGAAGGAATCGGGCAGGCCGAGCGCGGTACGCGCCAAGCTGGCCAAAGCGGTGTCGGCCAGCACGTCGTACCAGCTGGTGATGTCCGGCGCCTTGCGTTGGAAATAGAGCGCCAGCCGCACGCCCTCGTTGGTCTGGCCGGCGTCCTCTTCCAAGGTCTGGCGCAGGTATTTGTCGACGGTCGGCTGCTGCGCTGGAACATAGGTGGTGGCATTTGCGCCGTACTGCTCGAAGTTGAGGGCCGAGGCCAGCCCGGCATAGGCCTTGTTGGTCTGCTTGTTGGCAACGCTGTCCGGATCGCGCACACCGCCCTCAAGGACCTGCCTGATCAGGCCCTTGTCTTCGGTGGCGGAGTCGAGACCGAATGCGGCCAGCGCGTAGGTGTAGAGCCGGTCGTTCGACATCAGGTCGTCGACCGATTTCACCTTGGTGATGTTGGCGAGATAATATGTCGTCTCGCCCTTCACATAGTCCGAATCCGGGTCGAGACCGGCGATCTCAGCCTGCATTGCGTAATTCTTCGTGACCAGCTGCTGCGCCGGATTGTAGACCGTCGCATCGGCGCCATCCGCCGCGAAGTTGAAAGCGCGGACGAATTGGGCGTAGCGCTTGTCGGTCAGCTTGTTGGCGAAGCTGTTGGGATCGGAGACGCCTTCCTTGAGCGCCTTGACCATGAAGGCCTTGGCATAGTCCATGTTCTCCAGCCCGTAAGCCTTCATGGCGTATTTGAACAGGCGGTCGTTTTTGACGAAATCGTCGATCGATTTCACCTTAGTGATGTTGGCCAGATAGTATTGGGTGTCGCGATCGACCGTCGGCTGCTGCTCGATGCGGGCGATAGACTTGGGGATGTCTTTGGCGATCAACTGGTAGCTGAGGTAGGTACTAAGCAAAGGGCGTGCCTCCGGCCGAAGCTATCCCCGCACAATAGCGTCACTTCCTTGCGCGAAGCTGAATCGCTTCCGATGCCTGCGATTCAAGCCTCACACAAGGCACGAGGACTATCCCTGATCCACGATGTGACATGCGGAAGGACCTGTCGTGGGCATTCTGATCGGACTTGTGGTGACGCTCGGCTGCGTTCTCGGCGGCTTCATGGCCATGGGCGGCCATCTGCATGTGCTGCTGCAGCCGTGGGAAGCGGTGGTGATCTGCGGCGCCGCGCTCGGCACCTTCCTCGTCGCCAATCCGATGAAGACGGTCAAGGATACCGGCAAGGGCATTCTCGAAGCCTTCAAGCAGGCGGTGCCGAAGGAGCGCGACTACCTCGAGACGCTGGGCGTCCTGCACAGCCTGATGCGCGAGCTGCGCTCGAAGTCGCGCAGCGAGGTCGAGGCGCATATCGACAATCCGGAGGAGTCGGCCATCTTCCAGGCCTTCCCGACCGTGCTGAAGAACCACGACCTGACCCATTTCATCTGCGACTACTGCCGCATCATCATCATCGGCAACGCCCGCTCGCATGAGATCGAGGCGCTGATGGACGAGGAGATCCAGACGATCCGTACCGACAAGCTGAAGGCCTATCACGCGATGGTCGCGGTCGGCGACGGCCTGCCGGCGCTGGGCATCGTCGCGGCCGTGCTCGGCGTGGTGAAGGCGATGGGTGCGCTGGACCAGTCGCCGGAAATCCTCGGCGGCCTGATCGGCGCGGCACTCGTTGGAACCTTCCTCGGCATCTTCCTGTCCTATGCCGTGGTCGGTCCGGTGGCCACCAAGATCAAGACGGTGCGCGAAAAGAAGAACCGCCTCTACATCATCGTCAAACAGACGCTGCTTGCGTATATGAATGGCGCCCTGCCGCAGGTGGCGATCGAATTCGGCCGCAAGACCATATCCTCTTACGAACGTCCGACGATCGATGCGGTGGAGCAGAGCACCATGAACGCCGGCACCGCCGAGAAGAAGGCGGCCTGAGCATGCTCCATCCCAGACAGGGCCGCCTGCCGTCATGACCAGTCCGGCCAGTCCGTCAGAAACGCGGGCCTTGATCATCGAGCGGCTCGTCGGCGACAGCGGCGAGGCGGCGCAGGTGATCGGCGTCGGCCGCGGCATGGCCGAGCGGGCGCTGCCGTTGCTGCAGAAGGCGCTTGTCGCAGAACTCGGCGCGGCGGTGACCGTCGATCTGCAAGTGGTAGAGGTCGGCCGCGTTCCAGAGGCGCGTTCGCGCGCCGGCGATGCCTTCGCGCTGACCATCGTGTCCTCGCCGGCCTCGGCCGACGCTATGACGCTGGTGATGGATGCGCATGCGGTGGCCGTCATGGTGAGCGCGCTGTTCGGCGGCGATCCTGACCAGCCGGTGGCGCCGATCGAGCGCGACCTGTCGCAGATCGAGGCCGATGTCGCGACCATGGTGTTCCAGGAGGTCGCGGCGGCGCTCAACGGATCCGGCAAGCGCTCGCTCGAGCTGCGCCTGCCGGTGCCAAAGGCGACGTCTGGCGGCGAAGCGAGGCGGCGCGTGCTGCGCGACGGCGCCGCGGTCCGCATCGTGTTCGGTGTCTCCACGCCGACCGATACCGGCACCATCACGGTGATGATTCCGCAGCGCGTCCTTCTGTCTACGCGCGGAGCCACCGCCAGAACCGAAGAAGGCGAAGCCAGTGAATTCGACTGGCGGGCCCGCTTCTCCGAAGAGGTGATGCGCTCGACCGTCCGGCTCGAAGCGACGATGCCGCTTGCCCGGCTGACGCTCGGCGACCTCGCCGCGTTCGAGCCCGGCCAGGTGATCGAATTGGAGGAGAACGCCCAGCTCAACGCCAGGCTCAGCGCCCGCGACAAGACACTGTTTGTCTGCGAGTTCGGCAAGCTGGGGCAGAACTACACCGTCCGCATCAGCCATCCGCATGACGCCGGGCAGGATTTCATCGACGGACTGATGCCGGGCTGACGCCAGGCACGGGATTCATGGAGACGACAGATGGCAAAAACCAAGGTGGAAGCCGAACCCGATCAGCCCGACGAACAGCTCGACCGCGCCATCGAGGAACTGCGCGGCGTGCTGCGGGAAGAGGAAAAGCGCCCGGATGGCGCGCTGTATTCGGGTGCCAATTCCTCGATCATCATGACCATTCCGGTCGACGTGCAGATCATCCTCGGCAGCACGGAGATGCCCGTGTCGGAGCTGATGGCGCTGCAAAAGGGTTCCACCGTCGCGCTCAACCGCCGCATCGGCGAGCCGGTCGACGTCGTGGTCAACGGCCGCAGAATAGCGCGCGGCGAGATCACGGTGCTGGAAAGCGATCCGACGCGTTTCGGTATCCGGCTCACCGAAATCATCGCCGCGACGAAGAGCGCCTGAGAATGGCCGGCGGGCGGACCAATCGGCAGCGAGGACAACACGTATGACGACGGCATTGGCGCTCACACGTCCGCAAAAGGCGGCGGCCATATTGGTGGCCATGGGCAAGCCCGCGGCCAGCCGCCTGCTCAAATTCTTCAAACAGGACGAGCTGAAGGCGCTGATCGAGGGCGCGCGTCTCCTACGCACCATTCCGCAGGCTGATCTGGAACGGATCGTCGCCGAGTTCGAAGCCGAGTTCACCGAGGGCGCCGGCCTGCTCGATTCAGCCGACCGGATGGACACGATCCTCAACGAATCGCTGTCGCCCGAGGAGATGAGCGCCATCATGGGCGAGAGGAAGTTCGAGCCTGTCCCGGAAGGACCTGCGCCGATATGGCCGGACCTCGAGAAGCTCGAGCCGTCGCGTCTCGGCTCCTTCCTTGCGGGCGAGCATCCGCAGACATCGGCCATGGTGCTGTCGAAGCTTGCGCCGCAGACAGCCGCCAACGTGCTGCTCACCATGGAAAAACCGATGCGCAGCCAGATCATCAAACGCATGGTGACAATGGCCAACATCCCGGACGCGGCATCGCGGATCGTCGAGAACCAGCTGCGCGTGAGCGTGCTGTCGCAGAAAGCCAGCCGGGACACCACTGCCGGCCAGGAGCGCGTCGCCAGCATGCTCAACGAAATGGCGAAGCCGGAACTGGACGACCTTATGCAGGACCTGGAGGAAGCCGGCACGCCAGATCTCGCCGGCGTCAGGTCGCGGCTGTTCGCCTTCGACGATCTGCCGCTGCTGCCGCAAAAAGCCCGGGTTCTGCTGTTCGACGGATTGTCGACGGAGCTCGTCACGCTGGCGCTGCGCGGCGCGCCGCCGGAACTCGCCGAATCGGTGCTCTCGGCGATCGGCGCACGCTCCCGCCGCATGATCGAATCCGAGCTCGGACAAGGATCGGAAGGCATTGCCCTTGCCGACATCATGGCGGCGCGCAAGAGCATATCGGTCGCGGCCATCCGGCTGTCGCGCGAAGGGGCTTTCGAGCTGCCCTCGACGCAGACCGCCACCGCCGAAGCCGCCTGACGATCATAGCCCGGTCAGGACGCCATGGCTGAAGTGGTCGACAAGGATTCCAAAACAGAGGAAGCCACAGAAAAGAAGATCCGCGACACGATCGAACAGGGCAAGCTGCCCCATTCGCGTGAGACCGCGATCTTTGCCTCCTTCCTCGCCATACTGGTTTTCGCCGTCTTCTACGCCAAGGACGCGATCGTCGATCTCGGCATGTTCCTGTCGACGTTCCTGGAAAAGCCGGAAGCCTGGCCGATGGACACCGAGACCGACGTCATCTCGCTCTACAAGCAGGTCTTGGTCGAGATCGGCGGCGCTGTCGTCAGCCTGCTGGTGCTGCTGACGGTTGCCGGCATCGGCGCCTCGGTGTTCCAGAACATGCCGCAAATCGTCGGCGAGCGGATCAGGCCGCAGCTGTCGCGCATCTCGATCGCCAAGGGCTGGAGCCGGATGTTCGGCGTGCAGGGCTGGGTCGAATTCCTGAGGTCGCTGGCCAAGCTCGGCTTCGCTATCGCGGTGTTGACCTTCACGCTCTCGGAAGATCATCGCAAGCTGCTCGCCGGCATGATCACCAATCCGGCCTCGTTCGGCCTGGTCATACGCGGCATCTTCGTCGACATATTGGTGGCGATCGTCTTCGTCATGGGGCTGATCGCGGTGGTCGACATCGTCTGGTCGCGTTTCCACTGGCGGCGCGACCTGCGCATGACCAAGCAGGAAGTCAAGGACGAGCTGAAGCAGTCGGAAGGCGATCCGATCGTCAAGTCGCGGCTGCGCTCGCTGGCGCGCGACCGGGCGCGCAAACGCATGATGACGGCCGTGCCGCGCGCGACGCTGGTGATCGCCAATCCGACGCACTATTCGATCGCGCTGAAATATGTACGCGAGGAGGATTCCGCGCCAATCGTGCTGGCCAAGGGACAGGACCTGGTGGCGCTCAAGATCCGTGAGATCGCCAGGGAGAACAACATCCCGATCTTCGAGGACGTGGCGCTAGCGCGCTCCATGTACAAGCAAGTTTCGGTTGATAGCGTGATCCCATCGCAATTCTATCAGGCGGTCGCCGAGTTGGTGCGGATCGTCTACTCGAAGAAGGCAGCACGAAAAGCAACCCAATGAACGGACGCCGCTAACCCATGGACCGGCAACCACACGCCAATTCCCGCGAGCTGATCGTCGCCAGCGCCATCGAGCCCGTGGTGGGCGAATTGAGGCTCATCGACGTTGCCGACTATATCGCCTTCATCCGGCTTGAGCATTTCGCCTGCCTCTCGGACCTGGTGGATTCGGCGGCCGAGCTCTACTTCCGACCGGGCATGCTGCGGCTCGGCCATGGCGGCGAGGCGCATGTCGACTGGAGCGGCAGCCCGCGCATCGTGCTCGACCTCGAGCTTCGGCCGCGCGGCGTAACGGTCTATTTCCAGCTTACGCTGATCGAGCGCGAGGCAGCCGTGACGGTCAACTACGTGTCGTTCGAGAAGCCTGGCGAGACGCCCGAGCACAACACGGCCTTGCTCGAGGACGCGATCGAAGAGGCTCGCATCCGCAGGACCGAGCCGCTGGCATTCCCCTGAGATTGATAGCAGGCGAGCCGACCTAAAGCGCGTCGCAATCTTTTGGATTCGCTCCCTGCGCTTTAGGCTTTGATTTTGCGCATGTCTTTGCCCCGAAACCGGTTCCCACTTTCGGGAGACATGCTTTAGCCGCGGCACGTTCAGCGCCGCAGGCGTGACGTCACTCGATCAAGCCGAGCCGCAACGCCTTGGCGACCGCCTGGTTGCGGTTGACCGCGTTGAGCTTCTGCGTCGACTGGGTGAGGTACTGGTTGGCGGTATGCACCGAGAGCTTGAGGAGCTTGGCGATCTCCTCGCTGGTGTTGCCGTTGGCGGTCAGCTTCAGGCATTCCAGCTCGCGCTTGGAGATTGAACGCGCCCTGCCGGTGTCGCCGGGGCGGATGCGGGCGACCGCCGCGAAAAGCGCGAAGGAGCGGGCGTGGATCTCGCACAGCGTTTCGTCGGACAGCGCGATCTCCGAGCCGAGGAAGACGACCAGCCCGCATTGGCCGCGATCGGCATGCACCGGAAAGGCAATGCCGTTGGTGCCGGGCGCCAGCGGCGTGGTCGGCTCGGCCCAAGCGAGCGAGTGGAAGACCTGCCGCGATCCGGCGCTGCCGTCGTCGGCCCACCAGCGCGGCGCCGTCGAGAGCCGGCTGTGGCGCACCATGTCCTCGCCATTGGCGCCGGAGATGAACTTGGTCGCGACCGCGGTGCCGGGATAGTCGGAATCGAAACACGCCACGAGACGCGCGCGCTCGGGCGAGGGGCTGACGAAATAGAGGCCGAAGGCCGAGGCGTTGATATCGACGGCGATCCAGCGGCAGCGACGCACGGCATCCGGAATGGTGACCGCTTGATGGGTCTCCGAGCCGAGCGAGAAGGCGCCGAACGGATTGCGCTGATCGTTGAAAAGGGCGGCGGCCGCCTCTTTGACCTGTGCGTGCTTCAAATGATGCCGCTCCTGATCGCGGTCGCGATCGCCATCGCGCGGTTGCTGGCCGCGAACTTCTGGATGGCGTGCGTGATGTAGCTGTTGACGGTGTTCGACGAGACACCGAGGATGACGGCAACCTCATCGGTGGTCTTGCCTTCCGAAACCCAGAACAGGCACTCGCGCTCGCGGTCCGACAGCGGGTCCTGCATGGATGCCGCCGCGATCAGCTGCGGAATGCTGGAAAGCGCATAACAGCATTTGATCTGCGCCTTCATCAGGGCGGCCAGGTCGATCCTGCCTGCCTCGGCAGCCGAGAACAGCACGAACAGGCGCTGCCGGCCGACATTGAGCCGCAGCGAATAGATTTCGGCGTGACCGAGCACGTCGAGCAGGCGGGCTTCCTCGCCGTTCAGCAACGCACCGGCGTCGGGCGCGTGCGCCGCCACCAACGGCTTCGGGCGTACGCCCGGCGCCACGGTCAAGGGGCCTAGCGCCAAATTGGCGATCAGCCTTTTGCCGATCAGCTCGATGGCGTCGAAGATCCAGTTGGAGGAGACGATGCGCGCATCGTTACGGTCCTGATCATGCACGATGGCGACCAGCATGTAGCTGTCGGCGCCGATATCGGCGGCGAGCTGCATGAAGAAGCTGGTGAGATCGCCGCGCGACGTCAGGCGCGAGCCTGAAGCGTCGGGTTGGAGAAGCGCGGCGGGACTGCTCATTTTAATTCTTGGATTCTTGCCGGAATCGATCCTTGTGCCCGGTGCTGGCGAAGCCAACGGCCGGACCCGAAACGCGTCACGTTTACGAAGACACACTCACGGGCGCGAACGGCGCCCAACCGCGCCGAATCCTTCTAGGGAACGCGAAACCGTCCGCGTCTGGTGCCGGCCTGGCGCCGGACTCGAGACTTTGGGTGGTCGCCGCGCCCCCGTGGACCGGCTGATTCGGGTCTAATCTACCCGCAGATGAATCTGACATCAAACGCGATTTGACAAAATCGAATCCGATGGACTCGCATTGCGACTCAGCAGCCGGTCTTCGCGTTATTTGGCGGTAGTTCAAAGCTGAATTGAGTCGATGATTTCGAGGCGAGGTCGTAAAAAAATACGCCCCCGGTTGCATCCGGGAGCGCATGGCCTTGAACAGGGGCTTAGCGATCCTCGAAGCCGGTCAGCACGCCGACGGCGTTGATGCCGATCTCTTCCACGGCGTAGCCGCCTTCCATGACGAACAACGTCGGCAGGCCGAGCTTGGCGATACGGCGACCGATCTTGGGATAATCCTCGCTCTTCAGCTTGAACTGGCTGATCGGGTCCTTCTCGAAGGTATCGACGCCGAGCGAGACGATGACGACATCAGGGGCGTAGGCCGCGAGCCTGGCGCAGGCGTCCTCAAGCGACGCGCTCCAGCCGTCCCAATCGGTGCCGAAAGGCATCGGGTAATTGACGTTGAAACCTTCGCCGTCGCCTTCGCCGCGCTCGTCGGCATGGCCGAGGAAGAAGGGATACTCGACCATCGGATCGCCATGCAGGTTGAGCACCTGGACGTCGCCGCGGCGATAGAAGATTTCCTGCGTGCCGTTGCCGTGATGGTAATCGACATCGAGGATTGAAACGCGCTTGGCGCCGTGGTCGCGGAACCACTGCGCGACGACGGCGGCGTTGTTGATGAAACAGTAGCCGCCCATGAAGGCAGCGCCGGCATGATGGCCGGGCGGGCGGCAAAGCGCGAAGGCGCTGCGCTCGCTGTCCTTGACCAAAGCGGCGGCGGTCAGCGCCACATCATAGGACGACTTGATCGCCGCCCAGGTGCCTTCGACGAAGGTGGCCCCGGCGTCGAAGGAATAATAGCCGAGCAAGGCATCGACGCGCTTCGGCGGCACATCGCCGCGCAGGCCGCGCGTCGGCCAGGTGAACCCCATCGCCGATCCCGTGAAGCCGGCGGCGACCCATTGCGGCCACACCGTCGGCAGGAAGTCGATGTAGTGAGCCTCATGCACACGCTTGGCGGCGGCGAGGTCGTGCTCGGCCGGTCCGATGATCGGCCCGAGCTTCTCGCTCTCAACTCGCGCCTTGATGAATTCCGCCCGCGACGGCTTCTCGAAACCCGGCACGATCGCCGACGTGACCAGTTCCATCTGGCCTGAATGGCCGGCATGAAGTGGCGAATAGACAGTTTTCATGGAAACTCCCTGGAAGTGCGAAATCGGTTGGAAGTGCGAAATCACTCGAGATTGAGATGGGGGCTGACCAGGGCGAGCCACATGGTTTCCACATCGTCCTCGATGAGGTCGTAGGTCCTGCGGTCTCTCTTCAGCCCGACAAGCCGGCAGACATGGCCGACTTCCATCATCAGCACGCCGAGCCGACAGGCGATCTTGTCCTCAAGCGCCGGATTCACATGCCGCAGCCACGCGGCGTAAAGGGCGACGATCTCTTTGTCGTATTCGTCCTGGATAGGCCTCAGATCGGCGTTGCCGGATATTGCTTCGATCACCGGCATCAGCGTGGCGTTTTCGAGATAGAGCCTCGATGTGTCGGCGAAGAGCTTGCGCACCTCGCGCCGAAACTCGTCACGGTTGGTCGGCCGGGGGACGTTGACGCGTTTCCGGATCACCTCGGGAAAAGACGACAGCCAGCGCCGGGCCAGGTCCAGAAGAATGGCTTCCTTGTTGGGAAAGTACTGATAGACGGAGCCCACCGACAGGCCCGCGCGCTGCGCGATGGCGAGCGTCGTCGGCGTTCTGGTTCCTTGCTCTCGCGTCAGGATCAGGGCCGCATCGAGAATCCTGTCGACCACCTTGCTTGACCGTTGTTGCCGCGGCTGCTTGCGCGGTTCGAGCGCTATTCTGGTCTTGCGGTCGAGACTGCGCTTCACTGCTTGTTGCCCCCGTTCCCCGCTCGGCCTCGCCATCGGCGTGCGGTGCAGTCCACAGTACATTCTAAATCCGGCATGTTGACAAACGCGAATAATCAGTCGCATTCTTTATCCACGCTGTCTTCCACGATAACAAGGGGAATTTCGAAGACGGCGCATCGGCATCGATTTGTCCCACGGCGCTGTCCATGTGGAGCGGCGGCTCGTTGGATCTGGCGTTGCCGGTCCCTCAGCAAAATGTGGAGTCGCGATGTCGGTTGCGGATGGTGGTGCGGATCTTGTGGTCGTCAACGGCCGCGTGCTGACCATGGACAATGACAATCCCGCTGCCGAGGCCGTTGCCGTCAAAGACGGCGCCATCATCGCCATTGGCAGCCGCGCTTCCATCGAGGAGCTCAAAGGTCCGACGACAAAGGTCGTCGATGCACAGGGCGGCTCCGTTCTGCCGGGCTTCATCGAGGCGCATATGCATCTGTTCGGCGGCGCGGCCGAGCTCGACAATCTGCATCTGGCGGGTGTGCACGGCTTCGAGGCGCTGCGCGACGCGATCCAGGACTTCGCGGCCAAACGCCCGGACGCCAGGCTGCTGATCGGCGCCGGGGTCGACTACGCCATCCTGCCGGAGCCGGTGACGCGCCACGATCTCGACCGCATCATTCCCGACCGTCCCTTCGCCATGTCGGCTTCGGACCACCATACGATGTGGGCGAACACCAAGGCGCTGGAAGAGGCCGGGCTGCTGCATGGCAGAGAGGTCGGACAAGGCAACGAGATCGTCATGGGGGCCGACGGGCTCGCCGCCGGCGAGCTGCGCGAAGGCGAGGCCTTCGGACCGGTCCTCGACCATTACGGGGCGAACCGGACGCGGCTTGGCCTGGAAGGCGCGGAGCCCGATCCTTATCCTTCGGCGAAGGAACTGGCTGCCGATCGGGACCTGATGCATCGCGGCCTTGAATGGTGCGCCAAGCATGGCATCACCTCGATTCAGAACATGGACGGCAATCTCTATCAGCTCGAGCTGCTGGCCGGGCTGGAAAAAGAGGGGCGGCTCCTTTGCCGCACCAAGATCCCGTTCCACTTCAAGAATTTCATGAAGCTGGACATGCTTGAGAAAGCCTCGCGGATGGCCGCGAGCTACAATTCCGAGTGGCTGTCGTCCGGCATGGTCAAGCTCTTCTATGACGGCGTGCTGGATTCCTGGACGGCGGTGATGGTCGACGACTATGCCGATCGGCCCGGATGGCGGGGCGAGCCGCTGTTTTCGCCTGAACATTTCGCCGAGGTGGCAGTCGAGGCCGACAGGCGCGGGCTGCAGATTGCCGTGCATTCGATCGGCGACGGCGCCGTGCGGGCAGTGCTCGACGGCTACCAGGCGGCGCTGAAGAAGAACGGTCGGCGCGACAGCCGGCATCGCGTCGAGCATATTGAGGTGATCACGGCCGCCGACGTGCCGCGCTTCGCCGAGCTCGGCGTGTTGGCGTCGATGCAGCCGGCGCATCCCCCCGGCGCCATGAACTTCCCGCTCGAGCCGACGATCTCGCGCATCGGCCGCGACAAGTGGCCGTTGAGCTATGCCTGGCGCACGCTGAAAGAAGCCGGCGCGCGCGTGGTGTTCGCATCCGACTGGCCGGTCTCGCCGGTCGATCCGATCCTGTCGATCCAGGCGGCAGTGATGCGCAAGCCTTGGGCAGAAGGCATGCCGGACCAGAGCTTCTCGCTGCGGGAAGCAATAGAGGGTTACACGGTCGAGGGCGCCTACGCCGAGTTCAAGGAGCACCGCAAAGGCCGCCTCAAAACCGGATATCTCGCCGATATCGTCGTTTTGTCGGCCGACATCGAGGCGACCGCGCCGGAGGCGCTGCACACCGTCCATCCGGTGACCACCATCTGTGGGGGGAGGATCACCTATCAAGCCTAACGATGGCATAGGAATTGCTTAATTGAATGGGGACTCGGGATCGAGTCACTGCTGCGCAGTTGCCAAGCCGATCGGCTTATGGTGACAATCAAAACAGGAACACACCTGCCGACAAGAGCAGGCGCTCTCAATGGGGTAATCGTGCCGGAACAACCGGGTAAGAACGCGATCGAAGTTCGCGGTGTTCGCAAGGTCTTTGGAACAGGCGAGAACCAGGTAGCCGCTCTCGACACCGTGTCGGTGTCGATCCGCGAGAACGAGTTTTTCACACTGCTCGGCCCGTCCGGATGCGGGAAGACCACGCTGCTGAGATTGATTGCCGGTTTCGATTTTCCGACCGCCGGCGAGATCCTGCTGCACGGGCAGGACATCGCGCCGCTGCCGCCCTACAAGCGCCCGGTCAACACCGTCTTCCAGAGCTACGCGCTGTTCCCGCACATGACCGTGGCGCAGAATATCGGCTTCGGGCTGGAGATGCTCGGCAAACCGAAAGGGGAGACCGAAGCGCGCGTCGCCCAGATGCTGAAGCTGGTCAAGATGGAGGCGCTGAAGGCGCGCCGCACCAGCCAGATCTCGGGCGGCCAGCAGCAGCGCGTGGCGCTGGCCCGCGCGCTGGCGCCGCAGCCCAAGGTGCTCTTGCTCGACGAGCCGTTGTCGGCGCTGGACTACAAGCTGCGCAAGGAGATGCAGATCGAACTGAAGCGGCTGCAGCACGAGACCGGCATCACCTTCATCTTCGTCACCCATGACCAGGAAGAAGCGCTGACCATGTCCGACCGCATCGCGGTCATGTCGGCCGGCAAGATCCTGCAGGTCGGCACGCCGCGCGACATCTACGATCGGCCGGCCGAACGCTTCGTCGCCGACTTCATCGGCGAGACGAATTTCCTGCCCGGCACTGTGGTGTCGAAGCAGGCCGGCGTGGCGACTGTCAAGTTCGCCAGCAGCGCCATGATCAGCGCCGGCTATCCGGAAGGCTTCGATCCGACCGGCGAGGTGACGCTGGTGGTGCGCCCCGAGCATGCCGATCTGGTGCCCGATCCGGCCAAGGGCACGATCACCGGCACGCTCTCCAACATCGTCTATTTCGGCACCGACACGCATTACCACATCAAGCTCGACGGCGGCGGCGAGAATTTCATCGTGCGCCACCAGAACAGCCGTTCGAGCGCGGTGACCTACGAGACCGGCGCCAAGGTCGGCATCCAATTCGAGGAGGACGCCGCCCGCGTCCTGAAAGACTGATGACGACAGCTGCTCTCTCCTCAGCCCCGCTCTCCAAGGCCGCGTTGTTTGAAGCCCAGGCGGTGAAAACCAGCGCGCGGCGCAACCGGCTCTTGTCACTGCCGGCGCTGATCATCATCGGCATTTTCGGCGTGCTGCCGCTTCTCATCATCTGCGTTTACTCGTTCCTCGTCGCTGCGCCTTATGGCGGCGTGCAGTGGCAGTTCTCGACCGACGCCTATCTGAACTTCCTGTTCCAGCGCGACATTTTCGACGACACGCTGCAGTTCACGCCGGACTTCCTGATCATCTATCTGCGCTCTTTCCTGTTCGCGGTGGTTACGACGATCATTTGCCTGCTGCTCGGTTTCCCGACCGCCTATTTCATGGCGACGCGGCCGCCCGCGCAGCGCAACTGGTGGGTGCTCTTGATCACCATCCCGTTCTGGTCGAACCTTTTGGTCCGCACGCTGGCGATCATGTTCATCATCCGCGACGAGGGGCTGATCAACAACGCGCTTCTGGCGCTCGGCGTGATCGATAAGCCGATCACCATGCTCTACACCAATTTCGCCATCCAGCTCGGCCTGCTCTACGCCTTCCTGCCGTTCATGGTGCTGCCGCTCTATTCGAGCCTGGAAAAGCTCGACTTCCGCCTGGTCGAGGCAGCCTACGATCTTTACGCGACGCGCCGGCAGGTGCTGTGGCGGGTGATCATCCCCCTGTCCAAGCCCGGCATCATCGCCGGCTGCCTGCTCGTCTTTATCCCGGCGCTCGGCGCTTATGTGACGCCGCTGATCCTGGGCGGCGGCGTGCACCTGATGATCGGCGATCTCATCGCGCAGCAATTCGGTTCGGGCCGCAACTGGCCGCTCGGCTGCGCGCAGGCGCTGATTCTGATGGCGGCGGTGCTGGTGGCGCTGTACTTCTATGTCCGCAACACGTCGGGGAAGGTGCAGCATGGCTGAGCCCCGCGTCATGGACATCAAGGACCAGCCGGGCTTCCGCTCGATCGCCATCATCTGCCTGCTGGTTCTGTATGTGCCGGTGCTGATCCTGATGATCTTCTCGTTGAACAGCGGCTCGCTGGTCACGCATTGGGAAGGCGTCACGCTCAAATGGTATGGCAGCGCATTCCTCAACGAGGAGTTCCACAGTGCTGCGAAAAACACGCTGATCATCTCGGTGACAGCGACGATCGTCTCGACCATCTGCGCGACGCTTGCCGCGATCGGCATGACGCGTGTGAAGCCATGGCGCGGGCTCGCCGCGGCTTTCATGGTCATCAACCTGCCGCTAATGGTGCCGGAGATCATCACGGCGGTGGCGACGCTCTCGTTCTTCGCGCTGATCGCCGGCACGCTCGGGCTGAATTTCGGCATCGGCAATTTGATCCTCGCCCACACCGTGTTCTGTATCCCCTTCGCCTATATGCCGATCAGGGCGCGGCTCGAGGACATGGACCTGACGCTGGAATACGCGGCGGCAGATCTCTATGCGACGCCGTGGAACGCCTTCAAGCGCATCACGCTGCCGCTTTTGGTTCCCGGCATCATGTCGGGCGCGGCGCTGGCCTTCATCGTCTCCTTCGACGATTTCACCATCACGCAACTCGTCGCCGGCCCCGGCCAAACGACGCTGCCCCTCTACATCTGGAACCAGATCCGGCGGCCGATGACGCCGGAGATCAACGCCATCTCGACCATCTTGCTCCTGGTGTCGATCCTGTTCGTTTCGGTCTCGTTCCTGATCGCGCGGCGGCGAGCAAAATGATCCGCGAGCTCCAACACAACAATGGGAAGGCAAGGAGAACATAAAATGTCTAGAAAGATGATGGCGGCCGTGTCCGCGGCCGTTCTGCTATGGGCAGTGCCGGCGCTCGCCGACGGCGAACTGCACATCTACAATTGGGGCGACTACACCAACCCCAAGCTGATCGAAAAATTCGAGAAGCAGTACAACGTCAAGGTGACGCTGGACGACTACGATTCCAACGAAACCATGCTGTCCAAGGTGCGCGCCGGCAATTCCGGCTACGACATCGTCGTGCCGTCCGACTACACTGTGAAGATCATGATCGAAGAAGGCCTGCTCGAAAAAACCGAGCCCAACGCGATGCCGAACGGCAAGAACATCGATCCGCGCTTCCTCAACATTTATTGGGACGACGGCCGCCATTATACCGTGCCGTGGCAATTCGGCACGACCGCGTTCTCCGTCAATACGGACAAGTTCAAGGGCGACATCAACACGCTAGCCATCCTGTTCAATCCCCCCGATGAACTGAAGGGCCAGATCAACATGCTGGACGACGTCAACACCGTCATGCATGCGGCCGAGCGCTATGCCGGCGTGCCGCGGTGCGGCGCCGACAAGGCCAATTTGAAGAAAATCAACGACATCCTAACGGCCGCCAAGCCGTCGTGGAAAACCTTCAGTTACGACACCATCACCAAGATCACCTCCGGCGACGTCATCGTCTCGGAGCAGTGGAACGGCGCCAGCTACCGTTCGCGGCAGAAGATTCCGGCGATCAAATATGCCTATCCGAAGGAAGGCATCGAAGGTTGGATGGACAATGTCGCGGTGCTGAAGGGCGCCAAGAACCTCGAAAACGCGAAGCTGTTCCAGGACTTCGTCATGGCGCCTGAGAACGCGGCGCTGATCTCCGAGTTTGCTGGTTACGACAACGGCATCGCCGGCAGCCATAAATTCCTGCCGCCGGAGTTTGCCAACTCGCCGGAAATCAGCCCTCCGGCCGGCTCGCCGACGCCGGAATTCGTACCGCCATGCCCGCCGGACGTGGTGGAGATCTACAACAAGATCTGGACCAACCTGCGCAAATAAAACAGCGCGGCGCATGGAAGGAGGGGAGGCTCCGGCCTCCCTTTCTTGTGACTGGTTCTGTGCATATCGTTCTGCGAAAAACCGCTTACGCATTTGGGCGACATGCATCGAGGAGGAAATCTTGTCGTCCTATCGCAACTCCGATCCGCGGCTGCCGATCATGCAGGGCTCGCCGCCAAAGCTGGTGCCGCCGAAGCTCGATTGGGACCGGCCGCCCTGGAACCGCTGGGCCTTCCAGCACATTCGCGAATTTCTGCCGACCATCGAGGTGTGGCGCGGCAGCGGCCATCGCCGTCGCCTCGAGCGCGCGGAGGTGGACCTCGACAATCTGCCGGTGGCCGACAGCAACGGTGCGCCGACGACGCTCGCGGGCCTGCTCGACGAAACCTATGCCGACGGCTTCCTGGTGCTGAAGGACGGCAGGATCGCCTATGAGCGTTATTTCAACGGCATGGACGAGCGCACGCTGCATCTGTCGCAATCGATGGCGAAGTCGGTTACCGGAGCGGTGTGCGGCATCCTGGTCGGGCGCGGCCTGATCGATCCGGGCAAGCTGATCACCGACTATCTGCCGGAACTTGTCGAGACCGGCTGGGCCGGCGCCACGGTGCAGCAGGTGCTCGACATGACGACGGGCGTGCGCTTTTCCGAGGAATATACCGACCGCTATTCCGAGATCGGTCAGGTCGATGTCGCGACCGGCTGGAAGCCGATCCCGCCGGGCAGCGACCCGGACTTCGAGTGGCCGTCGCATCTGTTCGAGCTGATCCTGCGGCTGAAGGACAGAGTGCGCCCGCATGGCGAGGCGTTCGAATACCGCTCGATCGAGACCGACGTGCTCGCCTTCATCATGGAGCGGGTGAGCGGCAAGCGCCTGGCGCAGCTCGTCTCGGAAGAACTCTGGCAACAGCTCGGCGCCGACGAGAGCGCCTGCTTCACCGTCGACAGCGCCGGCTATGCGCTGGCCGATGGCGGCTTCAATGCGACGCTGCGCGACTATGGCCGCTTCGGGCAATTGATCCTCGACAATGGCGGCGGGGTGATCCCGGCCGACTGGATCGAGGCGACACGCAGCGGCAAGCACGGGCCGAATTTCAGCCCGAGCCTTCCCGACGGCAGCTACCGCAACCAGTTCTGGATCGAGGATTCACGCTCACGCTCGCTGATGTGCCGCGGCGTGTTCGGCCAATTGATCCATATGAGCTGGGAACACAGGATGGTCGTGGTGAAGCTTTCGAGCTATCCGGATTTCGTCAATTCCGCCTATTCGGCGGCGACGCAGAAGGCGGTGCATGCCATCGCCGCGGCGCTGGCCTGAAACCGCAAAACAAGATCCGGGAGAGCATCATGAGCGGCAAGACCGCGTTCGAGGCCAGATACGGCTTTGCCCGCAAGGATGTGCGGCTCGACAACTGGCGGCTTTCGCCGTTCAACCGATGGTCGTTCCAGAATGTCGGCGAGCTGGTGCCGAGCGCGCATATCGCGGCGGCGCCCGCCGGCGAGAGCCAAGCGAAATCGCTCGGCGCATTGCTTGAGGAAAAGATATCGCTTGCCGGCGGCAGCGAGACCGTCGAGAGCTTCCTAAAGCGTTCCAACACGGACGGGCTGACGATCCTGAAGGCCGGCAAGCCTTTCGGCGACTGGTCGGCGCCGCATATGCCGTTCGGAGCGCGCCACATCATCTTTTCGATCAGCAAGTCGGTGACGGCGATCCTCGCAGGCATACTGGAAGGCGAGGGCTTGTTCGATCCCAACGCGCCGGTAACGCACTACATCCCTGAAGCCAAGGGCTCAGCCTATGGCGACGCGAGCGTGCGCAACGTGCTCGACATGACGGTCAGCCTCGATTTCGAGGAAGCCTATCTCGATCCGGAAAGCGCCTTCGCCCGCTACCGCCGCTCGACACTGTGGAACCCCGGCGGCGGGTCCGAAAGCCTCGCCGCGTTCCTTATGACCATCCAGCGGCTTGCCGAGCCGCATGGCCAGACCTATCGCTACCGTTCGCCCAATTCAGACGTGCTCGGCATCCTGATCGAACGGGCCTCCGGCAGGCGTGTCAGCGACCTGCTCAGCGAGAAACTGTGGCAGCCGCTCGGTGCTGGAAGCGAAATGTCGGTGACCGTCGACATGGAAGGCACGGCGCGCACCGCCGGTGGCATGTCGATGACGCCGCGCGACCTTGTCCGCATCGGCGAGATGATGCGGCAGGGCGGCACGGCCAATGGCCGCCGCATCGTGCCGGAAGCCTGGGTGCGCGACACGGTCGCCACCGGCGGCAGCCATGAAGCCTGGCAGCGCGGCACGATGGTGTTCCTGTTCCCGAAGGGACGCTATCGCAACAAATGGTACCAGACCGGCCACGACAGCGGCGCCTTTTGCGGCATCGGCATTCACGGCCAGTGGCTTTACGTCAATCCGAAGACGGACGTGGTCATCGCCAAGATGTCGTCACAACCGGAACCGGTGGACGACAAGCTGGATGGGGACATCGTGGCGTTCTTCGAAGCGTTGAGCGGCATGGTTTGAGCCGGTCAGAGGCTGGTTCCAACAGCTGTTTTCTGTGGACCTTCGGCGCGTGATGAAACCGTTGCGGTTGGCGCAGCGGTTCTCCCGGCCTATGGTCGCCGCTCTTTTCGGCAGGGACCAGCATGGCATCGGACATCAAGCGCATCGCAGCAATCATCGCGGCCGAGATCGGCGCGCGGCCGGAACAGGCAGCGGCGGCAATCGGGCTGCTCGACGAAGGCGCGACAGTCCCCTTCGTCGCGCGTTACCGCAAGGAAGTCACCGGCGGGCTCGACGATACGCAGCTGCGCGACCTTTCCGAGCGCCTCGCCTATCTGCGCGAGCTCGATGCACGGCGCGAGACGATCCTCGGCTCCATCCGCGAACAGGGCAAGCTGACCGAGGAGCTGGAAGCCAAGATCGCCGCGGCCGCCACAAAGGCGGAGCTGGAGGACATCTATCTACCCTACAAGCCGAAGCGGCGCACCAAGGCCGAAATCGCCAGGGAGCGCGGGCTTGGGCCGCTCGCCGAGGCGATCCTCGCCGATCGATCGAAAGTTCCGGCCGAGCTCGCCCTCGCTTATGTCACGGAAGAGGTGGCCGACGCCAAGGCGGCGCTTGAAGGCGCGCGCGACATCCTGTCGGAGCAGTTCGCCGAAAATGCCGATCTGGTCGGCAAGCTGCGCGCCTATATGAAGGAACGCGCCTTCCTGCGCGCTCGCGTCGTTGACGGCAAGCAGGAGGCCGGCGCGAAATTCTCCGACTATTTCGACCATGTCGAGCGCTGGGCAGGCGTGCCCAGCCACCGCGCCCTGGCCATGCTGCGCGGCCGCAACGAGGAAGTGCTGTCGCTCGACATCGAGGTCGATGCCGACGATCAATCGCCGGTGAAGCCGGTCGAGCGCATGATCGCCAACGCCTATGCGATCGGCGCGACGCTGCCCGGCGATAAATGGCTGATGGAGGTAGCCGGTTGGACCTGGCGGATCAAGCTGTCGCTGCATCTGACGCTCGACCTGATGCGCGACCTGCGCGAGCGGGCCGAGGAAGAAGCGATCCATGTCTTTGCTCGCAACCTGAAGGATCTTCTGCTGGCCGCGCCCGCCGGCTCGCGGCCGACCATGGGGCTCGATCCAGGCATCCGCACCGGCGTCAAGGTTGCGGTGGTCGACGGCACCGGCAAGCTGGTGGCGACCACCACCGTCTATCCGTTCCCGCCAAGGAACGATGTGCGCGGCACGCAGGCCGAGCTCGCCGCCCTCATCCGCCAGCACAAGGTCGAGCTGATCTCGATCGGCAACGGTACCGGCAGCCGCGAGACCGAGAAGCTGGTTGCCGACATGCTTTCGGACCTGCCGGCAGGTGCCGGGCCGAAGCCTCTCAAGGTGATCGTCAGCGAGGCTGGTGCCTCGGTCTATTCGGCCTCGGCGACGGCAGCGGCGGAATTCCCGGGCCTGGATGTGTCGCTGCGCGGCGCGGTGTCGATCGCGAGGCGCCTGCAGGATCCGTTGGCCGAGCTGGTCAAGATCGAGCCGAAGTCGATCGGCGTCGGGCAATACCAGCACGATGTCGACCAGTATCGGCTCGGTCGTTCGCTGGAGGCAGTGGTCGAGGATGCGGTGAACGCCGTCGGCGTCGACCTCAACACGGCCTCGGCGCCGCTTTTGGCGCGCGTGTCGGGACTTGGGCCGTCGCTGGCCGAGGCGATCGTTGCGCATCGCGACGCGGCCGGGCCGTTTGCCACCCGCAAGGACCTGCTCAAGGTTGCGCGGCTCGGGCCGCGCGCGTTCGAGCAAAGCGCCGGTTTTCTGCGCATACCGAACGGGACAGAGCCGCTTGACGCGTCATCGGTGCATCCGGAAGCCTATGGCGTGGCGAAGAAGATCGTCGCCGCTTGCGGCCGCGACGTGCGCGCGCTGATGGGCGACAGCGCCGCGCTGAAGGCGCTTGACCCGCGCGTCTTCGTCGACGAGCGGTTCGGCCTGCCGACTGTGCGCGACATCATCGCCGAGCTGGAAAAACCCGGACGCGACCCGCGCCCCGGCTTCAAGACGGCGACCTTTGCCGAGGGTGTCGACGACATCAAGGACCTGAAGCCCGGCATGCTGCTCGAAGGCACCGTCACCAATGTCGCGGCTTTCGGCGCCTTCGTCGATATCGGCGTGCACCAGGATGGGCTGGTGCATGTCTCGCAACTGGCCGACCGCTTCATCAAGGACGCGCATGAAGTGGTGAAGGCCGGCGATGTCGTGAAGGTACGGGTCGTCGATGTCGACATCAAGCGCAAGCGCATCGGGCTTTCGATGCGCAAGGATGGCGGCGAGGGTGGGGCGCCCCGTGGCGGCCAGCGCGATCACGGCGGCAGCAAGTCGGCGCCGCGCTCGCCAGCGCCGCAGCGCCAACCGGAGCGGCCGTCGCAGGGCGCGCTCGGTGCGGCGCTCGCCGAGGCGATGAAGCGCAAATAGCTACCACGCCAGGACAGCCGGCTCCCTGCCGATCTGGCCCAGCAGCCAGTCGCGAAAGCTGGCGACCGGCGGGTGGCCGCGCTTGTCGTGCGGCACGACGAGGTAATAGGCGCTGCGGCTTTGCATCGGCGTGCCCGGCGCCGGCACCAGTTGGCCGCGCTGCAATTCGCCGGCAATCAGGATTTCCGGCAGCAGCGCCACGCCGAGGCCGGCCATGCAAGCCTGCGCGACCGTGCCGAACTGCTCGAACTGCATGCCGGGCCCGGTTGGGGCCTCAAGCCCCTGGTGCTCGAGCCATTCGCTCCAGGCGCCGGGGCGGGTTGCCATATGCAGCAGCGGCAGACGGCTGATATCGGCCGGCGTCACGATGGCGCGGGTGGCGAGGAATTCGGGCGAAACCACCGGCATGACGGTCTCGCGCATCAAGAGCGTGCAGTCGGCCTCCGGCCAGTCGGGCATGCCGTGATGGATCGCGGCGTCGAGCCGTTCGCGGGCAAAGTCGAAGCGTCCGATGCGGGTGGCGAAGTTGATGGTGATGTCGGGATGGCGGGCGACGAAATCCGGGATCAGCGGCATCAGCCAGCGTGTGCCGAAGGTCGGCAGGATGGCCAGGTTGAGAACGCCGCTATGCCGATTGCTCATCAATCCAAGTGCTGCGTCGCGCAATTGGCCAAGCGCCGAGCGCACCGCTTCGGCATAGATCTCGCCGGGCGGCGACAGCCGGACATTGCGGCTGTCGCGTTCGAACAGCCGGCGACCGAATTGCTCTTCCAAGAGGCTGATCTGCCGGCTGACAGCCCCTTGCGTCAGGTCGAGCTCACGCGCGGCGGCGGTGAAGGAGCCGAGACGCGCAACCGCTTCGAAGGCGGCGAGGGCGGCGGTGTTGGGTAGAAGGCGGCGCTGGACATTCATGATCCATTACTAACGATCATTGATCCGTGATGCAATTTCGTTTGATTTTTTGCACGCGGAGTCCGATAAGCCGGCCACCTCAACAATATGTCGGGAGATCGAGGCCATGGCCGCCGAGAAGAACGCCTTCGTGTGGAACGATCCTTTCCTGATCGAGGACCAGCTTTCCGAGGACGAGCGCATGGTGCGCGACGGCGCTGCCGCCTTCGCCGCCGACAAGCTGGCGCCGCGCATCGAGGAAGCCTATGCCGACGAGAAGACCGACCCGTCGATCTTCCGCGAGATGGGCGAAGCGGGCCTGCTCGGCATCACCATTCAGGAAGAATATGGCGGGCTGGGCGCCAACTATGTGACTTACGGCCTGGTGGCGCGCGAAGTCGAGCGCATCGACTCAGGCTACCGCTCGATGATGAGCGTGCAATCCTCGCTGGTCATGTATCCGATCCATGCCTATGGCTCGGAAGCGCAACGCAAGAAATACCTGCCCAAGCTGGCGTCGGGCGAATGGATCGGCTGTTTCGGGCTCACCGAGCCAGACGCCGGCTCCGATCCAGGCGGCATGAAGGCGCGCGCCGAGAAGACCGCGAACGGCTACAGGCTTTCCGGCTCCAAGATGTGGATATCGAACGCGCCGATCGCCGACGTCTTCGTCGTGTGGGCGAAGCTGAAGGGCGACAGCGGCAAGGATGAGATCCGCGGCTTCGTGCTGGAAAAGGGCATGAAGGGACTGTCGGCCCCGAAGATCGGCGGCAAGTTGTCGTTGCGGGCGTCGATTACCGGCGAGGTGGTGCTGGAAGGCGTCGAGGTCGGCGAAGACGCGTTGCTGCCCAACGCCAAGGGCCTTGGCGGTCCGTTCGGCTGCCTCAACCGGGCGCGCTACGGCATCTCCTGGGGAGCGATGGGCGCGGCCGAGGATTGCTGGCAGCGGGCGCGGCAATACGGCCTCGACAGAAAACAGTTCGGCAAGCCGCTCGCCGGCACGCAATTGTTCCAGAAGAAGCTCGCCGACATGCAGACCGAAATCGCGCTCGGACTGCAGGGCTCGCTGCGCGTCGGCCGGCTGATGGACGAAGGCAAGATGGCGCCGGAGATGATCTCGATCGTCAAGCGCAACAATTGCGGCAAGGCGCTCGACATCGCTCGCCAGGCCCGCGACATGCATGGCGGCAACGGCATCCAGATCGGCTATCACGTGATGCGCCACGCGCAGAACCTGGAGACGGTCAACACCTACGAAGGCACGCATGATGTGCATGCGCTGATCCTCGGAAGGGCGCAGACGCGGATCCAGGCGTTTTTCTAAGCCGGCAAGGCTGCTTAAATTAGGTGCAGCGCAACATCTCTGCTTGGAGAATGGCCAGCATCTATGTCAGGGTTCGGCGAATTGAAACGCCGAACTCCGGGGCACCATGGCAATTCAGGCAGCCGTTCATCACCTGACCCATTACAAATATGACCGGCCGGTGGTGCTCGGTCCCCAGGTGATCAGGCTGCAGCCGGCGCCGCACTCGCGCACCAAGGTGCTCAGCCATTCGCTGAAGGTCGAGCCGGCAAACCACTTCGTCAACCTGCAGCAGGATCCCTACGGCAACTTCCTCGCCCGCTTCGTCTTCCCGGAACCGGTGACGGAATTGAAGATCGAGGTCGACCTCGTCGCCGACATGACGGTCTATAACCCGTTCGACTTCTTCGTCGAGGAAAGCGCCGAGACTTTCCCGTTCGACTACCCGGAGGAGATCAGGGAAGACCTCGCCATCTACCGGGCGCCGGAGCCCGCCGGGCCGCTGTTGACGGCATTCCTTCGCACGATCGGCCGCAGCCCGACAAACACCGTCAATTTCCTCGTCGACCTCAATGCAAGGTTGCAGCGCGAGATCGCCTATATCGTGCGCATGGAGACGGGCGTTTATTCGCCCGAGGAGACATTAGCCGCCGGCAAGGGCTCGTGCCGGGATTCGAGCTGGCTCTTGGTGCAGATCCTGCGCAATCTGGGCGTCGCCGCGCGCTTCGTCTCCGGCTATCTGATCCAGTTGAAGCCGGATCTCGTCTCGCTCGACGGACCGCCGGGGACCGCTGTCGACTTCACCGACCTGCATGCCTGGTGCGAGGTCTATATTCCGGGCGCCGGCTGGATCGGCTTCGACCCGACCTCCGGCCTGCTCACCGGCGAAAGCCATGTGCCGCTTGCCGCGACGCCGCATTTCCGCAATGCCGCGCCGATCTCAGGCATGGCGAGCTTCGCCAATGTCGATTTCAACTTCGACATGCGGGCCGACCGCATCGCCGAGCATCCGCGCATCACCAAGCCATTTTCGGACGAAAGCTGGGAGGCGCTCGATCGACTGGGCGAAAAGGTCGACGCGGTGCTGAAAGACGGCGACGTGCGGCTCACCATGGGCGGCGAGCCGACTTTCGTGTCGATCGACGATTTCGAATCCGCGGAATGGAACACGGCGGCCGTCGGTCCGACCAAGCGCGACAAGGCGGACCAGCTCATCCGCCGGCTGCGCGAGCGCTTTGCGCCGGGCGGCTTCCTGCATTACGGCCAGGGCAAGTGGTATCCGGGCGAGAGCCTGCCGCGCTGGACCTTCTCGCTCTACTGGCGCACCGATGGCGAGCCGATCTGGCGCGATCCGTCGCTGATCGCGCGCGAGACGAGCAGCGCCGCCATCGGGCCCGAACAGGCCGAAAGCCTGCTCACGGCGATCGCCGGCGAGCTCGGCATCGACAAGGCGATGGTCGGCGAGGCCTATGAGGATCCGGGCGAGTGGCTGCTCAAGGAAGGCAAGCTGCCGGACAATGTCGATCCGTCCAATTCGAAGCTGGAGGACCCGGAAGAGCGCAGCCGCATGGCGCGCGTCTTCGAGCGCGGCCTGACCAAGCCGTCAGGCTATGTGCTGCCGGTGCAGCGCTGGAACAGCCAGGCCGCTGGACAGCGCTGGCGCTCGGAAAAATGGAAGACCAGGCGCGGGCGCCTGTTTCTGGTGCCGGGCGACTCTCCAGTCGGCTACCGCTTGCCGCTCGGTACGTTGCCCTATGTTCCGCCGGCGCAATTCCCTTACATCGTGCCTGTCGACCCCTCAGTGCCACGGGGCGCGCTGCCTGCGCGCGCCGAAATCCTGCCGGAAACTCCGGCCGGCGGCGCGGACGAAATGGCGCGTCAGCAGGCTGAGGCCTCCTTCACTGCCGCCACGGCCCAGCAGGACCGGGTCGAGCAGCGACTGACCGAGATCGGCGGCGCGGTGCGGACCGCACTCACCGTCGAGCCGCGCGACGGCAGGCTCTGCGTGTTCATGCCGCCGGTCGAGGCGCTGGAGGATTATCTCGAACTGGTGGCGGCGGCGGAAAATGCTGCCCAGGCCATCGGGTTGCCGGTGCATATCGAGGGCCATGCTCCGCCGCACGACCCGCGCCTCAACGTCATCCGCGTCGCGCCGGATCCAGGCGTCATCGAGGTGAACATCCATCCGGCCGCCAACTGGCAGGAATGTGTTGCCACCACCACGGCTATCTACGAGGAAGCGCGGCAGTCGCGGCTCGGTACCGACAAGTTCATGATCGACGGCCGCCACACCGGCACCGGCGGCGGCAATCATGTCGTGGTCGGCGGCGCGACGCCCAATGACAGCCCGTTCCTGCGCCGGCCAGACCTTCTGAAGAGCCTGGTGCTGCAATGGCAGCGGCATCCGTCGCTGTCCTACCTGTTTTCGGGCCTGTTCATCGGCCCGACCAGCCAGGCGCCGCGCATCGACGAGGCGCGGCACGATTCGCTCTATGAGCTCGAGATCGCGCTGGCGCAGGTGCCGCATCCCGACAAGGGCGAGGCGCCCTTGCCGTGGCTGGTCGACCGGCTGTTCCGCAATCTCTTGACCGACGTGACCGGCAATACGCACCGTTCGGAAATCTGCATCGACAAACTGTTCTCGCCGGATGGCCCGACCGGCCGGCTCGGCCTGGTCGAGTTCCGCGGCTTCGAGATGCCGCCCAATGCGCGCATGAGCCTCGCGCAGCAATTGCTGGTGCGCGCGATCATCGCCCGCGCCTGGAGGAACCCGCTCGACGGCCGCTTCGTGCGCTGGGGCACCTCGCTGCACGACCGTTTCATGCTGCCGCACTACGTCTGGGCGGATTTCCTCGACGTGCTGGAGGATCTGAAGCTGAACGGCTTCGATTTCCGCCCCGAATGGTTCGCGGCCCAGCTCGAATTCCGTTTCCCGTTCTGCGGCGAGGTGCAACATGCCGGCGTCAAGCTGGAGTTGAGGCAGGCGCTCGAGCCGTGGCATGTGATGGGCGAGCAGGGCGCTATCGGCGGCACGGTACGCTTCGTCGATTCCTCGGTCGAGCGGCTGCAGGTGCGAACCGAAGGCCTCAATCCGGAGCGTCACGCCATCGTCTGCAACGGCCGCCTCGTGCCGATGAAGGTCACCGACAATCGCGAGATCGCGGTGGCCGGCGTTCGCTTCAAGGCCTGGCAGCCGGCGTCGGGCCTGCATCCGGCGCTGCCGGTCAACACGCCGCTGGTCTTTGACATCTATGACCGCTGGTCGGGCCGCTCGGTCGGCGGCTGCGTCTACCATGTCGCGCATCCGGGCGGCCGCAATTACGACACCTTCCCAGTCAACGGCAACGAGGCCGAGGCGCGACGGCTTGCCCGGTTCGAACCGCGCGGCCACACGCCGGGCGGCTATGTGCTGCGTGACGAAGAAGCTGCTGAAGAGTTCCCCATGACCCTTGACCTCAGGCAGCCGGCGAGATTCTGATCGACAATGGCCAAGGGGAATCAGAGACGGGCGGGCGGCAGGCCGCGGGCGCCGAGCCTGCTGGAACGCTACCGACCGATCGAAGGCGTCGTCGACGAGATGGTCGACGCGGCCGGCAGCCCGCGCCCGGCCTGGCGCTCCTTCATCGACGCACTCGACGATCTCGGGGCGGATCGGCTCGGGCAGCGGTTTGCCCGCGCCGACCAGTATCTGCGCGATGCCGGCGTCTATTACCGTGTCTATGAGCAGGCTGGCGCCAATGAGCGGGAGTGGCCGCTCGCGCATGTCCCGCTGCTGATCGACGAGAAGGAATGGGCCGACATCAGCGCCGGCCTCGTCCAGCGCGCCGACCTGTTCGAGGCGATCCTGTCCGACATTTACGGGCCGAACCGGTTGGTCGAGAAAGGCATTCTGCCAGCCGGTCTGATTGCAGCCAGTCCGGAATATCTGCGCCCGATAGCAGGCGTCCGGCCGGCCAACGGGCATTTTCTACACATGGTCGCCTTCGAGCTCGGCCGTGGCCCGGACGGTAGCTGGTGGGTGCTTGGCGATCGCACCCAGGCGCCGTCGGGCGCGGGCTTTGCGCTGGAGAACCGCGTCGCCACAACGCGTGCGCTGTCGGATATCTATGGCGAGATGCATGTGCATCGGCTCGCCGGCTTTTTCCGCCGCTTCCGCGACACGCTGAACGCCATGGCCAAGGAGTCCGGCGGTCGCGTCGCCATCCTGACGCCAGGGCCGCTCAACGAGACCTATTACGAGCACGCCTATATCGCCCGGTATCTGGGCATCATGCTGCTCGAGGGCGAGGACCTGACCGTTTCCGGCGGCAGGCTGATGGTGCGAACAGTTTCCGGCCTGATGCCGATCGGTGTCTTGTGGCGGCGGCTCGATGCCGCCTTCGCCGATCCGCTGGAGCTCAGGCCGGACTCGCAGATCGGCACACCGGGATTGGTCGAGGCAATCCGACGCGGCTCCGTATCGGCCGTCAATGCGCTGGGTTCGGGCCTGATGGAGACGCGGGCATTGCTGTCGTTCCTGCCCAGGATCGCGCGAGAACTGCAAGGTGACGATCTCAAACTGCCGAGCATCGCCACCTGGTGGTGCGGGCAGGAGGCGGAGCGCGCGCATGTGCTGGCCAATATCGACCGCATGGTGGTCGGCCCGGCGCTCTCGACCCGGCTTGCCTTCGAGGACGATGGCGCGACCCGGCTCGGCTCGTCCCTTTCGGCCGGCGAGCGGGCCGAGCTCATCGCGCGCATCGAGGCGGACGGCGCCGGCTTCGTCGGCCAGGAAGCCGTGACGCTGTCGACCACGCCGGTGTTCGTCGACGGCTTGCTGGAGCCGCGGCCTGCCAGCCTGCGCGTCTATCTGGCGCGCACACCGGAAGGCTGGACGGTGATGCCCGGCGGCTTCGCCCGTGTCGGATTTTCGCTCGACCCGACGGCGATTGCCATGCAGCGCGGCGGCCAGGCGGCGGATGTCTGGGTTGTCAGCGACAGGCCGGTCGAGCGCGAGACATTGTTGCCGCAGGAGCACGACGGGTTCACTCGCACCATGCCGGGGAGCCTGCCCAGCCGGGCGGCCGAGAACCTGACCTGGCTCGGACGCTATATCGAGCGCTCCGAAGACACGGTGCGCGTGCTGCGCGCCTATCACGTGCGGCTTGCCGAGACGTCCGATCCGGATATGCCGCTGCTTGCCGATATCAGGGACTATCTGGAACCGTTCGGCATCGACGTCGAAACGGCGATACCACCGGGGTTGATCGGCACTTTGGACAGCGCGGTCTACAGCGCCGGCCAGATTCGCGACCGCTTCTCTCCCGATGGCTGGCTGGCGCTGAAGGATCTGTCCAAGACCATCCACAAATTCGCGGAGACGGTCGCGCCCGGAGACGACGCGACGCGGGCGATGACGGTGATGCTGCGCAAGCTTGCCGGCTTTTCCGGCCTGCTGCACGAGAACATGTACCGCTTCACCGGCTGGCGCTTCCTGGAGATCGGCCGCAGGCTGGAACGCGGCATCCAGATTGCGCGCACGCTCAGCCAGCTGACAAGGAATGGGGCGCCGGAAGGGGCGCTGGACATGATGCTGGAGATCGGCGACAGCGTCATGACCCATCGCCGGCAATATCCGGTGCAGGCCGGGCGGCGCACGGTTATCGACCTGCTTGCGCTCGACCCGCTCAATCCTCGCTCCATCCTGTTCCAGCTCGAGCGGCTGAAGGCCGAGATCGGCATGCTGCCTTCGATCGGCGGCGAGGGGCACATGTCACCCGCCGCCAAGGAGATACTGCGGCTCAACACGGCAATAGCCGTCATGGAGCCGTCGGACATGAGCGCCAAGGCGCTCGACGACCTCGCCGGCCAGATAGGCGATCTCTACAACAGCCTCTCCAGAGCCTATTTCGGTTAGAGCATCTCCAGCGAAAAGGATCGCCTCCAATGCTCTATCTCTCTGTTTTTGCGCAATTCCGGACGCAAGGCTACGGCGAAGCCGCCGAGCCCAACCGCTACGCTTTTTTGCTGGAATTGCCCTAATGCTCTACGACATCAAACTCCATTTGCATTACGACTACGCCGCTGCCGCCGGCGGCGGACGGCACCAGGTGCGCGTCATGCCGCAGACGATCGCCGGAGTGCAGCGCGTGATCGCCGCCTCGCTGTCGTTCCAGCCGTCGCCGGCCGAGCGTGCCGATTTTTCCGATTTCTTCGGCAACAACGTCACCTCGATCGCCTTTCGCGACGCGCATGAGACGCTCGACATCCGCATGAGCGCGCGCGTGTCTGTCTCGCGGCCCGAGCCAGGTCTCGATGTCTCGCCCGATATAAGCGGGCTGAGGTCGGAGCTCGACCTGGTACGCTCGCTATTGCCGTCCGCGCCGCATCATTTCCTCGCCGCCAGCGACCATGCCGGCATCGATGCGGCGATCACGGCCTATGCGCGGGAAAGCCTAGCCGGCTCGGCGGTGGCAACGGCGGCCGATCTCTGCAACCGCATCCATCGCGATTTCACCTATGACGGCAAGGCAACCACGGTGCAGACGCGGGCAAGCGACGCCTTCGCGCTGAAACGCGGCGTCTGCCAGGATTTCTCGCATATCATGATCGCCGGCCTGCGCGGGCTTGGCATTCCCGCCGGTTATGTCAGCGGTTTTTTGCGCACGATCCCGCCCAAGGGCAAGCCTCGGCTCGAGGGCGCCGATGCCATGCATGCCTGGGTCAAGGCCTGGTGCGGACGCGATGCCGGCTGGCAGGAGTTCGACCCGACCAACGGCATAAGGGCGAGCAACGACCATATCACGGTCGGCTACGGCCGCGACTATTCCGACGTAGCGCCGATCGTCGGCGTGTTGAAGACCACCGGCGGCCAGGTCGGCGAGCAAGCGGTCGACGTCATTCCGGTCGTCGTCGAAAAGGTGTAACGACAACCCGATTGCCCGCGGGCGCTTCTCAAATGCGCCTGCCGTCGGTATCCTGGGCACGGGATTGACGGGGGCGCGCGCCTGCGTGGGCATGGCGCGCGGAGACAGATTTGGAAGCGGTAAGCGTCATCATACCAGCACATGATGCGGCTCGGACGATTGCCCGGACGCTCGCTTCACTGGTTTCGGAAAAAGAAGTTATCGGCGAGGTGCTGCTGGTTGACGATTCGTCGTCCGACGCCACCGCGGCCGTCGCCTCGGATTTGTCCTTGCAGTGCGGGTTGCCGCTGCGCGTCGTCAATTCGAGCTGCCGTGACGCCGGCGGCTCCAGGAATCTGGCTCTGGAGCAGGCCCGCTTTCCATGGATCTATCTGATCGATGCCGACGATATTCATCTGGAAGGCGGCCTGCGCGCACTGCTGGCCAAGGCCGCAGGGGATCGAGGAGCGGACATGGTGGTCGGCGCCTACCGCCGACAGGTCGGCGGCGAGGAGCGGTCGACCAAGCTGCCGGGCGGCTACACGACGAGCGGACCGGCCAATGCCTGCGCCTATCTCGAAGGGCGGATACGGTCGATCGCTGTCGGCAGCGCGCTGGTGTCGCGGCGGGTTGTCGGCGACACGAGGTTTCCCACCGGGCTCGCCTATGACGAGGACACGCTGTTTTGGGCGCGCCTGATGGCCAAAGCCTCGCTTGCGGTCCTGACACGACCGATCTTCATCTATTTCGTCTCGGCGGAGCGTTCCGACGACCGTTTCACGATCAGGCCCGCCGCTTGCTTTCTCGAATGGCGTCTGGCGCTGCGCCGGCTCCGGTCCTGCGGCATCGCGGAGCGGTCGCTCAAGACCAGGGAAGGCCTCGTCGCCTTGAAGATCGCGCGCGTTCATTATGCGCGCGGTGATTTCGACATGGCGGGAAGATTCCTCAGCGTGGCCGAAGCTGCGCCACGGACGGGCGCGGCTGTCTGGCGCTGCATGCGCTATCGGCTGAAGATCGCGTTGCGGCGCCGGTTCTCGGCGCCGGCCGCCCAATTGCAACGCGCCTGATGGCCGCAAGGCCGGATCTCGCGGTTGTGGTGATTGGTTTGCGGGCACCCGCCTCACTGGCGGCTGCGGTAAGGTCGGTACTCGACCAGAATGTTCCGCTCGAGATCGTGGTGGTGAATTCCGGCGGCGGCAACGCCATGGCGCTGCTTGCCGATTGCGGCATCGGCGTAACTGTCATCGATGTCGAGGAGCGGTTGTTTGCCGGGGCCGCGCGAAATCGCGGCATCGCTGCAACGCAGGCTCCGTTCATCGCCTTTCTCGCGGATGATTGCCTGGCCTGTCCGCAATGGGCCGAAATCCGGCTGCAGCGTCACCGGCAGGGCGCCGCGGCTGTGGCGAGCGCCGTCCTCAACAGCCATCCGCGCAATCTGGTCGCCTGCGCGGCGCATCTCGTCACCTATATGCGACGCCTGCCCGGTCTCCCGGCCGGGAAGGCGCAGTGCTACGGCGTTTCGTTCGACCGGAAGTTGTTCGAGCGATATGGAGCGTTCGACGAGGGGCTGAAGTCCGGAGAAGACACCGAATTCATGGCCAGACTGCCGGAGGCTCTGCGGCCGGTCTGGGAACCGAGGGTCCTGACCGTTCACCGCAACGAGATGAGCTTGTCCGGCTTGCTTGCCGACCAGTATCGCCGCGGGCGCCGCTATGGCGCCTATCTCCGGTCCCTCGACACCGGAAAACCCATGCGTCCGTTCCGAAAGGTGTTCCGCGACCGGCGCAATGTCGGCAAGCTGATCAAGGAGGGGTTGTCCGGCAAGGACAGGACCTTCGCAAGGCTGTCGCTGCCGATCGTGTGGCTGGCATTGTTCGCCAAATCGCTGGGGGCGTCCGCCGGCGCCCGGCATGGCGACACGACGGAGGACCGGCGATGATCACCATCGAGATGAAGCCGCCGCGTCGGCGGCGCGGCCGATGGTTTTGGTCACAGCGCAAAATCGTCGCCGTTTTCAGCTATCGCTACGATCAGCATCTCGTGCCCGACCTTATTGCCAATCTCGAGCCTGTCGTCGACGGCTGGATCGCCTATGACGACCGCGCCTCGGAGGGGCTTTTCAGCAGCGAGCCGCAGAGGCGGCGTGCGCTTATCGCCGCGGCCCATGAAGCCGGCGCCGATTGGGTTCTAGCCATGGATCCTGATGAAAGGCTGGAACAAGCCGTTGCCGGTCGGATCGGCCGGCTGACCAGCGGGCCCAGGCGCATCGCCTGGGGGTTCCGCTGTCGGGAACTGTATACGCCGGCCAGCTACAGGATCGATGGCCGCTGGGGCCAGAAGATGCAGCACAGGCTTTTTGCCGCCTATCCCCCGGACCGTTATCGATCGAAAGATCTGCACGGCGCCTGGTTTCCCGACGATATCGGCTTCAGGCTCGAGGATAGCGGTCTCAATCTTTATCATTTGAAGATGATCGAGCCAAAGCGGCGGGCGGCACGTCGCGACCTCTACAATCGCCTCGACCCGGATCGCCGGCTGCAGCAGATCGGCTACGACTATCTGGCGGACGAGTCGGGAATGGTTCTCGAGGCCGTGCCGGCCGGGCGAGAGTACATTCCCGCTCATGCCGACGACGGCGGGCTCTGGATGGCGGATCTCACCGCCAAGCGGCGGGACTGAAAGCTGTTTCGGAACCAGCCGCCGGTTACGCGGCTTATCTACGGGAACTTCCGTGGAGCCATCATGCTGCAACAATCGCGATCCTGCGTCGACCGGCCGGCAGGCGAGGACCGAAGCCGGAAAGACGGTGCGCAGGATTCGGCCGAGCGCGCGTCTCTCAGCTATGTCAGCGACACCGATCCCGGCGTCCGACGATTGAGAAAAGGCAAGGGATTTTCCTATGTCGGTCCGAACGGGCGCAAGGTCAGCGCGGAGACACTTGCCCGCATCAAGGCGATCGTCATTCCGCCGGCCTGGACGGATGTATGGATATCACCCGATCCGGACGGCCACATCCAGGCAACAGGCCGGGATCAGCGGGGCCGCAAGCAGTACCGCTATCACCCGCAATGGACCGAGGAACGCGACGGCGTCAAATATTCCAGCCTCGTCGCCTTCGCGCAAAGCCTGCCTGCCCTCAGGCGGCAGATCGATGCCGATCTGCGCCGCCACGGGCTGCCGATGGAGCGCGTCGTCGCCTCGGTGGTCTGGTTGCTCGACAACACCATGATCCGGATCGGCAACGCAGCCTATGCGCGCGACAACAAGAGTTTCGGACTGACCACGCTGCGCGACCGCCATGTCGAGATCACGGGCTCCAGTCTGCGCTTCGCCTTCAAGGGCAAGTCGGGCAAGGAATGGAAGCTGAAGCTGGCCGATCGCCGCATCGCCAAGATCGTGCGCGGCGCCCAGGACCTGCCGGGACAGAAGCTGTTCCAATATCTCGATGAGGATGGCGACCGGCGGCCGGTGCGTTCGGAGGACGTCAACCGCTATATTCGCGAGGCCTCCGGCGCCGAATTCAGCTCAAGACATTTCCGCACCTGGGGCGGCACCATCCACGCCGCTTCGCTGTTTGCGCAGACCGAGCTGCCGGAAAGCAAAACGCAGCAAAACCGGGTCATCAACAGCGTCGTCGACAAGGTCGCCGAGCGGTTGGGCAACACCCGTGCCGTCTGTCGCAAATGCTACATCCACCCGCTGGTGTTCGAGGCGTGGAGCAACGGGCGCCTGCTCGACGAAATCGCCGAAGCCAATAAGCGCAAGCGCGTCATACCCGGTCTCGACGAGGAAGAAACGCTGGTGCTCAGATGGCTGCAGGCGCGCGGCGCCTGACAGGCGGTTGCAGTGATCGTCAAGTCAGTGATCCTCGATAAATTTTTTTATCGACCTGGTGTCGGGAAGGGTCCTAGTGTCGCGTCCTTTGATACGGAAAGGACCCTGCCATGCTTTACGCCATCCTCTGCTACGCCTCCGAAGACGTCGTCTGCTCCTGGAGCAAGGAACAGGACGACGAGGTCATGGCAAAGCTCCTCAACGTGCAGGACAAATACGCCAAGGCGGGCCGGCTGGGGCCGGTGGCGCGCCTGTTGCCGACGACGGCGGCCACGACGCTGCGAAAGGTCAAAGGGGAATCGATCGTGCTCGACGGCCCATTCGCCGAGACCAAGGAACAATTCCTCGGCTTCTACACGCTCGAATGCAACGATCTCGACGAAGCCGTCGAATTCGCGCGCGAGCTTTCCGAAGTCAATCCGAGCGGCGGTTCCTACGAGATCCGGCCGGTTTCGGTCTTCAATCCGACAAAGGTCGCGGTATGACGGAACTCGCCTGGATAAGCGCCGCGATCAGCAATGCCCGCCCACAGGCGATGGGCGCGCTGCTGCGCTACTTCCGCGACCTCGACGCCGCGGAAGAGGCTTTCCAGGACGCGTGCCTGAGGGCGCTCAACAACTGGCCGAAGAACGGACCGCCACGCGATCCCGCGGCTTGGTTGATCTTCGTCGGACGCAACAGCGGCATCGACGCCGTGCGCAAGCGCGCCAAGCAGGCGCCGATGCCGGAAGAGGACCAGATTTCCGATCTTGAGGATGCCGAAGGCGATATGGCCGAGCGGCTGGACGGTGCGCATTATCGCGACGATATCCTGCGGCTTCTGTTCATCTGCTGCCATCCGGATCTGCCGGCGACGCAGCAGATCGCGGTGGCGCTGCGCATCGTGTCCGGCCTCACCGTCAAGCAGATCGCGCGCGCCTTCCTGGTCGGCGAGAGCGCCATGGAACAGCGCATCACCCGCGCCAAGGCGCGCATTGCCGATGCCGGCGTGCCGTTCGAGACGCCGGGCGCGGTCGAGCGCTCGGAGCGGCTCGCCGCAGTCTCCGCAATGGTCTATCTGATCTTCAACGAGGGCTATTCGAGCAATGGCGGCGAGGCGCCGGCTCGCGCGCCGCTGTGCGAGGAGGCGATCCGGCTCGCCCGGCTGCTGCTCAGGCTGTTCCAGCAGGAACCTGAAATCATGGGGCTGACGGCGCTGCTGCTTCTCCAGCATGCGCGGGCACCGGCGCGTTTCGACGAAGACGGCGAGATCGTGCTGCTCGAGGACCAGGACCGCTCGCTCTGGAGCCGCAAGATGATCGACGAGGGCTTGGCGCTGGTCGACAAGGCGCTGCGCCACCGCAAGCCCGGCCCTTATCAGGTGCAGGCGGCGATCGCGGCGCTGCATGCGCGGGCGGCGACGGCCGAGGATACCGACTGGACCGAGATCGACCTGCTCTACGGTCTGCTGGAGCAGATGCAGCCATCGCCGGTGGTAACGCTCAACCGCGCCGTCGCGGTCAGCAAGGTGCGCGGCCCGGAAGCCGCGCTTGCCATGATCGAGCCGCTGGAAGAGCGGCTGTCGGGCTATTTCCACTTCTTCGGGCTGAGGGGCGGGCTGCTGATGCAGCTTGGGCGCAACGACGAGGCGCGCATCGCCTTCGACCGCGCCATCGCGCTGGCCAACACCGCGGCCGAGGCGGCGCATATCCGCATGCATATCGACCGGCTGATCAAGGAAAGCACTGAGAAGTCTTCCTTCCAAAAAGCGCGCTGATCCGGCTTCGCCGTCTGGCCCAATTTCGCAATCCGGCCTTGGACCATGCCGGGGTAGCGGTTTTCTCCCGAAACGCGTAATGCCACGCCATGAAAGCGTCCGGCTGTGCCCGACGGCACGGACATGGCGCATGGCTTCCACGCCCGTCCCATGAGCGGCGGGATATGAAAGGGACAAAAATGACGTTAGCGAAGGAAACCGCTTCACTTCTTGAGAAACTGGGCGTCGCCGGGGATGCGCTTTCGGGGGGCGACCTGATCGTGCGCAGCCCGGTGACGGGCGAACAGATCGCGGCGCTGAAGTCGATCTCGGCCGCCGACGCCGGCAAGGCCATCGATGCCGCGCACAAGGCTTTCCAGGCCTGGCGGCTGGTGCCGGGGCCAAAGCGCGGCGAGCTGGTGCGCCTGCTCGGCGAGGAGCTGCGCGCGCATAAGGACGAGCTTGGCCGGCTGGTGTCGATCGAGGTCGGCAAGATCCCGTCCGAGGGGCTGGGCGAAGTCCAGGAGATGATCGACATCTGCGATTTCGCCGTCGGCCTTTCCCGGCAACTCTATGGCCTCACCATCGCCACCGAGCGCCCCGGACACCGCATGATGGAGACCTGGCATCCGCTCGGCGTCGTCGGGGTGATCTCGGCCTTCAATTTCCCGGTTGCCGTTTGGTCTTGGAACTCGGCGCTGGCCTTCGTCTGCGGCGACGCGGTGGTGTGGAAACCGTCGGAAAAGACGCCGCTGACGGCGCTTGCCTGCGAGGCGATCTTCAAGCGCGCCGCCAAGCGTTTCGGCACTGATGCGCCGGCAGGGCTGCTGCAGGTGCTGATCGGCGACCGCGCTGCCGGCGAGGTGCTGGTGGATCATCCGAAGGTGCCGCTGGTCTCGGCCACCGGCTCGACCCGAATGGGCCGCGAGGTCGGCCCCAGGCTCGCCAGGCGTTTTGCGCGCGCCGTGCTCGAGCTCGGCGGCAACAATGCCGGCATCGTCACGCCCACCGCCGATCTCGACATGGCGCTGCGGGCGATTGCCTTCGGCGCCATGGGCACGGCCGGCCAACGTTGCACCACGTTGCGGCGTCTGTTCGTGCATGACAGCGTCTATGACGCGCTCTTGCCGCGGCTGAAGAAGGCCTATCAGTCCGTCTCGGTCGGCAATCCGCTGGAGGGCAAGGCGCTGGTCGGTCCGCTGATCGACAAGGCGGCCTTCGACAACATGCAGAAGGCATTGAAGGAGGCTGAAGCGCATGGCGGCAAGGTGACCGGCGGCACGCGGGTCGAGAACGGCCACCCGGACGCCTATTATGTGCATCCGGCACTGGTCGAGATGCCTGCCCAGGTCTCGCCGGTGACGGAAGAGACCTTCGCGCCGATCCTCTATGTAATGAAATACTCCGATTTCGACGAGGCACTGGAGCAGCACAATGCCGTGGGCGCCGGCCTGTCATCGTCGATCTTCACGCGCGACCTGCAGGAATCGGAGCGTTTCCTTGGCGTCGACGGTTCGGATTGCGGCATCGCCAACGTCAATATCGGCACCTCGGGCGCGGAGATCGGCGGCGCGTTCGGCGGCGAGAAGGAGACCGGCGGCGGCCGCGAGAGCGGCTCGGACGCCTGGAAGGCTTATATGCGCCGCGCCACCAATACGGTGAACTATTCCAAGGCGCTGCCGCTCGCGCAAGGCGTGTCGTTCGACATCGATTGAGGGACGAAGCGACGGGTCAGCCCTCACCCGCGAGCTGACCCGGCTCGACTATCGATCGGGCCATGCGGGCGGAAGGCGGTCGATTGCTCAGAAAGCCTTGCCGGTAGCCGGATCGAAGAGGCGGAGCGCGTCCGCATCGAAGACGAACGCGCATGGCTGACCCTTGGCGACGCGGGCGCGCGGCGGCAAGGTCGCCGTCAAGTTCTGCGCGCCGATCCGGGCCGTGGTGACCTGTTCGGGACCGGTCAGTTCGACGACGTCGATCTCGACCGGCAGTGACAGATCGGCGCCGCTGCCCGGCCCCAGCCGGAGCGCTTCCGGCCTCACCCCGACAATGACCTGAGCACCGTCACGGCCTGCTTTGGCGTAGCGCGCCGGCAGCGCCAGCCGCGCATCCGTGCCGGCAATGGCGAGCTTGCCGTCCTCGACAAAAGCTTCCAGCATGTTCATCGCAGGCGCGCCGACGAAGCCTGCCACATAGAGCGTCGCCGGATGGTTGTAGATCTCTTCCGGCGTGCCGAGCTGCTCGACACGACCGTCGCGCATGACGGCGATGCGGGTCGCCAGCGTCATCGCCTCGATCTGGTCGTGGGTGACGTAGACGACCGTGGTGCGCAGCATCTCATGCAGGCGCTTCAACTCGGTGCGCATCTCGAGCCGCAGCTTGGCGTCGAGGTTGGAGAGCGGCTCGTCGAACAGGAAGACCTGCGGCTTGCGCACCAGCGCCCGGCCGATAGCGACGCGCTGGCGCTGGCCGCCGGAGAGCTGCCCGGGCTTGCGGTCGAGCAGGTTCTCGATTTGCAAAAGCTTCGCCGCCTCGCGCACAGCCTTGTCGCGCTCGGCTACGGGAACCTTGCGCATCTCCAGCCCGAAGCCGATGTTGCGGCTCACCGTCAGGTTCGGATAGAGCGCGTAGGACTGGAAGACCATGGCGATGTCGCGGTTCTTCGGATGCACGCCAAGCACGGACCGGCCGCCGATCAACACGTCGCCGCTGGTCGCCTCGGCAAGACCAGCGATGATGTTGAGCAAGGTCGACTTGCCGCAGCCGGAGGAGCCCAGCAGCACCAGGAACTCGCCGTTCTCGAGCGCGATGTCGATGCCTTTCAGCGTTTCGACGCTGCCGTAATTCTTGCGGATATCGCGGATTTCAAGCGCGCTCATGGATGGCTTCCTCGAAGAAAATCGGCCCGCCATAATCGCGGGGCAGGGTGGAAATGGCCCGCGATGCCACCTGAACAGCCGCTGCAAGGCAACGTGCCAGAGCGTGCTCCCGAGCAAGCGCCGCCAGAAAGGCGCCGTTGAAGACATCGCCGGCGCCGATGGTGTCGACGACGTTGACGCGTGGCGCGGTCGCATCGATGATCTGGCCGTCCGGGCCGATAGCGATCGCGCCCTCGGGTCCGCGCTTGACGACCACGGTCGCGGCTTTTTTCATGCCGTCGCGGATCTTGCGTGCCGCGTCCGTGGGATTCTTCAACCCCGCCAGCGTCGTCGTCTCGACCTCGTTGAAGAGCGCAAGCTCGCAACGCGACAGCCAGGCGCGCGCCGCGGCACAATTTTGCGCCGTCCAGCCATCCATCGGCCAGCCGGTGTCGAGCGCGACGGCGATGCGGTGTGCCTCCGCCCAATCGAAAAAAGCATCGTACTGGCGCGTGAGGTCGTCGGTCAGGAAGGAGCCGCAAAGCAGCGCGTAGCCGCCCGAAAGCCGCTTGCCGTCCAGAACCGAAAGCACGTCGTCGAGATTGAAGCGCGGCAGGTGACCGCGGGTGGTGAAGAAGGTGCGTTCGCCGTCCGGATGGGTCATGCCGACCGACAGCGTCGTGCCCTCCGTGTGGACCGGCCATCTCGCGGCGCGGCCCCCGAATGCCTCGCGCAGCCAGCGCCCGAACTGGTCGTCGCCAAGATTGGCGGCAATCTCGAAATCGATGCCCAGCGCCTGCCAGGCAAGCGCCGTGTTACCGGCCTGGCCGCCGACACGCAGGTCATCGTGGTCGACGACGGTCTCCGTGCCCGCCTTCGGCCAGGGCGCGACCGGCCCGACGATCAGATCGACATTGACGTTGCCGATCACAGCGAGCGGCCGCATCACTCGCTCCTGGTGATCTTGGTGGTGCGCACCGGCGTTCCGGCATTCTCGACGCGGGAATCGGCGAAGGCGATCATCAGGCGCTGCGCCACCGGCAGCATGGCAAAGATTGCCGCCAGTCCGGACGCGGGCTTGAACCTCAATGTGACGGCGCCTGCGACCGGCGGTTTGCCCGAAGCGTCGAAGACGATCAGCGGCGCCCCGGTCTCGACCACTGAAGTGGCCATGGCGGTGACGAGGTCGGCGGTCGGGTCGTTGCCGCGGAAGAGCACGACGCCAATGCTTGGGCCCAGCATCTCCATCGGCCCGTGGCGCAACTGACCGCCTTCGAGCGAGAAACAAGGCAGGCGCGACAATTCGGTGAAGCCGAGCGCAAGGGCTTCAGCCACGCCTTGAAGCTTGCGGCCGGACGTGACGATGGTCGTGACCATTCTCAGCGCCGCGAGCGCGGCATCGATCTCGACCGTCTGGGGCGCCTTGAGCCCGGCGAGCGCGCCGGCGGGATCGTCGCCTAGCGCAGTCAGGATGGCGAGATGCAGGGCGAAGGTCACGGTCAGGCTGCGGGTCGCGGCAAAGGCGAGCTCGCTACCGCCGGCGCCGACGAGGCAAGGCACCGTACGGCCAAGAAACGAGCCGGCCTCGAGCGTCAGACCGAAGGTCTCCGTGCGATCGCCGGTCTCGGCAAACCAGCGCAAGACCTCGGCGCTTTCGCCGGATTGAGAGGTGACGATCACCGTCTTGCCGGCCAGCGGAAGCGGCTGGCCGAGCTGCTCCGACAGCGGCAGCGCGATGGCGTCGATGCCGTGCGCGCGATAGAGCGGCTCGACTGCGCGGGCGACGGCATGCGAGGCGCCCATGCCGAGCAGGAGGAGCCTGCCGTTCTTGTTGATCGAGGCAGCGATCTCGGCGGCTACTTCTCGATTGCTGGCGAACGAGGCAAGCGCATCCTCATGCTGGCGCGCCATCTCGCGGTCGATGGCAAGGAGGCCTGTCGGCCGTTGTTTGTCTGCGGTCATGATTATCCTTTCACACCGCCGCTGGTCAGGCCCGAGATCAGCGCGCGTTGCATGACGAGGCCGATCAGCACCGGCGGCAAGGCCGCAAGCACGCCGGCGGTGGCGATCAGTCCGTAGTCGGAGACGCGGCCGCCGGCCAGATCGGCGATGGCGACCGTCAGCGTCTTTGCCCGCTGGTCCGAGGTGAAGAGCAGGGCGTAGAAGAACTCGTCCCAGGCAAGCAGCACGGCAAACAACGCCGATGTCGCCACCACGGGCGCCGCCAGCGGCAAGGTGATGATGCGCCAGGTCTGGAACAGTCCCGCCCCGTCGATCATGGCCGCCGCCTCGATCTCGCGCGGGATGGAATCGAAACCCGATTTCATCAGCCAGGTGGTGAAGGGCGCGAGGATCGTCAGATAGATCAGCGCCAGGCCGAAGACGTTGTTGAGCAGGCCGAGATGGGACAGGCCCATGTAAAGGGGTACAGAGAGTGCCACCGGCGGCAGCATGTAGGTGGCGATCACCATCGAAAGCGACCAGCCGACCGAAGGCGTACGCGAAACGGCCCAGCCGGCCGGCACGGCAAGCACAACAGCGGCGAGCGTCGCCATGCCGGCGACCTCCAGGCTGTTGCGCAGCGATGCGGTGAAGGCGGCGCCGGCACTGTTCTCGGCCCTCGATAGAAGCTGCGTGTAACGGGAGAAGTCGGCCGCCTGCGGCCACCAGCGCAGCGGCTTGGCGGCGAGGTCGGCGGCCGGCGATATGCTCATGACGAAAAGCCAGGCGAGCGGCGCCAGGATCACCACGGCGAGCAGGATGGCGCAGGCATAGACGAAGGCGGTGAAGACCTGGCTCTTGCGTTCCATCAGGCCGCGCTCCCCGCGGTCTTCTTGACCAGCGTCGCATAAGCGACGGCGAGCACTGTGACGAGCAGGGTGACGATCAGCGCCAGCGAGGCGCCGGAGCCGGCGCGCTGGAAGGAGAAGGCTTCCTGGTAGACCAGGATCGACAGCGAGCGCGTGCTGTTGGCGGGGCCGCCGCGCGTCATGACCCAGATGATGTCGAAGACCTTGAAGGCCTCGATGGTGCGCAGCACCAGTGCCACCATCAGCGGGCCTGCCAAATAGGGCAGGATGACGAAGCGGAAGCGGTTGAGCGGGCCCGCGCCGTCGACAAGCGCCGCTGCGGTGATGTCGCGCGGCACGGCCTGCAGGGCGGCGAGCGCAATCAGCGCGACCAGCGGGAAATTCTTCCAGCAGTCGGCGACGATCAGCGCCGCGAGCGCTGTGCCGGGCTCACCCAGCCAGGAGCGATAGTCATCGATGAGATGGAGTTGCGTCAGCGCGGCGTTCAGCGCGCCATATTCGGGATTGTAGATCAGCCGCCAGAGCGTCGCGTTGACGACGGTGGGCAGCGCCCAGGGCAGGATCATCAGTCCGCGCAAGACGGCGCGACCGCGGAACTCCTGATTGAGCAGCAGCGCCGCCAGCACGCCGAGCACCATCTCGGCGGCGACCGAGATGACGGCGAACCAGGTGGTGGTCGAGAGCGTGCGGGCGAAGTTCGAGCTGGTCAGCATCTTGGTGTAGTTGTCGAAGCCGACGTAGTTGCCGGACGTGCCGACCAGGTGGGCGTCGGTGAAGGAAAGCCTGACGGTATCGACCAACGGCCAGCCGATGACGGCCACCATGATCATCAGAAGCGGCAGCATCAACAGCCACGCGCGCATCGTCATCCAGGTGCCCGACATTAGAGCGCCTCTCTCCTGTCATCCGGTCAGAGCGGTTCACCCGTTTCACGGGAACGGCGAACCGCTCTATCTCTTTGTTTTGACGCAATTCCGGACGGAAAACCGCTTCACACTTTTCCTGGAATTGCTCTAGAAATAGCACGGGCGGCGCTCGTGGATGAGGCCGCCCGCGTGGAGGAACGCCAGATCAGAGGCCGCTGTTTTCGGCAGCGGTCTTGAGCGCGTCTTCCGGCGTCGCCTGGCCGAGCAGCGATTCCTGGATCGCCTGCTGCAGCGCCGTCGACAGCTGCTGGTATTTCGGCGTGGTCGGGCGCGGATACATCGCGGCAAGACCGAGCTTGGCGGCGGCGATCAGTTCTTCCTGGCCCTTGGTGACGGCCGGATCGTCATAGGATGAGGCCCAGATCGGCAGCGACAGCTTGGCATACTGGTTCTGGGTCGCCTGCGAGGTCATGAACTCGATATATTTCCAGGCTTCGTCCGGGTGCTTCGACACCGCCGTGACGCCAAGGCCCATCGAGCCGTTGACGGCCGAGACCTCGCTGGTGCCGGCAACGCCCGGCGCCGGCACGACGCCGACCTTGCCCGCGACCTTGGAGTCCTTCGGATCGTTGGCCATGTTGTACATGTAGGTCCAGTTCAGCGCGAAAGCGGCGTCGCCGTTCTCGAACACCTTGCGCACATCCTCTTCCAGGAATTCCTTGGAGTTCGGATTGGTCAGGCCCGACTTGTAGCTGTCGACCATGTATTTCAGCGCCGAGAGACCGCCGCCGTTCTGGAAGTCGGGCTTGCCGTCCTTGAGGAAGTCGCCGCCATAGGCGCTGACCAGCGTGGTGTAGTCGCAGATGGCGGCTTCGGCCTGCGACCAGCTCCAGGCGATCGGCGTCTTCAGCAAGCCCTTGTCCTGGATGGCCTTGGCCTGCTGGCCGAGTTCTTCCCAGGTCTTCGGCGGCGCCTTGATACCTGCCTTTTCCAGGATTTCCTTGTTGTAGAACAGGTATTTGGTGTCGAGAATCCACGGCATGCCATAGTACTTGCCGTCATACTGGACGGTGGTCCAGGCCCCGGGCAGAACGCCCTTCTTCATGTCATCGGTGATCTTCGACGAGACATCGACCAGCACCTTGTTGGTCGCATATTCGGCCGGCCAGATGACGTCGAACAGCACCACGTCATAGCCGCCGCCGGATCCTTGGGCGAGCACGGTCTTGTCGTGCAGGCCTTCATAGGGAACGAATTCGAGATTGACCTTGATGTCCGGATTGGCCTTGGTGAAGGCCTCCGTCATCGAGCGCACGTCGGCCTCGCTATAGGCGGCCTGCGCCATGAAGAGCGCGTTCAAGGTGGTTTCAGCAAAGGCGTGGGGGACGAGCAGCCCGCCAACGAACACCGCGCCCAGAAGTGTCTTACCGGTCGATTTCAGCATTTGTATTTCTCCCATTTTCGACGGCTGCGAGTGGGCGGCCAAGGCTGTGCCGCTTTCTCGAATTCGCATCGCGTCTGACCGGATCCATCCCCAACGGCATGCGGCGGAGCTCGAAAGCTTTTGCCGTCTTTTTTTAGAACCGCGCGGGTTTCACCTATTAAGTCAATTCGCTTGACTTAATTAGTCGATCAATCCTTTAATGGAGTCAAGAGGGGAAACGACGGTGCACGACATCAGCCCGATCCGCGCCAAAAGCGGCACCAACCAGGAGGGAACGAGCGCCCATAATCGCCGCGTCATGATCGAGGCGCTGCGGCTCAACGGCGCGCTTTCGCGCGCCGACCTGGCGCGGGCGACGCAGCTTACCAAGCAGGCGGTCTCCAACATCGTCGAGGATCTCGAGCGCGATGGCCTGGTCGTGGCGCTGGATGCGGTGCGCAAGGGCAGGGGACAGCCTTTCACGCCCTACCGGCTGGTCCCTGAGGGAGCTTTCGCCATCGGGCTGCAGATCGACCGGCATTTGACACGCGTGGTGGTGGTCGATCTCGTCGGCAAGGTGATCGCACGCGCCGAGGCGGGGCTGCCGTTCGACGTGCCCTCAGAGGGCGTGGAAATAATCCTCGGCTTGGTCGACCGTGTCAGAGGCGAGCTGGCTTCCTTGTTTGCCCAGTCCGAGCGGCGGCTGGTCGGATTGGGCGTCGCCATGCCGGGACCGTTCGGGCTGAAGAACCCCGACAACAAATGGATGATGCCTGCCTGGCAGCAATTTCCGCTGGTGGAGGCGCTTGCGGCCGGCACCGGGCTCGATGTAGGCCTGCAGAACGATGCGGCGGCCTGCGCGACGGCGGAGCGGATCGTCGGCGCGGCGCATGGCGTCGACCACGCCGTCTGCCTTTATGTCGGTTACGGCATAGCAGCCGGACTGATCCTCAATGGCGAGCTCTACAGCGGCGGCAACGGCAATGCGGGAGAGGTCGGCATGGCCCTGCTTTCGCCGGCCGGCCCCGGTTCCACGCCGCTCGAACACCGTGCATCGCTGGCCTCGCTCTACCAGCATCTCGGCCTCGACCCCACCGAGAGGGGGCTTTACGAGACGCTCGGCGCGCTGGCGCTCGCGCAAGACCCGAGGGTCATGGGCTGGGTCGAGAAAGCCGCGTCCGACCTGCGCTGGAGCGTGCATCTGATCGAAACGATCTTCGATCCGCAAACCGTCATCCTCACCTCCAGCGCGCCGGAGGCGCTCGCCCGGCTCCTGCTTCGGGCCATGCATCCGCTGCTGCCGTCGATCGCGGATCGCCCGGTCCGGCGCCTGCCACGGCTGCAACTGGGCACCACCGACCCCTGGGCGATCGCGGTCGGCGCCGCGGCAGAGCCGATCAGCCGGGCCTTCGATCCGCGCTTTTCCGCGATCCTGAAGGCCGGATAGAAGCTGTCGGCCCGTCGCCTGCGTCGCTTGCGGCGAAAGCCGCGACGATGATGGCGAGCTTGACCGCCTGCGCGGCGCCCGCCAGCGCGGGTACCGGTCTTGCGCGGCGCCAGGCGGAGTCTTGACGGTCAGCGATTCTTCAGAGCTGAGATACAGGCTTCGAAGGCCTCGTCGACGACGGCGAGCTTGGCTGCCTGGACGGCCATGTATTCGTCGAAGAAAGTCCTCGAAACCCACATCACGGAATGGCCGCGCTGGCCGATCCAGCCGATGCTGCCGAGCGCCTCGGCATCATACAGTTTGCGCGCCAGATGGGTGCGTGAGAGCTTCAACCAGTGGGCGAATTCCCTGACCGAGATGACGCCGGTCGGTATCCTGTCGAGATGGACATCCTCAGGATCGATACCGGACATCAGCCAGTCCATGACGATGCCGCCGTTGTTTAGCCAGATGAACAATGAAAAGGTCTGCCCAGGCTCCCGCACTGCGCCGCTGGCCAGCAATCCATCGGCGATCAGAGGCTGCAGGATGGGCAGCATCTCGGGTCGCTCGAGGAAGGTTTCCAGCCGGTTCGCGCCATCTATGCGGTCGAGCGTTCTCAGATGCGCGTAAATCCAGCCGGTGAAGGTCTCTATGGTGCCCGCCGTGACCCGCAACGGATGGGCGCGGCCATCACCGCTGGCCGAAATATATTCGGCGATGTTGTAGCGCAGCATCTCCTTGACGAAGGCCTCGGCGGTGTTGCGGCTGGCCACGGAATTGCGGCGCACGACCTCGATGAAACGCGCCATCGTCATGTCGGTACGGCGGTCGTTGGGATCGCGCCGGAAATGCAGAGCCAAGCCGACATGAGCGAGCAGCCAGCGCTGCTGGGTGGCAAACACGGCAGCCAGCCGCGGGCTCGTTTGATAAATATGGATGAGCGCCTTGGACTGCTCCTGGATACCGTGAAGCGCTGCCGGATGACGGGCGATCTCTGCGGCACTCAGCGGCATTTCCTACGGCACTCCATGCGATTCCAAGCAACGACAAATGAAGATTCCCAGTCTTCGCCGGTCGTGTCCAGTTGCCCATTGGAACAACGAACGATCAGGCGGTGAATTCGCTGCTAACTCTTTGCATCGGTTCGGGAAAGCCGTCGGGCCCGCAGCTCCTGCGTTGAATTGACGAGTCCCGCCAGGCGAGCATAGGTTCCGCGCCATCAGGGCTGCGGGGAGTGCTTCCCGGGGCCGGGCTCCGTCCCTGGTGCCGATTCGCAGACAATCCTGCAGGATCCGCGCTTCGAGGATGCCGCGTTTGTCGGGCCAGCGCGACGGTCTCCAATACATGCGCCTTGGCGTCGGCCGCGCCGGTCGGCGCCGATCGATAACGTATGGTTGACGAGGAATCCGCGCAGCACTTTGCAGCCTGAGGAGGGCGGCCTATCCTGGTCGGTGATGGCCGACCCTGAGTGAAACGATGCCGAGAACAATCAGGACGCTGACCGCCAGCGAGGTGGAAACGCTTGTTGGCTGGGCAGCGGAGGAGGGCTGGAATCCGGGCACCGGCGATGCCGCGGCGTTTCGGGCGGTCGATCCGCAAGGGTTCATCGGCGCCTTTGTCGGCGGCGAGATGGTGGCCGGCATTTCGGCCGTCGCATACGGCTCGGGCTTTGGCTTTATCGGCCTCTACATCTGCCGGCCCGACCGGCGTGGCGAAGGTCACGGCAAGGCGGTCTGGGACGCCGGCATGGCGCGTCTGGGCAACCGCATCATCGGTCTCGACGGGGTGGCCGAGCAGCAGGCGAACTACCGGCGTATGGGCTTCGTGCCTGCCTATGAGACCGTCCGCCACAGCGGCCGCCCCGCCGGCTTGCCCGAGGGCGACAAGACAAGACCCGTGGCGGCCGGCGACATGGTCGAGATTTTCGCCTACGATCGCAAGTGCTTTCCAGCACTGCGCGAAACCTTCTTTGGCGAGTGGCTGCGGCCGCCGCGGATTGCGCGGCTCTCAGCCGGACCGGACGGTATTACCGGCTACGGCTTCGCGCGCCGCTGCAGGCAGGGTTTCAAGGTCGGGCCGCTGTTCGCAGATCGGACGGACCTGGCCCTGGCAATGCTGGCGGACCTGTCGGACACAACTGCCGGTGAGGAATTGCATATCGACGTGCCGGCCGGCCAGGTTCAATTCACCGCCATGCTGCAGGCCGCCGGCATGGTTCCGGGCTTCACGACGACACGCATGTACAAGGGCGGCAAGCCCGGCAACGACCAGTCGACGGTTTTCGGCGTCACGACGCTCGAGCTGGGATGATCGCGTGCTGAGATCATTGTTTTGCCTGGCTGGTCCATGCGACATGGCTTCATGACGTGGTTGCCTTTGCCGAGCTGCGTTTCGGAGACTATCGAATGGCTGGAAGGACTGTTCTGATCGCCGGCGGCGCCGGCGGAATGGGTCTGGCGACCGGACTGCGTTTCGCCGCCGACGGCGAGCGGATCGTGCTCGCGGATCTTCCCGGCCCCAAGCTCGACGGCGCCGTGGCCAAGATTGCCGCGGCCGGGGCGGGCGCGATCGGCTTGCCGCTCGATATCCGCTCCGTCGCTGCCTGCCGCGACGTGGTGGGCAAGGCCAGGGAGTGGGGCGGTGCGATCGACATTCTCGTCAACGCCGCCGGGGTCTGGCTCGAGGGACCGGCCCGCGAGGTCGAGGAAGATCAGTGGGACCTGGTGCTGGACGTCAATCTCAAGGGAGCCTTCTTCCTGATCTCGGCAGCCATACCGCATCTGTCGGCGGCGCAGGGCGTGATCGTCAACATTGCGTCCGACGCCGGCATCGTCGGCAACAACGGGGCTTCCGTCTATTGCGCCTCGAAGGGCGGACTGGTGCTCTTGACCAAGGCTCTCGCGCTGGAACTCGCCCCGCAAGGCATCAGGGTCAACGCCGTCTGTCCTGGCGACACGGCAACGCCGATGATCGAATATCAGGCCAAGACCTATGGTGCGGACGACCCCGACGGCTACAAGCGCCGGCTCCTGGGGCACTATCCGCAAGGGGACAAGGCAAGGTTCATCCAGGTGGAGGAGATTGCTTCCTTCATCCACTATCTGTGCCAGCCGGGCGCGGCGCCGATCACCGGGGCCGCGCTTTCGATCGATTTCGGCGTCAGCGCCGGCTATTGAGCCGGTTCGGGTCGTCGCGGCTGTGATTGGCCGCGCCGGCATGTCGGCGCCTGCATCCTGGAGGGCAAATGGTCGTGTTCCGCAAATCCCGCAAGGCACTGGTGACCGGCGCGGGCGCCGCCGACGGCATCGGCGTGGCGATCGCGCGTGCGTTGGCCGAGGCCGGTGTTTCGGTCACCATCACCGCTTCATCCGCACGCGTCGAGCAACGAGCGGCGGAACTGCGGGGCGAGGGGCTCGATGTCCGCGCTTTCGCGGCCGACCTGACGCTCTCGGGCGACGTCGATCGTTTACGCTCCGAGACCGGCGAGATCGACGTCCTCGTCAACAATGCCGGGATGGGCACCGTTGCCCAGCCGGCGCTGCAGCGGCGGTTTCTCGATCTCACAGAAAGCGATTGGGATCGCGGCATCGATGTCAGTCTGAAAACCGCCTTTTTGAGCACGCGCGGCTTTCTGGCCGGCATGGTGCAGCGCGGCCATGGACGCGTCGTCAACATGGCATCGGTGACCGGGCCTTACGTATCCAATGAAGGCGAGGCCGCCTACTCCGCGGCCAAGGCCGGCATGATCGGGCTGACGCATGCGCTTGCCCTGGAGGTCGGCCGCAGCGGCGTCACGGTCAATGCCGTGGCGCCGGGATGGATCGCGACGGGCGCCTCGACGCCCGAGGAGCTTGTCGCTGCCCGCAACACACCGCTTGGCCGTGCCGGCAGCCCCGAGGAAGTCGCGGCGGCCGTGCTGTTCCTGGCGTCCGACGGAGCCAGTTATGTCAACGGCGCCGTTCTCGTCGTGGACGGCGGCAACATCCTGCAGGAACGCAAGGCATGACCGCGAGCGCGAAAGTCAAAATACAGGACGCCTCGATACTCAGCTCATAACAGGATGAAATGGGAACCCAGAAACACGAGGAACTGGCCGGTAACCAGAGGGACCCGCAAAATAGGGCCGCTCTCCACGCTGTCCTGAACGGGTTGTCCGCGCAACCGATCGGCTTGAGGCCAGCAATATGACCACTATCATGAGCGGCACCGCGACGACGCCGTTTATGACGGCGCTCCAGAACAGCGCCTTCATCGGGCTGATGGGCAGATATTGGATGGCCAGCGCCGCCAGGATGCTTACCGCGATGACGCCATAGAAGCCACGCGCATCGCCCGCCTTGCGCTCAAGCCCCTCCTGCCAGCCCGTGGCCTCCGCCAGCGCGTAAGCCGCCGATACGCCAGGACGGGCACGCCAATCAATTCTACTCCCAGTATGCCGGCGGCAAAAAGCACGAAGGCGAAATCGCCCGCCAGCGGCTCTGAAACCAAGACGGCGCTGTCTTGCCACACAACCGGGCTTTGGAATTCGGGTCGCACACGACCGGCATCTGCGATGGATCAAAGCTCGTCCGTTGTTGACACCGACCAGCGGTGAACCGGTGGCGGCCTTCAAGCGTTCAGCTTCAGCCGGGTGGGTCTGGCACCAGCGAAGGAGTCGGAAAATGACCGAGCGTCCCAGCACCTATCGCTTGTCCGCACAGGAACTGCACGACATCGATGCCTACTGGCGTGCCGCCAATTATCTGACCATCGGGCAGATCTATCTGCTCGACAATCCGCTGCTTCGCGAGCCGCTTCGGCTGGAGCACGTCAAGCCGCGGCTGCTCGGCCATTGGGGCACATCGCCGGGCCTCAGTTTCATCTATGCGCATTTGAACCGAATGATCCGGCAACGCGACGCCAATGTCATCTATGTCTGCGGTCCGGGTCATGGCGGACCCGCGATGGTCGCCAACAGCTACCTCGAAGGCACCTACAGCGAGATCAATCCGGACGTCGCGCCGGGCGAGGCTGGAATGAAGAAGCTCTTCCGGCAATTCTCCTTTCCGGGCGGCATCCCAAGCCATGCCGCTCCCGACGTGCCCGGCTCGATCCATGAAGGCGGCGAGCTTGGCTACGCGCTCTCGCATGCCTATGGCGCGGCTTTCGACAACCCGGACCTTGTCGTCGCCTGCGTGGTTGGCGACGGCGAGGCGGAAACCGGACCACTCGCCACCTCCTGGCATTCCAACAAGTTCCTCAACCCGGCGCTTGACGGCGCGGTGCTGCCGATCCTCCATCTCAACGGCTACAAGATCGCCAATCCCACCATTCTCGCCCGCATTCCCGAAGAAGAGCTGCGTGCCTTGTTCGTCGGCTATGGTTACGAGCCGCTGTTCGTCGAGGGCGACGATCCGGCATGGATGCATGAGCGAATGGCGCTCATGCTCGACGATGCGCTCGACCGCATCAAGGCGATTCAGGACACGGCTCGTAACGGCGCGAAGACCGCGCAGCCGCGGCCGAGCTGGCCGATGATCGTGCTGCGAAGCCCGAAGGGCTGGACCGGTCCCAAGGAGGTCGACGGACTGAAGACCGAAGGGTTCTGGCGCGCCCACCAAGTCCCGCTTTCCGGCCTCGCCGATAACCCCGCGCATCTGAGGATGCTCGAGGAATGGATGAGAAGCTACCGGCCCGAAGAGCTTTTCGATGCCGCCGGCGCGCCGGTGGCTGCGGTCCGCGCTACCGTGCCAAAAGGTGAAAGGCGCATGAGCGCCAACCCGCATGCCAATGGCGGCCTGCTGCGCCGGTCTCTGGAACTGCCCGCCCTGCAAGAGCACGCCGTCCCGTTCGAGCGGCCCGGCGGCGTCAAGGCGGAGTCGACCCGTGTGATGGGCCGTTTCCTGCGTGACGTCATGGCATTGAATCAAGGCACCAGGAACTTCCGCATCGTCGGGCCCGATGAAACGGCATCGAACCGGCTGCAGGACGTCTTCGAGGTGACGGAGCGTGCCTGGATGGAAGAGATCCTGCCCGAGGACGTGCATCTCGGTCGAGAAGGCAGGGTTCTGGAAATTCTATCCGAGCATACCTGCCAGGGCTGGCTGGAAGGTTACCTGCTCACCGGGCGCCACGGCTTCTTTTCCTGTTACGAGGCTTTCACGCACATCGTCGATTCCATGTTCAACCAGCATGCGAAATGGCTCGATGCCTGCCGCAAGCTTGCCTGGCGGCGGCCGATCGCCTCGCTGAACTATCTGTTGTCCAGCCATGTCTGGCAGCAGGAGCACAACGGCTTCAGCCATCAGGATCCGGGCTTCATCGACGTGGCGTTGAACAAGAAGGCGGATGTCGTGCGCGTCTATCTGCCGGCGGATGCCAACAGCCTGATCTGCGTGACGGATCATGTGCTGCGGACATGGAACCGCATCAACATCATCGTCGCCGGGAAAGCCAATTCCTGGCAGTGGCTGTCCATCGACGAGGCGAAAGTCCATTGCAACGCCGGCATCGGCATATGGGGTTGGGCGTCGACCGACGGCGGGGCCGAGCCGGATGTGGTGATGGCCTGCGCCGGAGACGTGCCGACGCTCGAGACGCTGGCCGCCGTTCAAATCCTAAGGCGCCACATTCCCGGCCTCAAGGTGCGTGTGGTCAACATCGTCGACCTGATGACCCTGCAGCCAAGGGAACACCATCCGCACGGGCTGTCGGATCGCGAATTCGATGCTTTGTTCACCAGGGACAAGCCCGTCATCTTCGCCTATCACGGCTATCCCTGGACCATCCATCGCCTGACCTACCGGCGGACCAATCACGACAACATCCACGTGCGCGGCTACAATGAGGAGGGGACGACGACGACGCCCTTCGACATGACCGTGCTTAATGGGCTCGACCGCTATCATCTGGTGCTCGGCGTGCTCGACCGCATTCCCGAGCCGGCCGGTGCGCATATCCAGCTGAAACAGGCCATGGAAGGCAAGCTGATCGAGCACCGGGCCTATATCCGCGAGCACGGGCAGGACATGCCGGAGATCCTCGGCTGGAAATGGGAGCAGTAGCCGATGCCGAAGCGCCAGGCCGACAGGATCCGACCCGCAAAAGTGGCTGGAACTGTCGGACATGACTGATGTCATCCTTGTCCTCAATGGCGGCTCATCGAGCCTGAAGTTCGCCGCCTTTCAAGGACGCCGCGAGCTTCACCTGCTGATGCGGGGCAGCGTCTCGTCGATCGGCGAGCGGCCCAGACTCCATGTCGCGCCGACTGCAACGACGCCGCCGTTCGACAGGAGCCTCGGCGAACGAGCGATCTCCGTCGGCGAGGCATTCGAAGCCGTTGCGTCCTATCTGACGGACCGCGGCCTGTTGCGCCGCGTGAGCAGGGTCGGGCATCGCATCGTCCATGGCGGTCGGGAGTTTGCCCGCGCAACGCTGCTTGACCAGGCCACGCTCGATGCCTTGCACAAGCTCGAGCCGCTCGCTCCGATTCATCAGGCGATCAACCTGGAGCTCGTCGATCTGGCCCACCGTCTTTTGCCCGGCGCCATGCAGGTCGGCTGCTTCGATACCGCCTTTCATGCCACGCAGCCTCAGATCGCAAGACTTTATGGCCTGCCGCACGAGATGTCGGAGCAGGGCATCGTGTCCTTTGGGTTCCACGGGCTCTCCTACAGCCATATCGCCAACGAGCTCCGCAGGCGTTACGGCGCCGGCGCGGGTGGCCGCGCCGTCGTAGCCCATCTTGGCAGCGGCGCAAGCCTTTGCGCGATGAAGGCAGGGGTAAGCCAGGCCACCACCATGGGTTTCTCGACGCTCGACGGCCTGGTCATGAGCACGCGTTGCGGCGCGATCGATCCGGGCGTCCTCCTGCACCTTCTGCAAGACAGGAAGCTGTCCTCCGACGAACTGTCCACCTTGCTTTACGAGAAGTCCGGGCTTCTCGGCGTATCTGGCATGTCGGGAAACATGCAGACGCTGCTGGCGTCGAAGGACCCGGCGGCAATGCGCGCTGTCGATCTGTTCGTCTATCGGGTCGGGCGAGAGATCGGATCACTGGCGGCCGCGCTGGGCGGGCTCGACACGCTGGTGTTCACCGCCGGCATAGGCGAGCATGCGCCGGCGATCCGGCGACGGATATGCGAGGCTGCCGCATGGCTGGGCGTCGCTATGGATGACGGTTTGAATGGCAGCGGCGAAGACCTTGTGAGTGCCGCGAATTCCCGTGTCGATGTGCTTGTCATTCCGGCCGACGAAGAACGCGCGGTGGCGGCAGAACTGCTCGGCGTCGAAACGGCTTGAGCGGAACAGTCTCCCGCTTATTGGCGGAACGCCCCTCGCATGCCTGAGCTGTCGATTGAGGTGGATGGCCGATCCCTCGGGCAGCCATTTGCGCCCGCTACCGATCTCGACGATCCTGGTAGCGGCTCCCATACGGCTGGAAATGGCAGGATCTTAATTCGCCAACGTGGCGCCGAGCTTCCGCTGGACCAGGACAAGCGTCGGATCGTCGGGAACCATCGCGACAGTGAGGCCCATCTCGCGCTCAAGCTCGATCGCCGCACGGTTCTCGCGGCTTTCGATCGACTCGAGCGTCTCGATGCCATGGTCGTCGGCATAGTGCGCGATATAGCCGAGAAATTCCCAGCCGACGCCGAGATGCTTGCGGTCCTCGCGAATGCAGATGGCGACTTCGCCACGCCTGTCGGCCGGATCGGCTGCGAGGGTCGCCACCGCGATCAGCATTCCTCTAAGCATTTCGGCCGTACAGGGGGAGCAATGGTAGCGGGAGAGGGACTTGAACCCCCGACCCCAGGATTATGATTCCCGTGCTCTAACCAACTGAGCTACCCCGCCAGGGTGGCAAATGGCCCGAAAAACCGTCCTGGACGGACGGGTTGTTTCAAGGCGTTCGCCAAGGTCGCGCGGATATAAGGTTGGGAGGGTGGGCCTGTCAAGCTTCGAAGCGGCCGACATGTGGGCATAATCCGGCCGTCATGATCTCATCCCAGAAAAGCTTTGCCGGACAGACACTCAGGGCCTGCCCCGGGGTTGAGTTCGGCGGGGCACGTCGTTATGTCTCGGCCAAGAAATTCTAGAGTTGAGCGAATGAAGCCGCGCATCGCCGTCCTCGGTTGCGGATACTGGGGCAGCAACCATATCCGCACCCTCAAGGCGCTTGGCGCGCTCCATGCCGTTTCCGACGCCAACCGCGCCCGCGCCGAAGGTTTCGCCAGCGAGCAGGATTGCCTGGCAATCGAGCCGGACAGGCTGTTCGAGCGCAACGATATCGACGCCATCGTCATGGCGCTGCCGCCGCAATTCCATGCCGACACCGCGGTGCGGGCCGTCGAAAGCGGCAAGGACGTGCTGGTGGAAAAGCCGATCGCGCTGACGGTCGCCGACGCCGAGCGCGCGGTGAAGGCGGCAAAGGACAATGGCCGCATCTTCATGGTCGGCCATGTGTTGCGCTTTCATCCCGCATTCGAGACGCTCAAGGCGCTGATCGACAATGGCGAGCTCGGCGAGGTGCGCTACATCCATTCGCACCGGCTCGGCCTCGGCAAGTTTCATACCGAGAACGACGCTCTCTGGGACCTTGCGCCGCACGATTTGTCGATGATCCTCGCCATCACCGGCACCGAGCCGATCGAAGTGAGGGGCGAGGGGGCAGCACTCCTCGACAACCTCAGCGACTTCGCGCATCTGCATATGCGCTTCCCGAACGGATTGCGCAGCCATCTCTTCGCCTCGCGACTCAATCCCTATCGGGAGCGGCGGCTGACGGTCGTCGGCACCAAGGCGATGGCGGTGTTCGACGACGTCGAGCCCTGGGAGCGCAAGCTTGCCGTCTACCGCCACGCAGTGTGGCAGGACAGCGGCCAGTGGGCCTTCACCGCCAACGAACCTGCCTATGTGGCCGTCGGCGAGGGCATGCCGCTGACTCGCGAGCTTGCCCATTTCATGCAATGCATCGAGACGCGCGCCGAGCCCCGCACCGATGGCGAGGAAGCGATCCGGGTGCTGCGCATCCTGACCGCCGGCACAGTGATCCACACCGGCTCGTCTGCATAAAGCAATCAGATCGAGAATTTACTCAGCGGGAATCTGCGCCGGCCTGGCCGCCAGCCGGGACAGCATGGCCTCGGCCTCGGCGCCGCGCTCGGAGCGCTCGATGAAGCCGCCGCCGAACACCCGCGCCTCGTTGCCGTCGTCGGAATAGAGCACACAGGCCTGCCCCGGCGCGATGCCCGACTCGCCGTCGGCCAGCTCGACAGAGGTCACGCCGTCGCGGTGATGCAGCACGGCCGGACGCGGCGGCCTGGTCGAGCGGACCTTGGCGAAGAGCTCGATCCCGCCGGCCGGAACATCCGACAACAGTCCGTCACCCAGCCAGTTCATGTTGCGCAGATAGATCTTGTGCGTCTCCAGCGCTTCGCGCGGGCCGACGATGACGCGCGCGCGGTCGGCGTCGAGGTGAACGACGTAGAGCGGCTCGCCGGAAGCGATGCCGATGCCGCGGCGCTGGCCGATCGTGTAGCGCAGGATGCCTTCATGGCGGCCGAGCACGCGGCCGTCGATATGGACGATGTCGCCGGGATTGGCGGCGGCCGGCTTCAGCCTGGCGATGATGTCGGAATATTTGCCCTGCGGCACGAAGCAGATGTCCTGGCTATCCTGCTTGGCGGCGACGGTAAGCCCCATTTCCTCGGCGATGGCGCGGACCTGCGGCTTCGACAGGCCGCCGAGCGGGAAGCGCAGGTAGTCGATCTGCGCCTGCGTGGTGGCGAACAGGAAATAGCTCTGGTCGCGGTCAGCGTCGACCGGCCGGTAAAGCGCACGATGCGCGCCATTGGCGCGCGAACGGATGTAATGGCCGGTGGCCAAGGCGTCGGCGCCGAGATCCTGAGCGGTCGCCAAAAGATCGGCAAACTTCACAGTCTGGTTGCAGGACACGCAAGGGATGGGGGTCTCGCCGGCGACATAGCTTTCGGCAAAGGGATCGATGACCGCTTTGCGGAAACGTTCCTCGTAGTCGAGCACGTAATGCGGGATGCCGAGCGTCTCCGAGACGCGACGCGCGTCATCAATATCCTGTCCGGCACAGCAGGAGCCGGCACGATGGGTGGCCGCGCCGTGGTCGTAAAGCTGCAGCGTCACACCGACGACATCATAGCCTTCGCGCTTGAGGATGCCGGCAACCACCGAGGAATCGACACCACCCGACATCGCGACGACGACGCGGGTTTCTTCGGGGCGGCGAGGGAGATCGAGGCTGTTCATGATGCTTTCACTGTGCGGCGCTCAATGCCAATGGCCGGAATATAGGTCAAGCGCCACGCATGCGCCAGCTTGCGGCCAAGACGAGTTCACCGGCAAAAATCAAGGCCCGGAGGCCGGTGTTTCAAATTCTAAACGAAATCCTAACCGGGCGTTCACGATCCTTACTTAGTCATTAGGGTTCGCTTAGGCAATTTTTAAAGCTGTGACGGTACTGTGGCGGGGATTGGGTCTTTGAGTTTTTAGTAGAGAGTACGATGACCGATCTGGTTAGACCTAGAGTCAAGTATGTTATTGGGCCCGACGGCAGCCCTCTTACGATCGCCGATCTGCCGCCGACGAACACGCGGCGCTGGGTTATCCGGCGCAAGGCGGAAGTGGTCGCCGCTGTACGCGGCGGCCTGCTCAGCCTTGAGGAAGCCTGCCAGCGCTACAAGCTCACCACCGAAGAATTTCTCTCCTGGCAGGCATCGATCGACGAATACGGCCTTGCCGGGCTGCGCACCACGCGAATCCAGCAATACCGGCATTAAGCTGCCGGCCGAAAACGTGCAAGGGCGCGGGACTCCGCGCCCTTCGCTTTTGCGGCGGCCTTCCATTCAAACTGTCAGCACGACCTTTCCGATGGGGCGGGTCGCGAGGAAGGCATGGGCGGCCGCCGCCTGGTCGAGCGGGAAAGCTTTCGCCACATGCGGCATCAGCTTTTTGGCCCCGACCAGCCTGGCGAGTTCGGCGAGCCCCTCGCGATCAGGCACCACAGACATGCGTTCAACGCGGATGTTCCGCTCCTTGGCCTTCGCCCTGGTGGCGTCGTGAACGTCGAGCAGCGACACCAGAACGCCGCCGTCACGCAGCACTTCCAGCGACTTGTCGGCGTGGTCGCCGCCGATCGGGTCCAGCACCAGATCGACATTGCCGACCTTCCCGGTGAAATCGTCCCTGGTGTAGTCGATCACCTCGTCGGCGCCGATCGAGCGGACATAGTCGGTTTTGTCCGGACTGGCGGTCGATGCCACCCAGGCGCCGCGCGCCTTGGCGATCTGCACCGCCAGATGGCCGACGCCGCCGGCGCCGGCGTGAACCAGCACCCGTTGGCCCGCTTGCAGGCCGCCATGGCGGACGAGGCCTTGCCAGGCCGTCAGACCGGCCAGCGGCAAGGCCGCGGCATGGGCATGGTCGATGGCGGCAGGTTTCGCGACGATCTCGTCCGCCGGCGCCGCGGCGAGCTCGGCATAGGCGCCGGCCTGCTTGGGAAAGCGCGGCATGCCGAACACCTCGTCGCCGAGTTTAAAGGCGGTCACGCCGTCTCCGAGCGCCGCGACGGTCCCGGAAATGTCCCAGCCAAGGATGAAAGGCGGTTCGCCGAGCAGCGGAACGAAACCGCCGCGCACGGCGCCATCGACCGGGTTGACGCCCGCGGCCTTGACGCGGACGAGCACTTCACCGGGGCCGGGCTTGGGGTCGGGCTGCTCGGCCACGAAAAGGACCTCGGGTCCGCCGACGGAAGTCTGGATAACGGCACGCATGAACGCCTCCTGTTCGAGTGAATGTGCCCGCTATCATTTGGATAGTAGTATTCGATTGTCGAGTATGTACCTTTTGTATATATAGGCACCTCATGGATAGCGAAGACAGATCTCCCTTCGGCTACGACGCGTTCCGGCGCTCCTGCCCATCGCATACCGTGCTCGAGATGCTCGCGAGCAAATGGGTTTATCTCACCGTCTGCGCGCTGCGGAGCGGCCGGCTGCGCAATGGCGAGCTGGCGCGCAAGCTGGAGGGCATCACGCCCAAAATGCTGACGCAGACGCTGCGCGTGCTGGAGCGCGACGGCCTCGTGCGGCGCGAGGTGTTCGCGGTGATCCCGCCGCGCGTGGAGTACGAACTGACGGAGCTTGGGCGGAACCTTGCGGGATTGCTCAGCCAGATACGCTCCTGGGCGGAAGAGCATGCATCCGAAATCAAGGATGCCCGAACCCGGGCATCGGCCGATCACGGCGAGAAGGCCGCTATGCCGTGAAGACGGCGAGGCCGATTTTTGGCGATTGCCAGCTCTGAGGATGCCGGCAGGTCTCCGGCATGACTCGACTATGCCCGGCGATCAGCCGATCATGGCGCTGCGGCCGCCCGTTTCGGCCTCGCGGATCTTGGTGTCGCGCGATTCCAGCATCTCTGCCTTGGACAGCTCCGCTTCAGCTTCGCCGAGTAATGATTCGGCGGTGCTTCGCTGCTGGGCGAGGTCACTTTGTGAATTCCTGAGGTTGTCGCGGCGCAAGCGGGCCGCCTTGGCGAAGGTCGGATAGGCGAAATGGTTGATGTCGGTGATGCCGGCTTTTTTCTCTTCGGCGATGATCTGCGCCTCCAGCTCGACGGCCATGCGCTCGAACTCGGCGATCATCATGTCCAGCTGCAAGAGCTGCCGCCGCTTCTCATTCACGTGAAACTGTTTCAGTCGAACGAGGTTTTCACGTGACTTCATGACTCGATACTCCGCAAACGCACACCTGCAATACCGTCCAGTCCGCCCGGAAAGACCTAAGCGCCGCCCGTTTCCCCCGGCTTTCCCTGGGCTATAGGAAACAAAGCCCTAAAGATTTTCGCCGGCGGTAACCATTCATTTACGGGCATTGTTAATCATACGGGCGAGGACTTAAGGCCGGGTAAAAATTCCGGCGGCGGCGGGAAGCCCGGGCCAGCGAGTCCCTGGAGTCACTTAGGCTGACTTCTTAATGTGGTGCATTAGCGGTTTTGGTCTGTGATTCGTTATTAGATTCAAGTGGGTGTAGAAAGCGGTTAAAAAATCTGGTATCGTGGATGGCACGAAATTAGGATTTGTTAACCAGTCGGTGGCACCTTCTGTTCAGGCAATCACTGCTCCGGGTCCCGGACGGGTCGTGACACGGTCCGGCAGCAGAAAAGGGGAATGAAATGCGTGTTCTGCTGATTGAAGATGACAGTGCAACCGCACAGAGCATCGAACTGATGCTGAAGTCGGAGAGCTTTAACGTCTATACGACCGATCTCGGCGAAGAAGGTGTCGATCTCGGCAAGCTCTACGACTACGACATCATCCTTCTGGACCTCAATCTCCCTGATATGTCGGGCTATGAAGTCCTGCGCACGTTGCGCCTTTCCAAGGTCAAGACGCCGATCCTGATCCTCTCCGGCATGGCCGGCATCGAGGACAAGGTGCGCGGCCTGGGCTTCGGCGCCGACGACTATATGACCAAGCCCTTCCATAAGGACGAGCTGGTGGCGCGCATCCACGCGATCGTGCGCCGCTCCAAAGGGCATGCCCAGTCGGTCATCACCACCGGCGACCTTGTGGTCAATCTCGACGCCAAGACGGTTGAGGTCGGCGGTCAGCGCGTGCACCTGACCGGCAAGGAATATCAGATGCTGGAGCTGCTCTCGCTGCGCAAGGGCACGACGCTCACCAAGGAAATGTTCCTCAACCATCTCTACGGCGGTATGGACGAGCCGGAGCTGAAGATCATCGACGTCTTCATCTGTAAGCTGCGCAAGAAACTCGACGCGGCGTCCGGCGGTCAGAACTACATCGAAACGGTGTGGGGCCGCGGCTATGTGCTGCGCGAGCCGGAAGATATTCGCGTCAGCGCATAAGCCATCCCAGCGATTCGAACGAAAAACCCGGCTCAGGCCGGGTTTTGCTTGAGCGCATATGCGATCCAGGTGATTCGAACGAAAACCCGGCTCAGGCCGGGTTTTTGCTTGAGCGCATAAGCGATCCAGGTGATTCGAACGAAAACCCGGCTCAGGCCGGGTTTTTGCTTGAAAACGGTTCCGGCGAATCAGGCGGCTATCTTCAGGACGCGAAAGCTTTCGAGCAGTTGCGCACGGTTGAAGGGCTTCAGCAGATAGCCTTGGGCGCCGGCGCGCTTGGCGCGCATGATCGCCGCGACGTCGACCTCGACCAGCGAGACCAGGATCTGCGGCTTGTTGGGCGCTTCGATAGCACGGATGCGGCGAATAAGGTCCACGGCCGGGACGTCGGCAAGACCACCGTCGATGACGATGACATCGGGCATGTCGCCGGCGCAAATGTCGGTCGCTTCGACTCCGGTCGAGGCCTCGACGACAATCATATCCGAGCCGCCAAGAATGCGTTTTGCGACCTTCCTGATGACGCTCGAATCATCGACGAACAGGCAGCGCTTCATGTCCGGGTCCTCTTTGCCATCTGCCGAACCGCAATCGGGGTGGCCGCAAACCACCATAGGCCAATCTGGTAAAGAAGCCGAAAAGCCGTTAGGTAAAGTTTTTCCAAACACGGTATCGCGCGGCCTTGACCCCGCGGCGCGATTACATGGATCGCGGCTGGCATTGCTCAATCTGCGCCGCCAGCAAAAATATCAGCAATAAAAGATACTTCGGTTTTTCTTAGGCAGCCGTCAGCACGATCTCCTCGGCGGTTGCGTGGATCGAGATCGTCATATTGGCCTCGCGCGCCAGAAGCAGCGTATAATAGGGCTGGACCGAATGGGCGTCGATCGGCTCCTCCGGCTTGTGGCCGGAATGCAGCTCGAGGAATTTCGGCGGCACGCGCAGCATCGGGCCACTGGCCGACAGCGAAAAACGCGGCTCGGTTTCGAGACTTTCCAGCGTGACCACCAGCTTGCCGCCGCGCGGTATGGCCGCGTTGGCGACGAGAATGAGGTTGAGCAGCAGCTTGACCTTGTTCTTAGGAAGCAGCGCACGGGGGCCGTTCCACAGCAGTTCCGGCTTTTCGTTCTTCAAGAAGGCGATGGCCACGGCCTCGGCATCGCCCGTGTCGATCATCATGCCGGCGGAACCCGCGGCGCCGAAGGCGATGCGGGCAAACTGCAATCGCGCCGAAGCGTTCTTGGCGCTCTGGCGAATAAGTTTCATGGCGTCTTCGTCGGCGCCGCCTTCGTCGAGCAGCTCGAGGCCGTTGTTGATTGCGCCGACCGGCGAAATGATGTCGTGGCAGACACGGCTGCAAAGCAGCGCGGCGAGATCTGGCGCGGAAAGGGTGAAAAGCTCGGCCATCGGCGAAATCCCTGCTTAAGTCATTTGTTCATGGCCGAGCGACGGTTTCGCGCCTGCCCACACGAATCACGCTCTTTTCCAAGGCTTTCTGAATACACAGGGCCCGAGCGCGCATCAACAAATCCAAAATCATCGACGGCGAAAATGGTGTGTTTCGCGGGGGAAACCCGCCGCAGCGGCAAAAGCGCAGCCTTCGAACCGCCATCTTCGTGTGGGAGCTTAATGGTTGAAAAAGGATTACGGCATAATTTGCCCGTGATAGCCACCCCGAACGGCCGGCAAGAGCCGCAGGGGTGCGAGGCGTCGGCGAAAGTGCTCCCTGACGGAGATTGGAAGCATGTTTTCCCGATACTACGACCGGACGTTCGTCCGCGTCCTCACCATGACCATCACACTCCTGGCGGCTTTGGTCCTTTCGACCTCGGCGTCGCGGGCTCAGCAGTACACCGCTCAGGAAATCGTCGATTCCGGTCATAAATTCTTCGGCGAGACATCCGGCGGCCTGGCCACCGTCGTCGAGAAGATCTTCGCCTCCTACGGTCTGCCCAATGGCTACCTGCTCGGCGAGGAAGGATCCGGCGCCCTGATCGGCGGCCTGACCTATGGCGAGGGGACGCTCTACACCAAGAACGCCGGCGACCATAAGGTGTTCTGGCAAGGCCCTTCGCTCGGCTGGGATTTTGGCGGCGAGGGGTCCCGGGTGATGATGCTGGTCTATAACCTCGACGACATCAGCAGCCTTTATAACCGCTTCGGCGGCGTTGCCGGCTCAGCCTATGTCATCGCCGGCGTCGGCTTCAACGTGCTGCAGAGCAACCGGGTGCTGCTCGTGCCGATCCGCACCGGCGTCGGCGCGCGTCTGGGAGTCAATCTCGGCTATCTGAAGCTCACCGAAAGGCCGACCTGGAACCCGTTCTGATCGGATTGCGCTCGCTACGATCGCTCGGACAGTGCTGATCGCGCCGCGGCAGGCTCTTGCCGCCGCGTTGAATTTCCGCCATGCCAAGCTGGCACGATCCAGCGATTGCCGCGCCGTAAAGTGGATAGCACGCCTTGGTCCAGTCGGTTCTGTTCTTCGTACTCGGTTTCCTTTGCGCCGTTTTTCTGGCGTCGCTGGTCGCGCCGGCCGTCTGGCGGCGGGCCGTTGTCCTGACGCGCAGGCGCCTCGAGGCTTCGCTGCCGCTGACACCAGCCGAAATCCAGGCGGACAAGGACCGGGTGCGGGCGGAATATGCCATGACGACGCGCCGGCTGGAGATAACCGTCAAGAACCTCCAGCAAAGGGTCGCTGAGCAACTGGTGGAGATCGGCCGCGCGAACGAGGCTTTGAAGGGGCTCGCGGTTGAAAGAAAGGACAAGAATCAGGCGCTTTCCGACCTGCAGGCCAAGACTGCGGAGCTCAGGCAGCGTGAGGAAGAGTTGCACCGCCTGGCGGAGAAGCACGCGCAGACGGAACGGGCGCTGGAGAAGCGCGCGCTGGAGTTGCAGAAGCTCGAGCAGATGTATGACGACGCCAGCTTCTCGTCCTCGAACCGGCAGATCGAGCTGGTTGCCCGCGAATCGGAGCTGGAAAAGCTCGCCAGTGACATCGCGTTGCTCAAAGGCCAGCGCAGGGAGGCGGACCGACGCAATCAGGAGGTCGCGTCGGAAAGCAAGGCCGCACGCGAAGCGCTGAAGGCGGAGAAGAAGAAAACGGCCGAGCTCGACAAGAAGGTCGAGCGGCTTCTGGCGACGCTTGCCGACCGCGAGGAAAAGCTCAACCGGCGCGAGAAGGATCTCGCCCGAATGCGCGAACGTTCGAAGGAGAGCGCTGCAAACGGCGTTGCGCGGCTGGCTGCCGGAACGGACACGAAAGGCGACGATGTCGACAAGGCAATCGCCAGGCTCGAGGGCGATCGGGAACGGCTGGAGGCGAGGCTGACGGCGCTGGCGCGCGAGAACAAGCGGCTGAAGACCGATCTTGCCGCCGCCACGAGGGCGGCAATGCCCGAATCGGCGGGCGACGCACGCTCCGGTGCAGGCCTCCGCGAACAAATGAACGAACTGGCAGCCGAGGTGGTCAATCTGACGATGAAGCTCGACGGGCCGGATTCGCCTATCGCCAAGGCCCTGGCGGGCGAGGGGCAGCAAAATGGGCGCGGCGTCAGCCTTGCCGACCGCGTGAGGGCTTTGCAGAAGGCCGGCTCGTCCAACTGAGGTGTGTTGGTATTCAGGTGAGGCCGGCCTGCAAATGCCGTCTTCCTGCGCTTCCGGTGCTCACGTACTTAAAGTACGCTCCGCTCCGGTTCTCGGAAGCCACCATTTTCGACTCGGCCTGACCTGAATCTCAACACACCTCAAGCGTTGCAGCTGTTCGGGCTCCCAGGTCGGGACCGCTAGCGGTTTGAAAAGTGGTGCAGCGCGATGGCCGACGCGGCGGCGACGTTCAGGCTGTCGAAACCTTCCGCCATGCCGATCCGCACCGTGTGCAACCGGGCAAGCAGGTCTTGCGGCAGGCCTTCGCCTTCGGTGCCGAGGTAAAGCGCCAGGCGCGCCGATCGCTCCGCGGCGCGGATGTCGACGTTTCCGCGTGGCGATAGTGCGAACTGGGCGAAGCCAAGCCGATCGAGCGTCGCGGTGAAGCTTCCGATGTCGCCGAATGACGCGAAGGGAACCTTCAGCGCCGCACCGACGGAAACACGGATTGCCTTGCGGTAGAGCGGATCGCAGCACGTCTGGTCCAGCAGCACCGCGTCCGCACCGAAGGCCGCCGCATTGCGGAAGATCGCGCCCATATTATCGTGATTGGATATGCCGACCAGGATGACGGCCAAGGCACGCCGGGGCAAGGTTTCCACCAGAATCTCGGCGGGCGCCGGATCGCCGCGCAAGCCGATCGCCAGGATGCCGCGGTGCATGTGGAAGCCGGCGATCCGGTCCATGACCTCGCCGGCGGCGACATGGACCGGAAAACCCGCGGGCGCCTTGCGCAAGATGTCCTGCACGCCAGCCAGCCTGTTTTCGAGGATGAGGGCAGACTCGGCGGCGAAGCGTCCGCTCGACAGAAGAAGGTCCAGCACGACCTTGCCTTCGGCGACGAAGCGGCCATGCCGGCCGACGAGGTCGCGCTCGCGGATGTCGAGATAGACGGCGACGCGCGGGTCCCGAGGATCGTCGATGGGGATGAGATTCATCCAAATCTCGCCGGCAAACATTGCCAGCGAGATAAGGGGCTTTGGATGGCGCGGGTCAAGCCCCGGCGCGGCGCAACCGATAGGCCATCTGTGAAAGGTCGCCGTCGCCGAAAATGCCTTCCAGCATGCGCAGCAATTCCCGCACCGCCTCGGATTTGCAGGAATAGTAAATCATCTGGCGGTCGCGCCGGGTCTCGACGAGATCGAGCGCCCTCAGCTTGGCGAGATGTTGCGACAGCGCGGACTGGCTGAGTTGCACCTTCTCGGCGATGGCGCCGACCGACATTTCATCGTCGATCAGGTGAGCCATGATCAGCAAGCGCTTTTCGTTGCCCATGAGCGTGAGAAAGGCGGCCGCCGATTCCGCATTGGCGATTAGCTTATTTGAGATCATAGATCCCCCAAGGGTCCTGGCTCATCCAGACGCCAGGGGGCAATGGCGCCTGATTCCACGATGTTCAGATGTCGCTAGGCGCTGCTGAATCAGCGCCACTACAAAGGTAGATCATTTCATCTGAATCTCAAGCGTTGCTTTTGCCGGCGCGCGATCAACTATCGTTCTTGCTCGGCCGCGCGTCCCGCCCTGGCCATCTCGACAAGCACCGAACGCAATTCGCGCGCGCTTTGCAAAGGCTGGGGAAAGAAAATCCTGCAGGTCGCATCGGGGGCGGCGAGATCCATGCCATCGGGGTCGAAACCGGTGACGATCCAGCCGTCGTCTTCGGCGCGGCCGAAATGACGGGCGTAAAGGGCAAGCGCGTCGCGATGGTCGGTATTCATGTGATCGAGTGCGGCCTGCTCGCTGCCGGCGAACTCCTCGATAAGGGTGGGATCGGTGATGAAATCATCACGGTCGAGAAGGAAGGCCTTGCCGAAGCCGCCATTCAGGCTGGCGCGCTCGGGCTCGAGCCGGAAGAACGAGAAGTCGCCGAGCCCGGCATAGAGCTTCGCCTTCGGATTGCGGTTGAGATAGCGGCGTTCGGCTCGGATCTGATCGGCAGATCCCTGCTCCAGCCGCCGGGCCAGGCATGCCAGGCTGATGCGCGGATGCGCCAGCGGATCGCCCTTGCCGGGTTCGCCAAGCAGCAGCGAGCAGCGCGGATCCGCGAGCAACGCACCGGTATGCGCGGACAGCATCGAGATCAGGATCAGGGGCGTGCCGTCGATGTCGGTGGCGACGCCAACCCTGCTTGCCAGCGGCGCGCCGGTGCCGGGCTCGATCACCGCGAGCGCGCCGAAACGTGCCGCGCGGATCAGGGTTTTCGCGAGCCTGATCGCCTCGGCGTCGGTCTCGCGAATGACGTCCTTTTTCGGTTCGGTCACAGGTTCACCCGAGATAAGTTGATTTCTGCTCTCCGGTTATCGGCCGAGTACACCCGCCTTTGCAAGGGCTGCGATTTCGTCTTCGTTCAACCCAAAACGGTTCAATATGTCCGCAGGGTCGCGATCGGCGACGTCCGGCGCCGCGGCAAGCGTCTGCGGGTTTTGCGAGAAACGCGGCGCCGGTGCCGGGCGGTCGAGCTCGCCGGACTTCACAAAGCATTTCCTGGCGCGGTTGTGCGGATGGTTCCTGGCTTCGACCAGGGACAGCACGGGCGCCACACAAGCGTCGGTCACGGCGAAAAGCGTGGTCCATTCGTCGCGCGTCTTCTGCTTGATCCGGCCGGCAATGGCGGCGCGCATTGCGGGCCACGACGACTTGTCGAACTGGCTGCCGACAAAATGCTCGTCGAGAGACAGCAGCCTGGCGAATTCGGCGAAGAAGCGCGGCTCGAGGCAGCCGACGGCAATGTGCCTTGCGTCAGCCGTCTCATACGTATCGTAGAAAGGCGCGCCGGAATCGAGCAGGTTGTCGCCGCGCCTGTCGCTCCAGAGACCCGCCGCCATGTAGGCGTGGATGGGTGCGGCGAGCATCGAGGCTCCCTCGATCATCGAGGCATCGACCACCTGGCCCTTTCCGCTGCGCGAGCGCTGGAAAAGAGCGGCGAGCACGCCGGCGATCAGCATCATGGCGCCGCCGCCTTGATCCGCGACGAGGTTGAGCGGTGGCACCGGCGGCGCGTCCTGCCTGCCGATCGCATGCAAGAGGCCCGCATAGGCGAGATAGGTGATGTCGTGCCCGGCTCGCCCGGACAGCGGCCCGTCCTGTCCGAATCCGGTCAAGCGGCCATAGATCAGCGCCGGATTGCGCTGCAGAACGGCATCCGGCCCGAGGCCGAGCCGTTCCATCACGCCGGGGCGAAAGCCTTCGACAAGCACGTCGGCCCCTGCCACAAGGCACAGCAGCAGGTCGGCGCCCGCCTGGCTCTTCAGGTCGAGCTTGAGAATGGAACGGCCGTGGCGGTCGAGATCGTATTGTTCGGGCAGGCTCAGAAGCGGCTGACCGGCATCGGCACGTTCGACGCGCAGCACCTCGGCGCCCATTTCGGACAGCATCAGGGCGGCAAGCGGCACCGGACCAAGCCCGGCCATTTCGATCACTTTCAGGCCGGCGAGCGGCCCGGTCTTTCCGGTGGAAGCACCGGCGCCTGTCGGCGAGCCAGACATTCCCGCTTATTTCGGCGCCATGCGGATAGCGCCGTCGAGGCGGATGGTCTCGCCGTTCAGCATCTGGTTCTCGACGACGTGGAGCGCAAGCGACGCATATTCGGACGGCTCGCCGAGCCGCGGCGGGAAGGGCACGGAAGCGCCGAGCGAATCCTGCACTTCCTGCGGCATGCCGGCCATCATCGGCGTCTTGAAGATGCCGGGCGCGATGGTGCAGACGCGAATGCCGGATCGCGCCAGATCGCGGGCCACAGGCAGCGTCATGCCGACGACGCCGCCCTTGGATGCCGCGTAGGCGGCCTGCCCGATCTGGCCGTCATAGGCGGCGACGGATGCGGTGTTGACGATGACGCCGCGCTCGCCGCCGGCAAGCGGTTCGAGTTTCGCCGCCCGGTCGGCAACGAGGCGGATCATGTTGAAGGTGCCGATCAGGTTGATCTCGATCACCTTGCGATACTGGTCGAGCGGATGCGGTCCGTCCTTGCCGATCGTCTTCATGCCGATGGCAATGCCGGCGCAATTGATCAGGATGCGCGGCTGCCCAAGCTTTTCAGCCACTTCGGCGATCGCGGCCGTAGCGCGGTCGCCGCTGCCGACATCGCATTGGACGGCAACGCCGCCGATCTCGGCTGCAACTTTCGCCGCGCGCTCGATGCCCACGTCGAGGATGGCGACGCGGGCGCCCTTGGCCGCCAAGGCGCGCGCCGTTGCCTCGCCAAGGCCCGACCCGCCGCCGGTGACGATCGCGATCTGGCCGTTCGGGTTCATGCAGGCCTCCCAGGGACCGGATTATGCTACGAAGCGCGCAAAGGAGGCGCAACAGCAATAGGCGGGTCGACAGATGCCTGCCCGGTAGCGGCCGACCGCGCCAGGGCCGGGACAAGTTCCGCAACCCTCGTCATGTTGGCGTGGCAGACCTCGCCGGTAAAGCGGGCGACGGCGCCCGGCTTGATCTCGTGATGCAGCAACCGGTCGAGATCGACCGGGCGTGGCATGGTGATCTGCCCGCGCGGAAAGCGCTTGAAGCCAAGCGGTCCGTAGTATGGCTCGTCGCCAACCAGGATAACGGCGGACGCGCCGGCCGTCCTGGCCGCCTCCAGCGCGATCGCGACCAGCTTGCGGCCGATGCCGAGATTCTTGTAGGCAGGGCGCACCGCAAGCGGGCCGAGCATCATAGCGCGTCCGGCCCCCGCTGCCACGCGCGTCATGCGCACCGAAGCGATGACCGTGCCGTCCTTGACGGCGACGAAGGACATCGAGCGGTCATGTCCTCCCGACTCGCGGATCTTGTAGGCGGCAAGCACGAAACGACCCGGACCGAAGGCCTCGTCGTTGATGGCTTCGATTTCAGGGTCATGCGCCGGAGTCTCCGGCAGGTATTTCACGTCGGCAAGGCTCATGGTCTTTGCGTTCCGGTATCGAGGAAGGTCTGCTGCAAAGCGGCAGCGTTCGCCAGTCAACGCTTCTTAAGCGCGGGCGCCCTTTCGTCGTCGGTCGAACCGGATCGAGGCAAAGTCGAACATGGGCGCCTCCGCTAGCATCAATTTTGGGCCGCTGCAATCGGTGCTTTCAGGCTTTCTTTGCGTCCATGACGAACTTATCCGTCCCCGGAGCGGTTGGTCATTTGACGAACTGGTTCGTCGTTTGACGAACTGTTCATCCGCTGAGGGCTTCGCCAGCCCGGTCATCAACCTAGATAATATCGAGCCGCAGGGAGATTTTTCGCATGGGATTGCTGATTGAAGGCAGATGGCAGGATCGCGCGCCCAACACCGACAGCGGCGGCCGGTTCGTGCGAACGGAATCGCAATGGCGCGACTGGATCACGCGCGACGGCGTGCCGGCGCAAGGGCGCACGCGCGGCTTCAAGGCGGAACCCGGCCGTTATCACCTCTATGTGTCGCTCGCCTGCCCATGGGCGCATCGCACACTGATCTTTCGCGTCCTGAAGAAGCTGGAGGGCATCATCTCCGTCTCCGTGGTGCACCATTTCATGGGGGAGAACGGCTGGACCTTCAAAGCTGAGGACGGCGCCACGGGCGACACGCTCTACGGCCTCGATTTTCTGCACCAGGTCTATGCCAAGGCCGATCCGGCATATTCAGGCCGCGTGACGGTGCCGGTGCTGTGGGACAAAAGGCAAGAGACCATCGTCAACAATGAGTCCTCCGAGATCATCCGCATGCTCAATTCCGCCTTCGACGAATGGGGCGACGCCGGTCTCGACTTCTATCCGGCGGCGCTACGCGCGGAGATCGACAGGATCAATGCGCTGGTCTATCCGGCAATCAACAACGGCGTCTATCGCGCCGGCTTCGCCACCACGCAGAAAGCCTATGAGGAAGCGTTCGGCGAATTGTTCTTAGCGCTTGATACGATCGAAGAGCGGCTTTCGCAGCAGCGCTTTCTGACCGGCGAACGCATCACCGAGGCCGACTGGCGGCTGTTCACGACGCTGGTTCGTTTCGATCCGGTCTATGTCGGCCACTTCAAATGCAATTTGCGCCGCATCGCCGACTATCCGAACCTGTCGAACTATTTGCGCGATCTCTATCAGGTGCCCGGCGTCGCGGGCACGGTCAGCCTGCATCACATCAAGGCGCATTATTACGGCAGCCACAGATCGATCAACCCGACGGGGATCATTCCGGCAGGGCCGGAGCTTGATTATGCCGCGCCGCATGACCGGAACAGGTTCAGGAAGGCGGCGTGATTACCAGTAAGCCGAGTTACGCTCGCCGCCAAAAATCTCCGCTATCCGCTGCAGCGTCGCCGGCGTCGTGCCCTCCGGCAGGCGGTCGAGCGGAAAGAAACCCGCTTCGGCGATCTCGTGGTCAGGCAGTTTCGGCGCCGTCTGGTAGAAGGCTTCGATCAGATAAAGGCCGACATGGTCGCGCTTGCTGGGGCGATGGTTGAAATGCATCGACTTCAGCACCGGCGGCGCAGTCAGAGCGATGTTGCCTTCCTCGGCCAGTTCGCGCGCCAGCGCTTCCTCAAGGGTCTCGCCCACCTCGACGCCGCCGCCCGGCAATTGCCAACCGGGAACATAGGTGTGGCGGATCAGGAAGACTGAGTTGGAGGCACGGTCATAGACCAGCCCGCGCACGCCAAGCGTCATCGGGCGGCGCAGCAGGAAGTAGAAATGGAACAGCCTTGCCCGCAACCCCGGCCAGCCGGTCTGGCGGAATGCCGCGTCAGGATCGGCCGGGCGGTTCATTCAACGATCCCCAAGCAGATGGGTTGCCCCACGAACATCTGCCTGGCTTTCCTTGTTTTTCGCAGGTTCTGGCCGCAAAACCGTGGGACACTTTTGCGGAACTTGCTTGGGCGAACAGCAAACGGTGAGTGGAAAGCCTCGTCGGCGTCGCTTAAGAAGGGGCCATGTTCAGGCTCGCGCATATTTCCGATGCTCATCTGGGACCGCTGCCCGATGTAACCTATCGCGACCTCGCCTCCAAGCGCGTGCTGGGCTACGTCAACTGGCAGCGCAATCGCCGCCGCCATATGCATGACTCGGTGATCGACACCATCGTCGCCGACATCAAGGCCGGCGCGCCCGATCACCTGGCCGTCACGGGCGACCTCGTCAACCTGGCGCTCGATGGCGAGATCGAGATGGCCAAGCACTGGCTGGAGACGCTTGGATCGCCAAATGACGTTTCCGTGGTCCCCGGCAATCACGACGCCTATGTGCCGGGCGCCTTCGACAAGGTCTGCCGGTCGTGGGCTCCCTGGATGACGGGCGACGGCGTCAATAGCCCGGTCGACCGCAATTCCTTTCCGTATCTGCGTGTGCGCGGCAATGTAGCGCTGATCGGCGTCACCACGGCGCGCGCCACCGCGCCCTTCATGGCCAACGGCTTCTTCATGGAAGGGCAGGCCGAGCGGCTCGCCAAGATCCTCGACGATGCCGCGGAGCAAGGGCTGTTCCGCGCCATCATGATCCACCATCCTCCGGTGCGCGGTGCCGTCCCGCAGCATAAGCGGCTGTTCGGCATCACTCGCTTTCACAAGGTCATTCGCCGTCATGGCGCTGAACTCGTCCTGCACGGGCATTCGCATCTGCCGTCACTGTTCACCATCGGCGCACGGGGCGCCAAGGTGCCCGTGGTCGGGGTTGCCGCCGCGGGCCAGGCGCCCGGCGGCAAACACCCGCCGGCGCAATACAACATCTTCGAAATCGACGGTGAAAAGGGCGACTGGCGTCTTCGCCTGATCCGGCGCGGCCTGACGGGGCCAGCCCTGCCGCCTGCCGACCTGCAGGCCATCGACCTCGATGTGCCCGCCGGCACGGCGCGCCAGCTCGTCAGAAGCTGATCTTCATCTGCATGATGCGGTCCCAAAACAACGCCAGCGAAACCGCCAGGCCGACAAGGGCGCCTGCGGCGATCAGGCCGAGGCCGGCGAAGAAGGTTGTCCAGCCATTGCGGCCGCTTTCGGATCGGATGGGCGGCTCCGCTTCCTGGACCACGGGGCGATGCAGGCCGCGAACGGCGCTCTCCACGCTCCCTTCCATCATGCGCTGCCGCTCGACGACACGCTCGGCCACGTAGCGCATCACCGCATCGGCAACGACTTTCATCTCGGTCGATTCGGCCAGCACCACGCGGCCGATGCGCGTATCCCTGAGGAAGCGATAGGTGCGGCGGTCGCGTCCCATGGCGACATGGCTCACCGCATCGATCCATAGCCGCGGCTGCAGGCCGGACGAGACGGCGAAGTCGAAGCTGTCCATGTCGGCCGGGACATCGGCAAAGACCGGGGCAAGCTCGCTCGCCAGAAGATCGAGTCGCATGCGGTGCGCCTCGCGCATGTCGACGACCACGTCATCGCGGTCGGCAAAGGCGTTCTTGACGTCGCGTACGGCATCGGCGAGCTTTCGCGACGGTTCGATCGGGGTGATTTTGTCGCCTGCATCCGTCATGGCGGCTGCCTCACTGTTGGTTAACAGCGAGTTACCACAGTCGCCGGCAAAATGCACTGCCGACGACGAACCGCGCGACTGCCGCGGTCCGGCGAAAGCGGGTAAGGGACGTTTCGAGATCGGTCCGGGAGAGATCAACTCGCCGAAGCGTCCAGCGGTGGATGCAACCGTCTGCCGCGCCGCCGCACGTTGCGACGCACGATTTCGGCGATCAGGTCAGGAGCTTCCTCGACCAGCATGTGACCTGCGTCAAGGACATGATGCAGATGGAAATGCGACGGCAGCGCCTCGGCCTGCTCAATCCGCAGCAGCGGATCCTCCGCTCCCCAAACGACCATGACCGGCATGTCAAGCGTATCCAACTGCGCGCGGGGGATGATCCCTTGCCGGTCATCCCTCGTCATCGCGGCCGCCATATCGATCAGGGTCTGCAACTGGCCCGGTCGGGTGCGCATCCGGCAGAGTGCATCCACCACGTGATCAGGCGGCACGCTGCGCGGACCCGACATGGCGACAAGGCTGGCGCGGACCTGGTTGCTGCCGGCCGCGGCGGCGTAGCGGCGCAGCAAGTCGGCGTTGATTTCCGGGCCAAAACCGCCGGGCGCCAACAGCGTAAGCGAGGCCACCCTGTCGGGGTCGGCAAGCGCCATCGATGTCGCGACCGCGCCGCCCATTGAGTGACCGACGAGATGGACCTTGCCCAACCGGCGGGCGGCCAGATCGGCGAGGATGGCTCGCGCGGCTGGCTTGGCGCCGCCCAGGCCTTCGCTTTCCAGGGACTGTCCATGGCCCGGCAGATCATAGGCCAACACTCTCGCCCGCGCCGCCAGCGAGGCCGCGACGTCACGCCAGATCTCACCACATGCTCCGAAGCCGTGCAGAAGCACGATCGTCCTCGGACGGGCGCCGCTTTCGACCGCATAAGGGAATGGACGCATGAAAAAATGGGGCGGTGAACAAGGCAGGAGCTTCAAATTGTGGCTGAATTGCTCCCGAACCGGATTGATGGCCAGTAAAATTTTCGCGACCGCAGCGCCCCGTCAGGCGCTCGATGCGCAAGAATGTCCTAATATATGCCGGATCACAGCGTCATAGTTTGGTGCTCCGGCATTCGTGTGGCCCAAATGAGTATGGAGAGTTGGATTAGCTCGGGTTGCCGATCCCAGCGGCCCGCAAGGATTGAACCAGCCGATCGGTGAGATCCGGGGGGTATTTGCGATCGACGAATGTCGCGCGCGGGTCGGCGGCGAACTTCGGGAATTGCGCGGTGAGCTCGTTGGCAAGCTTGCCCGCCAGCTTGTCGCGTCCCGAAATCCTGGCGCCGATCAGGCGCGCGGCCAGGTAATGCGACTTTGATGCCGTCGTGCGCAGCGACTCGCTGGCGAGCGCGGCCTTTTTCATATCGCCCTGCATGAAGGCTCCGACGAAAAGGCCATAATCCCACCAGGTTGGATGGCCGCTGAAGGCTTCGACCGCGTGGTCCAGGATCGGCGTTCCCTCATCATATTTGCCGGCGAAGATCAGGCCGTAGCCATAGGCGGCGGCCATGCCGAGGTCGTACGGGTTGAGTTCGTAAGCCTTTCGCATCAATCGGATCGCTTCGTCCGTGTTGCCGAGACGCGAGTTGACGTAGCCAAAGGCGCGATGCGCGTGCGGGCTCATCGGCCCCATCTGGACGGCGCGGTGGGCAAGCGACATGGCCTTTTCGAGCGTCGCTTCCGGCGGATAGGCATAGTGCGCGGTGACGGCTTCCACATGAAGCGCGGCCAGCTCCGCATAGACAAGCGACGATTTGGTGCCTTCGCCGACCAGCTTCTCCAGGCAGCGATACGCAATTTCGTGCGTCTGGGCGCTCATGTCGAGATAATAGCGGTCGTCGAGCACCAGGCATCCGATCTGGCTGGTCCGGATGTCGCTCTGGTCGATGTAGCTGTAGATCGCGCCCGAAGCGGGAACTGTCGAGGTGAGAAGGCTGGCGACGTTGCCTTCAACCGCGCCAGGGGCGCTCTCGGCCGATGTAAGGTTGCGCGACAGGAGAACCCGCCCGGTCCCGACGCTCTGCAACTCCACCGTGACGTCGCCGGCAGCGGGCCCGGGAACAATTTCGAAAACGAAACTGATCGGATCGGCGGACCGATCACGCGTCGAATCCGCATCGCGCCCGATGAAATCGATGGTGTCAAAACCCGCAAGCCCGGCGCGCAGCGACGACGCGACGCGAGCCGCCTCCGCTCCATCGGCTTTGACGGCGATGTAGATCAGCGGCAGGGATTCGAATCCGGACTGGGCGGTGCCGGCCAGGCGCGCCGTCTCGACTGTCGCGGCAGTGTCGCCGCCGTTGAGGAAGGCATTGCCTTGACGCACGATGAGCACGCCGAGCATGACAATGACCAGAGCCATGGCAGCCCAGAAGAACCGCAATTGCCGCGTGAGCGACTGGGCGGGTGCTGCCGGCGCCATCAGCGCTGCAGGTTCGCCCGCGGCAGAGGCGTCGAGATGTTCGGTTGCGGCCTGAGCGGCTTCGGCCAAAGCGTCGGACCGCTGCGCGACGGTTTTGGAGGCGGACCTGGCGTCGCTGGGCAGGCGGATCGCATTCGGCTCGTAGGACGGGACATAACCGCCGCGCGGGATCGCGATGCGCACCGGCTCGGCGACACCTTCATTGGCGAAATACTGCTCCAGAAGCTCGCGCAGACGACCGGCCTGAACCCTGACCACGGCATCGGTGGAGGCGTCGAAATCGCCGTCCTTGCCGAAGACGTCCATGGCGATGGAAACGCCTTTCAGCCTGTCCGCCTCGCCGGCCTGCTCGCGTTCGACCAGATAGCGTAATAGCCTGCGGGCACGCTCGGATCGGCCGAACGTTTCGCTGGCAAGCAGTCGCTCCAATGTCTCGCGCACTGCGGGGGCGGCAGGCGGGGCATGCTCCAAGTGTCGAACCTTTCGAAGTCGGCACAGGTTAGGGAGCGATAATATAGCGCTCGCGCCGGCGCACAAGGATGCTTCTATTATGTGATCGCGTAAGCCACCGGAAATTCCTCCGGCGGTTAACGAATGGCAGATTCGCGTCCGCGTCTGCAGCGTGGCGCAAGCTGGAACGCGCCAGCTCCATCGCTGAATCAGATCATCCGGCTAGAGCGGTTCACCGTTTCACGAAACGGTGAACCGCTCAATTTTTTGTTTGACCGCAATTCCGGACGGAAGGCTACGGCGAAACCGCCGAGCCTAACCCGCCTCACACTTTTCCTGGAATTTGCTCTAGCCGCCGATGATCCGGTTGGCGGCCGAAACTACGGCCTCCAGCGAGGCGGCGACGATGTTGGTGTTGATGCCGGCGCCGAACAGCTTGCCGCCCGGATACTCCATCTCGACATAGGAGATCGCCGAGGCGTTGGAGCCGCGCTGCAAGGAATGCTCGGAATAGTCGAGCACCGACATGTCGACGCCCACATGGCGCGAGAGCGCATCGACAAAGCCGTCGATCGGGCCGGTGCCCGAGCCGGTGATGGTCACTTCCTTGCCATTGTCGAGAATATCCGCTTCGACCATGCGCCGGCCCTTCACCTCGGTATCGGGATAGGTGCGATGGTCGAGGAACTTCAGCCGCGCGCCGGGCTGGTCGACATAGGTTTCGAGGAAGCGTTCGTGGATGCGCCTGGCCGGCACTTCCTTGCCTTCCGCATCGGTGATCGCCTGGATCGCCTGGCTGAACTCGATCTGCAGATTGCGCGGCAGGTTGAGGCCGTAATCTGCCTGCAGCACATAGGCGATGCCGCCTTTGCCGGACTGCGAGTTGATGCGGATGATCGCCTCGTAGGTGCGGCCGACATCGGCCGGATCAATCGGCAGATAGGGCACTTCCCAGATTGGGGTGTTGGCCTTCTTCAGAGCTTTCATGCCCTTGTTGATGGCGTCCTGGTGCGAGCCGGAGAAAGCCGTGTAGACCAGCTCGCCGACATAAGGGTGACGTTCCGGGATCTTCAGCTGGTTCGAATATTCGTAGACGTCCTTCATCCGGTTTATGTCGGAGCAGTCGAGCTCCGGATCGACACCCTGGGTGAACATGTTGAGCGCCAGCGTGACGATATCGACATTGCCGGTGCGTTCGCCATTGCCGAACAGCGTGCCTTCGACGCGGTCGGCGCCAGCCATCAGGCCGAGCTCGGTGGTGGCGATGCCGGTGCCGCGGTCGTTGTGCGGATGCAGCGAGACGATCAGGTTCTCTCTGGCATCGAGGTTGCGGCACATCCATTCGATGCGATCTGCATAGACGTTGGGCGTCGACATCTCGACCGTCGACGGCAGGTTGATGATCAGCTTGTTGTCGGCCGTCGGCTTCACGATCTCGGTGACCGCGTTGCAGATCTCCAGCGCGACTTCGAGCTCGGTGCCGGTGAAGCTCTCCGGCGAATATTCGAAGCGGTAGCCGCCGCCGGCCTTGGCGGCCATGTCGGTGATCATCTTGGCGGCGTCGGTGGCGATGCGCTTGATGCCGGCGACATCCTTCTCGAACACGACGCGGCGCTGCAGCTCGCTGGTCGAATTGTAGAAATGCACGATCGGGCGGTGTGCGCCCTTGAGCGCCTCGAAGGTCCGCGTGATCAACTCGGGCCGGCACTGCACCAGCACCTGGAGCGAGACGTCGGCGGGGACGCCGCCTTCCTCGATGCACCAGCGGGCAAAGTCGAAATCCGTCTGCGAAGCCGAGGGGAAGCCGATTTCGATTTCCTTGAAGCCCATGTCGAGGAGCAGCGCGAACATGCGCGCCTTGCGCTCATGACCCATCGGGTCGATCAGCGCCTGGTTGCCGTCGCGCAGGTCGACCGAGCACCAGATCGGCGCCTTGTCGATGGTCCTGTTCGGCCAGGTGCGGTCGGTCAGGCCGACCGTCGGGTAGGATTGGTATTTGCGTGCCGCATCCGGCATGTGGCCGGCCGCGCGCTTCCCGGCTTCAGCCTCGCCGGCGCGGATTTCTTCTCGTGCGTTCATCGTCGTTTCTCCCGGCGGCCCGCATGCCCGCTTCAGGCGGATGGGTGGCGAGCGTCGCCTCTACCAAAAATTCGTTCGCTTGATGTGACTTTGCCAAAGTCTGGCCAAGGAGCATGCGCCTTGAGCGGCGGTTTCGACCGCCGGGCGCTCCTTCAGCGAACCCGGCGATCGCCGATAAGGCCGAGAAGAAGCAGGGTCGAGGCGAGCGCGCGCGCGGTCTCGCCGGCAAAGCCGGTGCGAGAGGAGGCGACGGAGCGGACGCGCGTGGTCATGCCGGCTCTCTTACAGGAGCGGCCCGTCGGAGGCAAGCGGGACGCATGAATGAACGCCCTTGCCTAATATCGCCGCCGGTGCGGACAGTCTTCCCCGCGCCTCGCAAATGCGCCAGACTTGGTTTCGAAGGCTTGGCACCGAGCGAAGCTCCGGGGAGGGGTTCGTCCATGAATTTCGTGTTCTTCTCGCCGCATTTCCCGGCCAACGGCACCGATTTTTGCGACCGGCTGAAAAAGGCGGGCGCCACCGTGCTCGGCATCGGCGATGCGCCTTACGAAACCTTGAACGCCAAGCTCAAGGCGGCGCTTTCGGAATATTACCGCATCGCCGACATGGAAGATTACGACGCCGTTTTCCGGGCGATGGGGCACTTCATCCATAAATGGGGCCGCATCGATCGCTTCGAGTCCCTCAACGAGCATTGGCTCGAACTCGAAGCCAACATCCGCACCGATTTCAACATCTTCGGCACCAAGCTCGACTTCGTGAAGAATTTGAAGCGGAAAAGCCGTATGCGCGCTTTCTTCCGCAAGAGCGGCGTGGAGACCATCCCGCAGCGCAAATGCTCCGACCGCGCCGGCGCCATGACCTTCATCCGCCGCGTCGGCTTTCCGGTGGTGGTCAAGCCGGATTCGGGCTCCGGCGCCTCGAACACCTTCAAGATCTCCAACGCCAAGGAGCTCGACCAGTTCTTCAAGGACAAGCCGGAGGGTGTCACCTTCGTCATGGAGCAGTTCATAGAAGGGCTGGTGGTGACCTTCGACGGGCTAGTCAACCGCGACGGCGAGGTGGTGCTGGCGGCCAGCCACCGTTACGATCAGAGCATCATGGAGGCGGTCAACAAGGATCGCCATATGAGCTACACCTGCTTTCCGAGATCAGCCCGGAAGTCGAGGAGGCGGGCCGCAAGATCCTCAAGGCGTTCGACGTACGCGAGCGCTTCTTCCATATCGAGCTGTTCGAAACCAGCGACAAGCGCGTCATCGCGCTCGAGGTCAACATGCGGCCGCCCGGCGCCTGGATGACGGACGCCATCAACTACACATTCGACATCGACGTCTATGCCGCCTGGGCCGACATGGTGGTCAAGGATGCCGCCGGCGGCCCTTACAAGGGCAAGTATTTCACCGCCTATGCCAGCCGCAAACGCCACATCGACTATTTGCACAGCCATGCGGACGTGCTAGCCGCCCACGGCGACAAGATCGTCCATCATCAGGCCATCGAAGAGGTCTTCAGCCGCGCCATGGGCAATTACGCCTACCAGATGCGTTCGAAGGATCCGAAGGCGCTGCGCCAGGCGGTCGACTACATCCACGCGGAAAAGGCCTGAGCCGATGGACGTCTCCTATCACAAGGGTCATGCCCGCAATCTCGGCCGGGACATGGAATACAAGCGCTACGGCCATGCCGGGCGGCCGGTGGTGGTGTTCCCGACCTCGCAAGGGCGGTTCTACCAGCTCGAGGATTCGGGCGGGATCGGCGCGCTTGCCGACTTCATCGACACCGGCCGCATCCAGCTCTTCACGCTCGACGGCGTAGATTCGGAATCCTTCTTCGACAAGCGTGCCGACCCGGCGCAACGCATCGCCCGCCACGAAGCCTATTTCCGCTATGTGCGCGAAGAAGCGCTGCCGGAATTGCAGGCGGTTGCCGCCAGGTCCAACGGTGGCCGCGTTTTGAAGCCGCTGTTTTGCGGCTGCTCGATGGGCGGCTATCACTCATCCAATTTCGTGTTCCGCTTCCCGGAGCTGGCGAGCGGGGTGATCTCGCTGTCCGGCGTCTATTCGGCCCGCGATTTCTTCGGCCGGGTGCTTGAAGGCAACATCTATTTCAATTCGCCGCTCGACTATCTGCCCGGCATCGTCGACCAGAAGCTGCTCGGGCGGCTCAGGGCGCTCAGGCTGATCTTCTGCTGCGGCCAAGGCGCCTGGGAAGAGCGCATGCTGGTCGAAACGCGCGAGCTGGAACAGGTGCTGCGCGACAAATCGATCCCGGCCTGGGTCGACTATTGGGGTGGCGACGTCAGCCATGACTGGCCGTGGTGGCATAAGCAGCTCGTCTATTTCTTCGGCCGTTGGCTGGATGACGACCTCATGCACAGGTTGGACTGAGGTGCGTTGATATTCAGGTGAGGCCGGCCTGCAAATGGCGGTTTCCTGCGCTTCCGGTGCTCACGTACATGAAGTACGCTCCGCTCCGGTTCTCGGAAGCCACCATTTTCGTCTCGGCCTGACCTGAATCTCAACACACCTCAAAATGTACAGACCAATGACCACACCCGATCCGATCCGTCGCTTTGTCGAAGCAACCAACGCCGCCGATACCGAAGCCTTTCTGGCCACATTCACAGACGATGCTTTCCTCAGCGACTGGGGTCGCGATTTCAGTGGCCGCGATGGCGTCGCGCAGTGGAACCAGTCGGACAATATCGGCGTGCAGTCCAACCTTCGCATCGTTCGCATCGCGGAGCGCGACGGCGTCTACCATGCCCGCGTCGCCGTGACCGGCAACGGCTTCAACGGCGAGGGCGACATGGCCTTCACGCTCAACGGCGACCGGATCGCGAGCCTGGTCATCAGCTGAAGAACGGATGCGTCGCCGACCTTCGTGCGGCATCGTCCAAAAATATGATCATTGTAATCATGTTTTTGTGGCAATGCCGCCGGCGCTGTGGCATGCCGGCGCGGCGATATGGGGCTTCGGCCGATCTCGTCTATATCGGAAGGCCCGGCGATGAAGCTCTTGAGCGCGCAAACCCGTATCCAAAACGACAACATCCGCGCGGTGATGGACAGGCTGCGCGCCGAGCACGGCGATTATGAAAGCGACACCGGCGTTGCCGGCCAATGGGAATTCCGTATGCATTACGGCACGTTGAATGCCTCATTCGACGACCGCGGCGTGCTGGTCCGTGTCGCGGCGGAGGACGAGACCTGCCTCTCCTACATGAAGATGATCTTCGCCGGCCACATCGCCGCGCATCTCAGCACCACCGAAGGCTTGCGCTGGCAAGGAGACGGCAAGGATGCCGGCACGCCGATATTCTTCCGCGAGATATCGGTCCTGTCCTCGAGGCGGTTGTCGCCGCATATGCAACGCGTGCGCTTCTGCGGCCGCGACCTCGGACGCTTCGCCCATGGCGGATTTCATGTTCGGCTTCTGCTGCCGCCGGCCGGACGGCAGGCGGTTTGGCCGACCATGGGCGCGGACGGCCTGATCGTCTGGCCGTCGGGCGAGGATGCGCTCACCATCCGCGTCTATACGATCCGCGCGCTGGACGTGGCCGAGGGTTGGCTCGACATCGACTTCGTGCTGCATCCCGGCGCCGAGACGCCGGCTGCGAGTTTCGCGCAGAATGCGAGGGCCGGGGACATCATCGGCATGATTGGCCCCGGCGGCGGCGATGTGCCCGAGGCATCAAACCTGCTTCTTCTGGGCGACGATACCGCGCTTCCGGCGATCGGCCGGATGCTGGAAGAGCTTGCGCCGTCCGTCCGTGCCGAGGCCTTCATCGAGGTTGACGGTCCGCAAGACCGGGTGACGCTGGCGGCGGGCGAGAACATCGCTGTTCATTGGCTTTATCGGCATGGCCGCGAAGCAGGCCGGGCCGGCCTGCTGCCGGAAGCGCTGCGCGAGCGCGGCCGCGGGGCCGACGATCTCTTTGTCTGGGCCGGATGCGAGTTCGCCGACTTCCGCGACATCCGCCGGACCGTGCGCAAGGAATGGGCCCTGTCGCGCAACCGGCATCTTGTCACCGCCTATTGGCGCCGCGGCGCGTCGGGCGGAGACGGTGCCGGCGAGGAATAGTTCAATCTTTTAGTTGCGATCGCTGACCATGGCGATGGCCGGCACCGCCAGCAGCGCGACGACGCCCGCGCCGCCGAACAGTGCGCCATAGCCCAGATGCTGCGCCGCATAGCCGGCCAGGATGCCGCCCGCCATGCTGACCAAGGCATCCATGCACTGGAAAAGCGTGAAATCGACCCCTGCCTGCCTCGGATCCGACCAGCGCATGAACTGCGCATAGAGCGCCACGAAGCCGAGCGCCATGATGCCGGAGGAACTCAGCGTCGCGACGGCCGCCAGCGGGCCTGCCGGGAAAACGCCGGAAAGCGCGAAGGCCGCGAGGATGAACAGCGATCCGGCCTGCAGCATAAGCGCGAGCACAAGCACGCTGCGCGTGCCCAGCCATCGGACAAGAGCGCCGCCGGCAAGGGCGGCCGCGCCGCCGAGAACCATGCTGCCGACACCGTTGACCAGGCCAATCGTGGAAAGGCTGAGCCCGGCATCGACCAGAAACGGGCCGAGCATGGTCAGCGCCGCCTTCTGCGCCAGAACGTAGATCGCCGACGCCGCCAGACCGCGGCGTATCTGCGGGCGCCGCAGCGCCGTGCCGAGCGCGGGCACGTGTTGGCGCACTTCCTCGCGCGATCGGCCGGCGATGCCGAGCAGGAAGGGCAGGCCGAGCAGCACCAGCAGCGAGGCCATCGCCGACACCGCCGCGCGCCAGCCGTGGATTTCGACCAGATAGAGGAAAAGACCGGCGCCGATCGCCGAGCCGAAATAGGCGCCGCCGACCTGGGCGGCATTGCCCCAGCCGAGATTTTTGCCGGCAAGGTTCTGCACCGCAAAGCCATCGCAGGCGATGTCGACCGTCGAGGCGGCAAAGGCGACCACCGTCAGGCAGGCGACGACCGGCCAGAAGGCGGCGGGACCGAACTGGGCGATGGCCAGCAGTCCGGCGATGGAGATGAGGCCGCCGATGAGGACGATCGCGCCGGTGCGATTCCTGCCCGCTGGCGGAAGCCGGTAGCGCTCCACCGCCGGCGACCACAGGAACTTCAGCGCCCATGGCAGGGCGATCAGGGTGAGCAGGCCGATGCGGTCGAGCGGCAGGCCCTGGTCGCGCATCACGGCCGGGAGACCCGTCCAGGTGATGCCGCCGATCACGCTCTGCGCCACATAGAGGCCGCCGATCGCAGCGACGATGGCCGCCGGCGACGAGGCGGCCCGGTTCGAGACGGAGACCGACATCAGAAGCGATAGCGCAGGCTGCCGAACAGCGAGCGGCCCTCGTCGCGGTAGCAATAGCCGGCCGAGCAAATTGCCTGCTGGTTGTCGAACAGGTTCTTGGCGTTGATCTGCAGCTTCACGCCTTCGAGCCTCGGGTTGCGATAGCCGAAATCATAGGACAGCGAGGCATCGACGAAGGCGCGCGCGTCGTTCTTGAAAGTATTGGTGTCGTCGCCGTAGCTCGCGCCGGCGAAACGCACGCCAGCGCCGAGCCCAAGCCCTTCAAGCGTGCCGTTCTCGAACTGGTAATGGCCCCAGAGCGACAGGATGTGGTTCGGCGTCGCCGACAGTTCCTTGCCGTCGGTGCCTTCGGCGCCGCGTTCGATCTTCACGCGCAGATAGGTGTAGGAGGCGATGAGGCTGAAGCCATCATCGAGCGAGGCATCGGCTTCCAGCTCGACGCCGCGCGAGTTGAGGTCGAGCTGGCGCTGCTTGTTGATGCCGGTCGAGGCGTCGAAGACGACGCCGTCCTTCTGGTCGATGTCGAACAGCGCGGCGCTGACGGTCGCGTTGTGATCGGGGATCTCGTATTTGACGCCGATCTCCGTCTGCGTGGCGATGGTCGGGCGGGCGACGCGGCTGACGGAACTCGAGACGTCGTCATAGACGAAGCCGATGTTGGGAGAGAACGAGGTCGAATAGTTGACGTAGGGGATGATGCCCCATTCGGTCCGGTAGGACAGGCCGACGCGGCCGGAGAAGGCGCTGTCCTTCTGCTTCGACTGACTGAAATCCGCCGCGGTGGAGGTGGTGTCGACCCAGTCGTAGCGGCCGCTGGTGAACAGGGTGAAATCGTTCCACTCCATCTGGTCGTGCAGGTAGACGCCGAGCTGGTTCATCTCCTGCCCGCCGAAATGGGGGACGGGAGCGGCCTTGATATCCTCGACCGAGACATAGGAAAGCCCGCTGCCGGCGTCATAGTCCGACCAGGCATAGTCGATGCCGGCAATCACGGTGTGCCGCACCGGACCCGTGTCGAATTCGAGCTGCGCCATGTTGTCGACGACGAAGTTCTTCATCGTCTCGGTATAGTGGCCCCAGTAGCGCTCAAGCGGCTGATCGGCGCCGATCGAGTAATGGCCGCTATATTCGATATCCGAGTCAACGGCGTTGTAGCGCAGGTTCTGGCGCACGGTCAGCCAGTCATTGAAGCGGTGCTCGAACTCGTAGCCGATGCGCCCCTGATCCTGGGTGAAATCATTCCAGGACGCATCGCCTTCATAGACGTTCGACAGCACGCCATAGGCGGAGTTGTAGAAGGCGGCGGTGCCACCGGTGACGGACTTCGAATATTCGCCGAGGATGGTGAGCTTGGTGTCCTCGTCCGGCTTGAAAGTGACAGCCGGCCCCAGATAGAGTTTATCGTCGGGATAGTCGGGCAGGCCGGTCCCGCTCAGACGGCCGAGGCTGGTGAAGCGATAGAGAATGCTGCCGTCGTCATTGACCGGCCCGGAAGCATCGAGCGCCGCCTGGAAGCGGTTGTGCTCGCCGGCCAGCAACTCGATCTCATGGAACGGCTCGTCCTTGGGGCGTTTGGTGACGACATTGACGATGCCGCCCGGACCGCTGACGCCGTAAAGCGAGGAGGCCGGTCCCTTCAGGATGGTGACGCCCTCGATGCCGTAAGGTTCTGTCTTGAACCAGGCGGAAGGGCCGTTGTACTGGCGCAGCCCGTCGCGGAACATGCCGTTGTAGAAGGCCTGGAAGCCTCGCAGGAAGAAGGCGTCGTAGCGCGTGTCGAAACCGAAGCTGTTTGGATTGGCGCTGGCCGTGTAGCCCAGCGCGTCGTTCAGTGTACGCGGCTTCTGGTCCTCGATCTGCTTCTGCGTGACGACCGAGACCGCCTGCGGGATCCTGGCGATCGGCGTGTCGGTCTTGGTGCCGATGCGGTCCTTCTTCGCGACGTAGCCGTCCTGCTTCAGGATCTCGTTGCTCTCGGCGGTCACCTCGATCCTGTCGAGAACGGTGGCGTCGCCGCCTTCCTGGGCAATTGTCGGCCAGGCATGGCCGAGGATGGCGCTGCCCGCCAGCAATGATAATCCCCGGCGCCACGTCCTCGACCGCTTCGTCATTAACTTGTCTCCAATCCTCATGTTTGGTTGCGCCTCCGCGCTCTCAAATATGAGTAAGAGAGTCAAGTATTTTTGGATACCTCGCCGGACTTGACGGCGTCACATGGCGTCAGCCTTCCAGGCAGGCCGGGACAGGCGCGACGTCTTGTTGCGACGGCGATCCGCGACGCAAGCCGAAGAAGACGACGACGGCGGTGAGCACGGTGATCGTCGCCAGCACGATGAGCAGCCGGTCGAAAGCCGTCTCATAGGCTTGGACCAGGGCACTGGCGTCGGCCAAGTGCAGATGTTGCACCGTTTCGCTGATATTGCCGGTTGCCAGTAGCTGTGCCGCCGCGGCCGCTTCGGCAGGCGAGGCCAATCCTTGAGCGCCAAGCTGCGTGGCCGTGAAACCGGACAAGGCCGCCATGACGATAGCCAGGGCCACGCCCTCGCTGGCGACGCGGGTGGTGTTGAATATGCCGACCGCCATGCCGGCGCGCTCCTTTGGCACGACGCTGACGGCAAGTCCGTCCATCAGTCCCCAGGGCAAGGCGATGCCGATGCCGACCAAGACCAGCGGGAGCAGCAGCGCGTTGTCCGCCACGGGTACGCAACTGAGCCAGACCAGGCCGGCCGCGGCAGCGAGGAGGCCCACACCGCAGATGGTGGCCGGGGCGATCCGGCGTGCCGCCTGGCCGGCCAGCAGCGGCAAGATCAGCAGCGGCCCGGACAGGCAGATCATCAATTGCCCCGCCTTGATCTCGCTCATCCCCTCAATGCCGATGAAGCGGATCGGCAAGAGCACGAGCAGGACGACGAAGGCATAGGCAGGTGCGGCGGCCAGGAACTGCACGCCGACGAAACGCGGGAAGCGAAACAGCGTCAGGTCCAGCATCGGCCGGCGCACGCGCCGCTCGACAATGACGAAGGCGGCAAAGAAGATGGCTGCAACGCCGAGGAGGGCGATAACGAGGGGATTGGCCCAACCGCTCTGGGGCGCCTGCAGCACGCCGCAGGTCAGCGCGGCAAGCGCGATGGTGAAGGTGGCGGCTCCCGCCCAGTCGAGCCCGGTTGCGTCCGGGTCGCGCGATTCGGCGACGGTGCGCAGGCCGAGCGCGGCGGCGGCAACGCCAAGCACCGCCACCAGAAGAAAGATCGCGCGCCAGCCGAACGCGTCGATGAGCAGGCCGGAGGCAACAGGGCCGAAGGCAAGGCCGATGCCGAAGCTGGTGCCGAGGAAGCTGAAGGCGCGCAAACGCGATTGCCCGTCGAATTCCTGGGCAAGCGCAGAGGCGCCGCCGGCGAAGGCGGCAGCGCCGCCAACGCCTTGCAGAGCCCTGAAGAAATCGAACCAGACGATGCCTGGCGCCAGCATGCAGCCCAGCGCGGCTAGGGAATAGGCGGCGAGGCCGGCGAGAAAAATCCGCTTGCGGCCATGATTGTCAGCCAGCGCTCCAGCCGCCATTAGGCCGGCGCCGAAGGTCAGCATGAAGGCATTGGTCACCCAATTGAGCTCGATCGGACTGCCGCCGAGATCGGCGGCAATGCGGGACAGCGCCACGGCGGGACCGGTGAAGCTCAACGGCATCGTCATGGCTGCGAGGCAAACCGACAGCAGCACGAGCCATCTGCCGGCCGGGCCGGTTCTGGTCATCAAAGTCATGGATTTTCCTATCCGGGGCGGGATTTGCCGGCATGTCCTGACTGGCACAGCCGATCGCAACGACAAGATAGGGCGGCGACGTTTCCGGCAAAATAGTATTAAATCTCCGTTCATCTCGGAACAAAACGCTCGAATAGGTTCACCATGGATCGTCTCAACGGCCTTCTGGCTTTCGCCCGCACCGCCGAGCTCGGCAGTTTCGTCGCCGCCGGACAAGCGCTCGGCATTTCCGCCTCCGCCGTCGGCAAGAGCGTCGCCCGGCTCGAGCAGGAACTCGGCGTGCGTCTCCTGCAGCGCAGCACGCGGCGCATAGGTCTGACCGAGGAGGGCAAGCTTTTCAACGAGCGGGTGCGCCGCATCCTCGACGACATAGAAGACGCGGAGGCGATGCTGTCGCGTACACGCGAAACGCCGCATGGCCGGCTGCGCATCTCAACGCCGATCGTCACCTATCATCTGCTTTTGCCGGTGCTGTCGGAATTCATGGCGCGATACCCGGAAATCGAGCTCGACATCGATTTCAACGATCGCATCGTCGACGTCATCGACGAGGGTATCGACGTCGCGATCCGCAGCGGAGAGCTGCCCGATTCGCGATTGGTGTCGAGGCCGGTCGCGCCCTTTCGCATGATCTTGTGCGCGGCCGCCTCCTATCTCGATCGCCATGGCACGCCCGGCACGCCGGCGGATCTAGCGGCACATTTCGGGATACACTTCCGCTTTCTCAACAGCGGCAGGCTGCTCAACTGGCCGTTCATCACCGGGAGCGCCGAGCCGCAGATCCGTTCGATGCTGACCTGCAACAACATGGAGGCATTGAAGGGCGCGACGATTGCCGGTCTCGGCATCGCCTGCATGCCCGACTTCCTGGTGCGGGAGGCGCTGCATGACGGCAGGCTGCGCGCCGTGCTCGACGACCATGTCGACGGCCGCGGCCAGTTCCGCATGCTGTGGCCGTCCAATCGCCATCTTTCGCCGAAGGTCCGGGTCTTCGTCGATTTTCTTCCCGAGAGGCTTGCGGCGGGGCGATAGGCCCGGCAATCCAAACGAAGCTCCGCGGGGATGGTCAGTAGGTCGCGCGGCCGCCGGAGAGATCGAAGGTCGCGCCGGTGGTGAAAGAGTTCTCGTCCGACAGCATGAAGACGATCATCGCGGCGGCCTCTTCCACCTCGACGAAGCGGCCGCGCGGCACTTTGCCGAGCATATAAGCGACCTGCGCTTCCGTGAGCTGCTCGAGAATTCTGGTACGGGCGGGCGAGGGGGTCAGCGCGTTGACGGCGATGTCGTGTCCCGCGAGCTCCTTGCCGAGCGACTTGGTCAGCGCCAGCACGCCGGCCTTGGCGGCCGAATAGGCGGCGGCATTCGGATTGCCTTCCTTGCCGGCCACCGAGGAGATGTTGACGATGCGGCCGTAATTGCGCGCGACCATGCCGGGCACCAGGCGCCGGCAGCAGTAGAAGACGCCGTTGAGGTCGATATCGACGATCTGACGCCAGGCGGCGGGGTCGTAGTCCGCCACGGTCGCCGCCGGCCCGGCAATGCCGGCATTGTTGACCAGGAGATCGACGGGGCCAAGCGAGCGCTCAGTCGCGGCGGCGGCGCGATCGACGGCCTCGATCTGGGACTGGTCGCAGAGAATGGCTTCAACGCGGCCGAGCGAAGCGAGCTCGGCGACAGCCTGGGTCATTGCGGCCTGGTCGACGTCCCAGATGGCAACGCCGGCGCCCGACGACAACAGGCGCCGGGCGACCGCAAGGCCGATGCCTTGCGCGCCGCCGGTCACCACGGCGACGCGGCCGGAAAGATCGACGGCGTTCAAACGGCGGTTCATTGGCAATTCCCTTGCTCGTCGAGCAATTCAGCATCCTGATGGATTGCTGACTTGCTCCAACTTTCTGATTTTACGCAATTCCGAACGGAAAACCGCCGAGCACTTTTCCTGGAATTCCTTTGGCATTGGATACCCCGGATCAAGCCCCGACGTTTCGCGCCACCAGCCTGGCTACGCTTGGCACAAAGCAGCACGACCAGGAAGCGCGCCGCCTGCAAGGCCATGAAGAAAGAGATGTCGACGTTCTGCGCCGCGGCGGCGATTTCACCCGGCCTTTTCGGGCGCAGGAAGGCCGAAGCCGCCAACGGGATGGGTCTCGATCTGGAATTCGAAGCCGGCGATGAAGGGACGCGCCCTGGCGATCGCCGTCTGGACTTCCGGCAGCTGCAGCGATGCCTTGTGGCTCGCCTGGTCGGTCCACACTTCGGTGACCCAGATGGCGTCGGCGTCGGCTGGATCGGTGGCGATGATGTAGCTCAGGCAGCCGGGGAGAGCGCCGGTGCTTTCGCGCAGCACGTCCATGACCGCATCGCGCTGGCCGCGCGCCGCCCGCATCTTGCCGATCAGTCCGTACATGCCCTTGATCTCCTCCAGGTTGTGCGCTGCATCGAGTATGCAGTCGACCGCTCACGGCATCAACTGGCCACCATTGACCTCGATCACCTGGCCGATGATGTAGCCGCTCAACAGATCGGACGACAGGAACAGGTAAGCGCCGACGCAATCCTCCGGCGTTCCGGCGCGCCCTTGCGGAATGGTGGCGACCATGGCCTTGATCTGCTCGGCGTTCGAATAGCGTTCGTGGAAGGGCGTCAAGATCGTGCCGGGCGCCACGGCGTTGACGCGGATGCCGAAGCCGATCAGCTCCTTGGCCATGCCGCGCGTCACGTTGGAAACGAAGGCCTTGGACGATCCGTAGAGGCCGGCGCCGCCGCCGGCGCCGTTGCGGGCGGCGATCGAGGTGGTGTTGATGATGAAGCCGCCCTGGCGCTTCAGCCATGGTATCGCCTTGCGCGAGGCGGTGAGCACCGAGCGCGCATTGAGGTCCATCACCGCGTCGTAATGCGCTTCATCCTGATCGGCATAGGCGACGCGGCCAAGCATGCCGCCGGCATTGTTGACCAGGCCGTCAAGCCGGCCGAAGTGGTTTGCGCTCTCTTCGACCACACGCTCGACGTCGGCAGGTTTCGAGAAGTCGCCCTGGACCAGAAACACCTCGCCGCCATCGTCGCGGATGGATCCGGCCAGGTTCTCGGCGGCCTCGCGGCTCGCATTGTAGTGCAGCGCGACACGGCACCTCTGCGCCGCGTAGGCACGAACAAGTGCTGCGCCTATGCCGGTCGAAGCGCCGGTGACCAGCACCGCCTTGCCGGCAAGATCGGGGATGGCAAGTGTCGTCATGTCGGCTGGCCTCCGAGTTGCCATCCTTCGTAGGCCATTGCCTGCCTGCCGTTCAAGCCCGGTCGCGCTCAGGGCCTGAGATATAGATAGCCCTGGTGCTGCAGTTCGGCGAGCTTCACGACGCCGCCTTTCTCGGCAAGCTCGAAGCCCGCCAGCAGGTCGGTCAGTGTGATATCCATGCCGTGCAGGGTGTTGCCGCAGGCTTGCGGGACGAGTCCCCGCTGAACAAGGCCGGCGAAGCGGCTGGAAACAGCGCCGGATGCGCCCTTGGCTTTGAAAGCGGCCAGAGCCGGACCGTGCACCACGAGCACGATGTCGACATTGCCGCCGGTGCCTTCATAGTGGTTCTTGATGTTGCCGAGGACGAAGTTGACCTTGTCGGCGTCGCTGAGGTGATAGGCGACTTTCAGCCTTCCCTCAGGCGTTGCCGCATTTGCACGGCTCAGGCCGAACAGGCCCGCGGCGCCCGCGAGACCGGCACGAAAAATGTCACGGCGCAGCATCCTGTCCTCCCTTGCCTTGCCCGTTCGCTCAATTTTGCATGGTCCGGGCTCCTAGATTACTGCGTTTCACGGAAACGGCGAAACGCCCTATCTCCTTGTTTTTACGCAATTCCGAACGGAAAACTGCTCACACTTTTCCTGGAATTGCTCTAGCATGAAGCCAGTCCTGTGGCGGGAGGAGGATCATATGGCATCGAGGATCGTTGTGGGGAGGGCCATGGCGGGCGCGGTGCTTTGCGCCGCCCTTGTCGCTTTTGCCGGCGTAGCGCGCGCCGAACAACCGCCCAAGCTTCCCGAACTCAGCCCGACCGGCGCCGACGCCTGCTTCGGCCGCGTTTATGATGCCGCCCATCTCAAGGCTCATCCGCACCAGAAGGTGGCGCGCATCTTCTTCTACTACGGGCACGACCCGGTCAGCCGACCGAACGAGGAGCCGAGCACGATGTCGGACGCCGCTTATAACGGCTTTCTCACCACCACGGTGCGCGGCGCCAAGAAGCCGGACTGGGCGGCTGGCTGGTGCAACAAGGAGGACCCGGGCGACACCGCAAGCGGCATCCGCTGCGGCATGGAATGCGACCGCACGCTCGCCTCGCTGAAAGTCGACGACAACGGCCGGCTACTCCTCTCCAACGTACAGCCTGATGTGTATCTCGACGCCGGCGCCGAGGAGGATCTCGGCAAGGCCGAGTACAACAAGCAGGCGCTGGGCAGCGAGGACGACAATTTCAAGCTGGACCCGATGCCGGCCGAGACGTGCAAAGCGGAGTTCGCGCGCATCGACCCGATCGATCCGGCGCTTGGGGATCCGCTGCGCGTGCGGCTGAAGCCCGATCAGCCCTTCTGCTTCGGGCGTGACTACGACGATGCGCATCTGAAGTCGCATCCCAACCAGCTGACGCAATCGATCCGCGTGTTTCGCGGACCCGTCGAGCTCGCCTCCTTCTCAGCCGGCGGCGATGCCGCGAACTGGCCGGATGGGGCGGATGTCGCCGTTTCGGTGACGACCAGGCAGAAAGGGAAAAAGGTCACGCAGACCTATTCCTGCCAGGGCGAGGCCGATCAGTGGCGCTGCTCGGCCAGTTCCAAGATGAGCGATTTTTCCTGCGACGTCTCGCAGAAGGAGATCTTCCTCAAGCGCGGCGTCAACGGGACGATGATGGTCGCAAATCCCAACAATGCAGTGGCAATTGTCGATCTCTGTTCGAAGGCGGCGAGCGGCAAGACCAGGTCCGACGACAAGGTCTATCGGCTGCAGCCGATGCCGCAGTCGGCATGCGCTCCGTGAGGTTTGCCGGTATTCAGGTGAGGCCGGCCTGCGAACGACGGCTTCCTACGCTTCCGGTGCTCACGTACTTTCAAGTACGCTCCGCTCCGGTTCTCGGAAGCCGTCGTTCTCGACTCGGCCTGACCTGAATCTCGACGGACCTTCGCGCTCTGCTAAGCGAAAGGCACCGCCGCGGTGCCTTTCGGCAGCTTCGCTTCGTCGTCTGGCTCGACATGGATGGTGACGCGCACCGAGGGGATCTCGGCCTTCAGCGCGTCCTCGATGCGGTCGCAGATGACATGGCTGGCGCCGACGGTCATGTCGGCGTCGACCACCAGATGGAACTCGATGAAGGTGGCGCGCCCGGCAATGCGCGTCTTGAGATCATGCACCTCGAGCGCGCCCTTCGAATTGGCCGATATGATGTCGCGGATCTGCATGTGCTCATGATTGTCGACGGCTCGGTCCATCAGCCCGCTCATCGACGAGCCGATGACATGCCAGCCCTGCCACAGGATGTTGAGCGCGACGATCACGGCAAGTGCCGGGTCGAGGATCTGCCAGCCGGTGAGCACGGCACCGACAAGACCGCCGAACACGCCGACTGATGTTACCACGTCGGTCATGATGTGCTGGCCGTCGGCGACAAGCGCAGGTGATTTCGCATTCCGGCCGGCGCGGATCAGCGTCCAGGCCCAGATCGCATTGATGACCGTCGCGACGCCGTTGACGGCAAGTCCTTCCCAAGGCTGTTCCAGCGGGGCGGGATGTTGCCAGGACTGCCAGACCTCGTTGAGGATCAGCAGCGCCGCGACGACGATCAGCACGCCTTCGAGGACGGCGGAAAAATATTCGGCTTTATGATGACCGAAGGGATGGTCCTGGTCGGCGGGCTTGTAGCTGACCTGGATCGCCCAGAAGGCGGCGGCCGATGCGATCACGTTGACGATCGATTCCAGCGCGTCGGAATAGAGCGCCACGGAACCGGTGATGTACCAGGCGGCAAGCTTCAAGACGAGCACCACGAAGGCGACCAGGATCGACCAGAAGGCAAGCCTGGCAATCTTCTCGCGGGTCGCGGCTTTCGCCGCGGCCGCCACCGTGTCCTGCGTCGCAGCCATAGGTCCTACGCGGCCTTTTCCTTGGCCTTGCGCGGCAGATGCGCGACAATGTTTTCGATGATGCGCATGCCGGCATTGTGACCGAGCGTCATGATCGATTCCGGATGGAACTGCACCGCCGCGATCGGCTCCTTGCGGTGCTCGAAAGCCATGATGATGCCGTCCTCGGTCTCGGCGGTCACCACGAAACCGTCGGGCAGGCGCACCGGGTCGGCGAAAATCGAGTGATAGCGGCCGACGGTCACTTCCTTGGGCAGGCCTGAGAAGATGATGCCGGGCTTCGAAACGCGGATGCGCGACGGTTTGCCATGCATGGGGATGTGCAACTGCCTGAGCTCGCCGCCATAGGCCTCGGCCAATGCCTGCAGGCCGAGACAGACGCCGAAGATCGGCAGGTCGCGGCTGCGCGCTCGTCTGATGGTGGCGGCGCAGTCGAAATCCTTCGGCGTGCCAGGGCCGGGCGACAGCACGACGAGGTCCGGCTTCAACCGCTCGAAGACCTCCTCCGGCACCGGCGAGCGAACCGTGGAGACGTTGGCGCCGGTCTGGCGGAAGTAGTTGGCCAAGGTATGGACGAAACTGTCCTCATGGTCGACCAGCAGGATGTTGACGCCGTCGCCGACGCGCGCGGTGGTGCGCTCGGTTCCGGTGGCGTTGCCGGTCTTGGCGTCGCGGATGGCGGAGAGCATGGCGGATGCCTTCAGTTCGGTTTCGGCTTCTTCTTCCTCGGGAATGCTGTCGAAAAGCAGTGTGGCGCCGGCGCGGACCTCGGCGATGCCGTCCTTGATGCGGATGGTGCGCAAGGTCAGCCCGGTGTTCATGTCGCCGTTGAAATTGACCATGCCGACCGCCCCGCCATACCAGGCGCGCGGGCTCTTCTCGTTCTGCTCGATGAAGCGCATGGCCCACAGTTTCGGCGCGCCGGTGACGGTGACCGCCCAGGCATGCGAGAGAAACGCGTCGAAGGCGTCCATGCCCTCGCGCAGCCGCCCCTCGATATGGTCGACGGTGTGGATCAGGCGCGAATACATCTCGATTTGGCGGCGGCCGATGACGCGCACGGAGCCTGGCTCGCAGACGCGCGACTTGTCGTTGCGGTCGACATCCGAGCACATGGTGAGCTCGGACTCATCCTTCTTCGAGTTGAGCAGCTTCAGGATCTGCTCGCTGTCGGAAATGGCGTCGTCGCCGCGTTTGATAGTGCCGGAGATCGGGCAGGTCTCGACGCGGCGGCCGTTGACGCGCACGAACATCTCCGGCGAGGCGCCGATCAGATATTCGTTCTCGCCGAGATTGATGAAGAAGGAGTAGGGCGAGGGGTTGATCGATTTCAGCTTGCGCGAAATGTCGGAAGGCTGGGTCTCGCAGCGCTCGTAAAACATCTGTCCAGGCACGACCTCGAACAGGTCGCCGCGCTTGAAGCTCTCCATGGCGCGGCGCACCAGGTTGGCGTATTCGCCCGGCTCATGATCGCCGCGCGGCGGGATGCGGTCGGCGGTCTTGAACGGCTCGGCATGGGCATCGCGGGCCAAGCCCTCGGTCGAAAAACCGTCGCCGGAATAGTCGTAGCGGTCGGTCCAGGCCTTGGTCGAATAATGGTCGACGACGAGGATCTCGTCGGGCAGGAACAGCACCAGGTCGCGCTGGCTCTCCTTGCGCTCGAGCTTGTAGTCGACAGGATCGAACTGGAAAGCTAGGTCGTAGCCGAAGGCGCCGTAAAGGCCGAGATTGGCGTCCTCGGCGGTCTTGAACAGCGCGGTGATGGCGCGCAGCACGGTGAACACGGACGGTACGCGGCTGCGCTCTTCCTCGGTGAAGACACGGCCGGGCTTTGCCACATCGAGGCGGATGAGCGTCTTCGAGGTCTCGACGATCGTCACTTCACTGAGCTCGCCAAGCGCCTTGCCGATCACCGGCAGCAACACTTCGCCGCGTTTGTTGAGTGCTTCGATGCGCATGGTGCGTCCCCGCGCGGAGATCACCAGCGGCGGATCGATGATGGCCGTATCCCAGCGCGTGTAGCGGCCCGGATATTCGTAGTTGGAGGAAAACACCGCGCCGCGGCGCGAATTCAGGCCGTCGACATAGGCATCGATCGCGCCTTCATAGGGCCGGTCGTGCCGCTCGCGGGTGATCGTCACGCCGCCCGCGGTGATGAAGCGCTCGGCCCCGTTGTCCAGAACTTTAGTCGTCATTGCCGTCTCCATCAGCGTCTTGGGCAACGGACCCGGGAATGGCGTTAAAAAACAAATGGCCGCCCGGATATTCCGCTGCGGCCACCCTCTTTTTCACGCGCACACGCACGAACAGGCCGCTGTCAGCGAGCCCACCACCAAATGGTCTTGTTCGAACGCATGTTCATGGCGACTCCCATAGCGGCGAATGGAGGTCCATGCAACTGGATTTCACGGCGATGGTGAAAGCCGCTACGCCTCAGTCTTCCAGCGTGCCGGAGCGTGCATCGGTGCTCCTGGCGTCGCCGGCGAGCTTCAGAAGATCCTCGCCGGCGCGGATGATGCGGCGCGCGCGGCGGGTCAGGATGAAGCCCGACTGAGGGGCGAACACTTCCGTGCGGCCGCCGGCTTCGCCGGGCGCGTGGACGATCGTCGCCAGCCTTTCGCCTTTCTTGACGCGGTCGCCGGGTTTGACGTCGTAAAGGATCGCACCGGCCCTGGGCGAAGGCATCATGTCGATGTTTTCCAGCGGTACGACCGGTCCGGAAAATTTCTCGAATTTCGGCACGGATGAGTCCTGGACGACGCCGCGCGTCACAAGCAGTCGGTAAAGTCCCGCGGCATCGGCCGCGGCGAAGGCGGCGTCGACATCGAGCATGCCGCGATATTCGACCGTGGTGACGGCGCGGCGATCGAAGCGCGCGACGCTCGCCGGCACGTTCTGGTAGGGCATGATCGAGGCGCCTTCGAAGGTGCCGGTATCGTCCTCGCTCCACAGCAGGACGGCTTCGGCGCCCATGGCCGCCGCGCAATCGGCCATATGCGGCCACAGGCTGGTGTGGATGTAGAGATAGGCCAGACCTTCGTCGTCGCAGTGGAGGTCAAGGACGATGTCGGTGCTGAGCGAGAGCTGGACGAGCCGGTTCTTCAGCCGGCGATCGGCGCCGCCGAGGCTGACATCCGGCAGAAGCCTGGCGTCGGGCGCGGCAAGCAGCGGAAAGGAGCGATTGAAGTTGGTGCGGGTGCCGAGATTGAAGCGGCCCTGGTGCTCGCCGAAATGATATTGCGCGCGGCCGATCGGGTTTGCCCAGGGTACGATGGTGATCGGACCCTTGATGCGGCCCTCGGCCTCCGCCTTGGCCAGCATCGGCATCAGCGCGTCGATGGCGACGACGCCCGGCAGCTCGCCGGCATGCAGCGCCGCCTGCAGATAGGCGGAGGGAGCCGCCTTGTCCTTGCCCTCGAAGCGCAAGACCGGAAATTCGTAGGCGACACCCTCGCTGTCGCCGGCGATGCGTTCGATCGTCTTCTGCATGGGATATCTCCGCGTGAGGAGGTTTCAGCCATGCATTGTTGCGATCGGGCTGTCGAGTGGTCCAGCCGCGCCGGGTTGTCGGGGCAGCGTGGCTACGGCGAAGACGCCGAGCCTTGCTACGGCGAAGTTGCCGAGCCTTGCTACGGCGAAGTTGCCGAGCCTAACCGCTGCGCCTTTTTCCGGAATTGCTCTACTCCAGCGGCTTCAGCTCCTGGGCGATGGTCGGCAGCAGCTCCGAGACATTGGGGTGGATGTGCATGGCGCGCGCCAGCGTCGAGATCGGCGCCTTGGCGTACATGAGGTCGAGCACGCAGTGGATCGCCTCGTCGCCGCCCGGGCCGAGCACGGAGCAGCCGAGGATTTCACCGGTGTCGGCATCGGCCAGGATCTTCATGAAGCCTTGCGTCTCGCCCTTCTCGACCGCGCGGCCGACACGCGTCATCGGCCGCTGTCCTACCAGCGCGCGGCGGCCTGATTTCTTCACGGCGGCTTCCGTCATGCCGCAGCGCCCGAGCGGCGGATCGATATAGAGCGCATAGGCTTCGATGCGGTCGCTCACCTTGCGCGGATCGTTGTCGAGCAGGTTGGCGGCGACGATCTCGAAGTCGTTGTAGGAGGTGTGGGTGAAGGCGCCCTTGCCGTTGCAGTCGCCCATCGCCCAGATGCCCGGCACATTGGTGCGCAACTGGTCGTCGACGACGATATAGCCGCGCTGGTCGACCGCGACGCCGGCCTTGTCGAGGCCGAGATCGTCGGTGTTGGGCTTGCGCCCCAGCGCCAGCAGCACATGCGAGCCGACCGCCGGCGGCTTGCCGGCGGCGAAGGTGACGGCGATCCCATTGCCTTGTCTGGCAAAGGCGATGTCGTCCGCGCCGACATGGACGGCGATGCCTTCGTTTTCGAGTATCGATTGGATGGCGGCGGAGGTGTCTTCATCCTCGCGGCCGGTCAGCCGCGGCGCCTTCTCGATCACCGTGACTTCTGAGCCGAAGCGGCGGAACATCTGCGCGAATTCGAGCGAGATATAGCTGCCACCGACGACGATCAGATGGCTGGGCAGCACATCGAGATCCATCATCGAGGAATTGGTGAGATAGGGTATGTCGTTGACGCCGGGCAGATTGGGCACCGAGGCGCGGCCGCCGGTATTGAGGAAGATCTTTGGCGCGGTGAGCAGCTCATCGCCGACGCGCACCGTGTCGGAGGTGACGAAACGGGCATGGTCGCGATAAAGCGTGCAGCCCTTCAGGCCGGCGATCCATTTTTCGAGATTGCCGCGGGCGTCGTTGGTGACCTTGTCCTTGCGCGCCTTGATGCGCTTGTAGTCCACGCCGACGGGGCCCGAGAGGGCGACACCGTAGTCTGCGGCGCGGCGGGCGAGATGCGCGGCATAGGCGCTCGCTACCATCGCCTTGGTCGGCATGCAGCCGGTGTTGACGCAGGTGCCGCCGATGAACTTGCGCTCGATCAGCGCAACCTTCTTGCCGGCGGCCTCAAGCCGGCCGACCAGTGGCGGCCCGGCCTGGCCAGCGCCGATGACGATGGCGTCGAAGCTCTTTGCGCTCATGCGACCGCCGCCACGATGAGCAGCCCGCCGATGATGGCCACCGCATCCTCGATGAAGGCGGCGGGCTGATCCTTGCCGAATGCGGCGGCCAGCCGGCCGCGGACCTCGGCGCCGCCCAGCGTGCCGATCACCGCGCCGATCGCGCCGGCGACCAGGCCGCCGATGGTGGCGCCGGCGGTCGCGCCGATGACTGCGCCACAGAAGGCGCCGACGACGATGCGGGTGCCGAACTGCGGCGGCACCTTGCGGCTCGGCGTCGACGGCAGCTGGTCGGCGACCAGCTCGACGATGGCCAGGATGGTGAAGATGCCGACAGTGATCCAGTGGCCCATGAAGCTCGCCCAGGTGCCTGTTACCGGCAGCCAGCCGAGATAGGAACCCCAGGCGACGGCGGCGGGCGCCGTCATGGCGCGCAGGCCGGCAATGACGCCTATCAGCAATGCAAGAATGTAAAGCATGATCGACCCCCTCAAACCGAGACCGTCGCATGGCCTCGCAACGGCAGGCTAGCACAAGCCAGGCGTTTGGCTACGGGGCTTTTGTCAGACGATCGATTGTGCTTTGGGAGCAGACGAAAACCTGAGGGCCACCATGACGACAAGCGAACGCATAAAGATGGCGGCGGGCGAATGGTACACCTGCATCGACGATGAGCTCGAGGCGTTGCGCATCGCCGCACGCGATGCGGTGTTCGAGCACAACAGCCTGCCGCCCCGGCAGCGCGGTGATATCGCCCCGGCCCTGCAGGCGCTGCTCGGTGGCGCGGGCGAGGGGGCGCGCATCGAGGCGCCGTTCCACTGCGCATATGGCTTCAACCTGTTCCTCGGCGACGGCGTCTTCCTCAATGCCGGCTGCACCATCCTCGACACCGCGCCGGTGCGCATCGGCAAGGGGACGATGCTGGGGCCCAATGTGCAGATCTACTGCGCCGAGCATCATCGCGAAGCTTCTGGCCGGCTGGCCGGGCTGGAGATCGCAAAAGCCGTAACGATCGGCGACAATGCCTGGATCGGTGGCAGCGCGGTGATCCTCGCCGGCGTCAGCATAGGCGAGGGCGCCATCGTCGGCGCGGGCGCGGTGGTGACCCGCGACGTACCGGCCAACGCGACCGTCGTCGGCAACCCGGCACGGGCCGTTACGCGCCGATGAGCGCACCGGCGTTTTGAGCGGTTTTTGAGAATTCACGCCGGTACCGCAACGGCGAGGTTCTTAGCCGCGCGGCGAAATGCTGGCGCAGCGAGGTGGCGCTGCCGAAGCCGGCTTCGAAGGCCACGATGTCCATCGATTTGTCCGTCTGCTCCAGCAGCCTCTGCGCAAGTGCTACGCGCTGGTCGGCAAGCCAGTCGCCGAAACTGGTGCCTATCGACTTCTGGAAGCGGCGCGTGAAGGTGCGGCGGGTGAGGCCGGCCGCATCGGCGACGCTGTCGAGGCTGTGCGGTTCGCCGAGCGTCGCCCGCACCTGGTCGAGAGCGCGCGAGAACCGGTCGGCATTCGGCGTCGGCGCAAGCGGGCGCTCGATGAACTGCGCCTGGCCGCCCTGCCGATGCGGCGAGAGCACGACGTGGCGGGCAACCCGAAGGGCGGCCTCCGCGCCATAGCGGGCGCGAACGATGTGCAGGCAGCAGTCGAGGCCGGCAGCGACGCCGGCGGAGGTGACGATGTCGCCATCGTCGACATAGAGCACGTCCGCATCGATCGCGATGTCGGGATGCAGCGCCTGCAGCCGGTCGGTATAGGCCCAGTGGGTGGTTGCCTTGCGTCCGGCCAGCAATCCGGCGCCGGCAATGGCGAAGGTGCCGAGGCACAAGCCGACGATGAGCGCGCCGCGCCGATGCGCGCGCTGCAGCGCGTCCTTGAACGGCGCGGCCAAGGGATCCTCGAGATCCTTCCAGCTTGGGATGATGACGATGTCGGCCTCGTCGAGCGCCGAAAGCCCGTGCGGCACGACGATGCTCAGCCCCGCATCGGTATGAATGGGTCCCTCGTCCATCGCACAGACGCGGAAATCGAAGCGCGGCAGCCCAAGCCTGGTTCGATCGGTGCCGAACACCAGGCACGGCACGGAGAGGTGGAAAGGACTGATGCCGTCGAAGGCGACGGCGACGATGATCGGATTCTTCATGGCAAGCATCGTTTCGTTGAAAGTTGAATGTCCCAATTTTTTCGAATGATGTCAATCGGGACACTTTCTCGACTCGAAACATCGGCCTAGCTTTGCGTCCATCAACCCGGTCGAAAGGAAAACCGCCATGTCAGCACCAGCCACCCAGCCGCGCCGCGCGCTTGTCGTCGTCGATGTCCAGAACGACTACGATGGCGGCAACCTCGCCATCCAGCATCCGCCCTTCAACGAGACCGTCGCCAATGTGGCGCGCGCCATGGATGCCGCCGCGGCGGCCGGCATCAAAATCGTCGTCGTCAAGCAGATGGCGCCCGAGACCTCGCCGATCTTCGCCAAGGGCAGCCATGGCGGCGAGCTGCATCCCGAGATCGCCAGGCGCGCCCGCGACCACTATGTCGAGAAGACGCTGCCTTCGGCCTTCACCGGCACGGATCTTGAAGCCTGGCTGCGCGCCAACGCCATCGATACGATCGCGGTCGTCGGCTACATGACCCACAATTGCGATCTGTCGACCATCATCCACGCGGTGCATATGGGCTTTGCCGTCGAGTTCCTTTCGGATGCCAGCGGCTCGGTGCCCTATGCCAACAGCGCCGGCTACGCGTCCGCCGAGGACATACACCGGGTGGTGAGCGTCGTCTTGCAGTCGCGCTTCGCTGCGGTGCTCAAGACCGCCGAGTGGATCGATTGCCTGAAGACCGGCGCCCTGCCCGAGCGCGACACGATCTATGCGTCCAACCAGCGGGCCCTGCAGCGGAACGCAGCGTAACCCGAAGCCTTTCAAAAGCAAGGGCGCCGCCAAGATGCGGCGCCTTTTTCTTGGCGCCAAATATCCAGCAAGAGCGTGAGCCATTTCACGGACGCCGTTCCGGTATTTTCAGAAAGTCGCCGCGCATGTGAATAAGCGCGGATGGCTCGGGGGGCTGGATTGAAGGCGCGCGTTGCACGAACCTTGGTCATCCTGACCCTCGCTGTCGGCGCGGCGCTGCTGCCGTGGCCCGCCTTCGCGCAAGTGCCGCCGCATGCGCCAGGTACGATCTGCTTCACCCAATTCTTCTGGTGCTGGGCGCAACCGCCCGGGCCGGCCGGCTATCCCTGCGGATGCCCGTCGCAATATGGCTTCGTGCAGGGTTATCTGGGCTAGTCGTCGGGGGGCGCGATGACGACATTCCACGATCCTCTTGTCTCCGGGTTGCTTGCCGACGCCAAGCTGGTTGCCGGCTACGGCCGCTACGGCGTGTTCAAGGACAGCGCGCTCTTCGCTGCGATCGGCGACGCGGAAAAACTCAGTGACGCGAGCGCAAGCCAGCCCGAGGTCGTCAAACTTCAAACGGTGCTCAACGACTGCTCCAGCACCGTGCCGTTTTCAACCCTGGCTGCGCTGCGCACCGGCTGGTCGCCGGGCGACATGTCGCGCCGGACCGCGCTCGCGACCTATTTCCTCATCGCCCTGTCGGTGACGATGATGATCGTCATCGGCAAGCTGACCTATGTCTACAACAGGGGCGTCTCGATCAACGCGGAGCTGCAGGAGATCGACAACAACGATTTCAGCGCTCGGTTCGGGCAGTCGATCAGGCAGGTCTGGGCGACCAAGAAGCAATCGAGCTCGGCCGCCGCCCAGCAGGCGTCGGCGACCGATCTGACGCTTCTGAAGGACGCCTATTACAATTCCGTCGACAACCTGCATTCGCTCGACCAGCGTTTTTCCTCGTTGCTGGTGCGGGCGCAGGGGTTCATGACGCAGGAGGCGCCGTTTCCGCTCTGGGGCATGCAATGGGCCTATTGCAAGCTCTCAGCTTCGCCAGGGAAAGCGGGCGCGCCGCTCGATTTCTCGAACCCCAGGCAGATGGCCATAGACCAGTTCTGCGGCCAGCAAATCGCGCTGGCGCAACAGCAGAGCGGGGCCGGGAGCAGCCAGCCGCTCAAGCAGTCGGACTTCGATTGCAGGAACAACGGCAACACTCAAGGCGGCATGCAAGTCGTCAGTTCTACCGGCATGGTCGAAGACGTGAGCGCGGATTTCGACGAGGCGACACGCGACCTGCAATGCGAAGGCGTCATTACCATCACGCCGAATTCGATTTCGACGCTGACACTGCAGGCCAAGACGCTCAGCGAAGTCCTCAGCCCCTATGCGCTGTGGATCCTGCCCGCGCTTTACGGCGCGCTTGGCGGCATCATGTTCCACATGCGCATGATCCTGAACCCGCTTCTGCCCAATCCGCCGCTGTCGCGGCTCATTCATCGCATCGCGCTGGGCGGGCTTGCCGGCATGATCCTCGCCTGGTTCATGGCGCCGGGAACCAAGCTCGGCGGCGAGGTGACCGGCATAGGCTTCAGCCTGTTCACCTTCGCTTTCCTGTTCGGCTTCAGCCTCGATATCTTCTTCGCCATCCTCGACCAGTTCGTCTCGATGTCGGTCGCCGGCATCAAGAAGTTCGGCTCGCCCACGGTGGCGTGAAAGCCGGCGAAGAAAAAAGGCGCCGCGGTGAGGCGGCGCCTTTGGTCTTTCAGCTCGAGCAGCGTCTAGAACAGGCCCTCGATCTGGCCAACCTCGTTCAAGAAGATCTTCTCCGAGGACGGCGCCTTGGGCAGGCCCGGCATGGTCATGACCTCGCCGCAGATGATGACGACGAAGCCGGCGCCGGCCGAGAGCCTGACCTCGCGCACCGGCACGGTATGGCCGGTCGGCGCGCCGCGCAGGTTCGGGTCGGTCGAGAACGAGTACTGGGTCTTGGCCATGCAGACCGGCAGATTGCCGTAGCCGGCCTGCTCCCAGGCATGCAACTGGTCGCGGATCGACTTGTCGGCGATCGCCTCGTCGCCGCGATAGATGCGCTTGACGATGGTGTTGACCTTCTCGAACAGCGGCATCTCGTCCGGGTAGAGCGGCGAGAACTGTGAGGCGCCGGATTCTGCGATCTCGACCACCTTCCTGGCGAGGTCCTCGATGCCTGCCGAGCCCTGCGCCCAGTGCTTGCACAGGATGGCCTCGGCGCCCTGCGCCTTGACGAAGTCCTTCATCGCCTGGATCTCGGTTTCGGTGTCGGTGGTGAAGTGGTTGATCGCCACCACTGCCGGCACGCCGAACTGCTTCACATTCTCGATATGGCGGCCGAGATTCAGGCAGCCTTTCTTGACCGCCTCGATGTTTTCTTTGCCGAGGTCTTCCTTCTTGACGCCGCCATTCATCTTCATGGCGCGCACCGTGGCGACGATGACCGCCGCCGACGGCTTCAGCCCCGCCTTGCGACACTTGATGTCGAAGAACTTTTCCGCGCCGAGGTCGGCGCCGAAGCCGGCTTCGGTAACGACATAGTCGGCAAGCTTCAGCGCTGTCGTGGTGGCGACGACCGAGTTGCAGCCATGCGCGATGTTGGCGAACGGGCCGCCATGCACGAAGGCGGGGTTGTTCTCCAGCGTCTGCACGAGGTTGGGCTGCATGGCGTCCTTGAGCAGCACCGCCATGGCACCGTCGGCCTTGAGGTCGCGGGCATAGACCGGCGACTTGTCGCGGCGATAGGCGACGATGATGTCGCCGAGGCGCTTCTCGAGGTCCTTGAGGTCGGTGGAGAGGCACAGGATCGCCATGACTTCGGAAGCCACGGTGATGTCGAAGCCGGCTTCGCGCGGATAACCGTTGGCGACGCCGCCGAGCGAGCAGATGATCTCGCGCAGCGCCCGGTCGTTCATGTCCATAACGCGGCGCCAGGCGACGCGGCGGGTGTCGATGCCGAGCTCGTTGCCCCAATAGATGTGGTTGTCGATCAGCGCGGATAGCAAATTATGCGCGGTGGTGATGGCGTGGAAGTCGCCGGTGAAGTGGAGATTCATGTCCTCCATCGGCACCACCTGGGCGAGGCCGCCGCCGGCGGCGCCGCCCTTGACGCCGAAATTCGGTCCGAGCGAGGCCTCGCGGATGCAGACGATCGCCTTCTTGCCGATGCGATTGAGGCCATCGCCAAGGCCGACCGTGGTGGTGGTCTTGCCTTCGCCGGCCGGCGTCGGGTTGATGGCGGTGACCAGGATCAGCTTGCCGTCCTTCCTGTCTTTCACCGACTTGATGAACTCGGCCGAGACCTTCGCCTTGTCGTGGCCATAGGGTAGGAGATGCTCGTTCGGGATGCCGATCTTGGCGCCGATCTCCTGGATCGGTTTCTTCCTGGCGGCGCGCGCGATCTCGATGTCGGACTTCACTTCGGCCATGACGGCTTTCCTCTGGATTGGGCGGTGGAAGGGACGGTTTTGATCATTTGTGCATGTTCGAAACGCCGCGCGGGCGCAAGGGCAAGTTCTAACCCTGTCGCGGCCGCGGCGTCAACTTCCATGCAACTAAGTTTCCTGCAAAGAAAAACTGCTGTTCCCGGTCCGACCTGTTCGGGTCTTCGGCCCCGGTCGCTTGCGGCGTATAGAAGCCAGAGCCAAGACCGTTCCGCCGTCTCAAAACAGCCGCTGAATACGCGAAAAGCGACAGAGGCGACGGCGCAAATCCACCATCGCCGTGTCGCCTCGAAAGGCGCTATTGCGTGAGCACGTTGCTGATCTCGACCATGTTGGAGCGCACGCGCAGGATGTAGAAGCCCATCGTCGTCAGATGCGTCGGCAGGAGCCAGCCGTCCTCGCGGCCGTTGGCGATGATGAAGGGCTGGATGCGCAGCGCCGAGACGAATTGCGAATCCATCGTGTCCCAAAGGCTCTGTAGGTGCTTTTCCTTGATCACGTCGTCGAAGTCGGCCTGGGCGCCCTTCATCAGGCCGTAATATGCATAGAGCTGACCATAGGCGAACCAGAAGCGGTCGTCGGCGCGGGTATCGAACCAGCCATCATTGTGGTTTTCCGCGCGCTCCTTGAGGATGGCCGAGGTCGATCCGATGTCCGAGGAGATGCGGTCGATATATTGCTTCAGATTGTCGGCACGGGCGTCGAACGTCGCCTGGCAGGTGGCCAGCCGGGCGTTGAAGTTTCGCAGCTTGCGCACCGCGTCGCGATAATAGCTCGGCGTCGGCGTCTTGGGGCCGAACGGGTTCAGGCCGAAATACCAGGTGTATTCATCGAACTGGAGATTGCCGCGCGCATCCTGCAGGTCGGCGTCGATCTGCGATGTCGTGCGCACGCGGCCGAGATTGTCGGCAAGCTCGGTCGCGGTGCGCCGCACCGCCTGGTTGATGCCGCGCTGGAAGGAGGCCTTGTTGTCCATCCAGGGCGTGTGGTCCCAATCGATGCCGAACAAGCCGAGCTTGTAGAGGATCATCGAGGAGATCCAGGCATTCTGGTTGACGTTGAAGTCCGTCAAATCGGCGGCAACCTGGGCGATCGCCGAGTTGCCGCACGTCTTGGCCGTATCGGTGCCGCTGCCGGCTGAAACCTGCTCGCCCGCCGACACGTTCCGCTTCTCGAAAATGTAGGTGTCGGGATAGTTCGGGTTGAAATTGTTCCACCACTGCGTGGCGTAGAAGAAATTGGCGTAGAGGCCGATCAATACCAGAACGGCAAGGCCGACCACCGCCTTGAGGATCCAGCCGCGCTGGCCGTACCAGCGGCCAACCCACATGAACGGCCACAGAATGAGGCCGATAACGAAGCCGATGCCGCGGCCGATCCATTGAAAAATCCGGGTGAAGAAGTTCACGATCGGGTCGAGCATGGCTGTGGTACCCCCTCAGAGCATTTCACCGTTTCAAGGGAAACGGCGATCTGCCCTAACCCTTTGTTTTGGCGCAATTCCGGGCGGAAAACCGCCCACACTTTTCCTGGAATTGCTCTAGATCAGAATAACGTTTCGTTGAAACGTCATCCTGATCTAACTCTTTGTTGGAGCATGATTTCCCCCGAAAACCGGTTCCCACTTTTCGGAATCATGCTCTAGTCAGTCAAACCGTAAAGGCGCGCGCGGAACGCCGCCTTGTCCTTCAGATATGTGGTTTTCAGAACGTCCACAACATGGCTTCGCCAGGCGTCGCTGAAGCCGTCATAATCCTTGTAGAAGCCGGGCTTGTTGAAGACGTAGCGCGACACGAAGTCCTGCGGCACGAAATCCGAGATCAGCTGGTTGGTCAGCCAGGCATCGGCATGATCGGGCTTGGCGCGCACGACCAGGAAACGCTGGCGCGGCGACACATCCTCGATCTTGAGATGGCCGAGCTGAGCGATCTCGCGCTTGGCGGCGTTGAGGAAGGGGAAATTGCCGTCGCTGGCGATCAGGTCGGCGTGGCCAAGGATCCAGGTCTGCAGCCAGACCTTGTCGACATCGGTCAGATTGCGGTTGGGCTCGGCGTCGCGGATCAGCGCCCGCACGACCATTTCGGCGCGGTGTTCGAGATAACCGGAAGTCTCGATCCAGGAGGCGCGAGGCAGATCGAGACGGCCGGTGGCGGCCAGGAAGCCGAACACCTTGTCGGCGTCGTTGATCGACAGATAGCTCACCTGCCAGGGCCGCGAGCGGCGGAAGCCGGGAGCGGCCGGATCGCTGATCACCGTCGTCATATCGGGGTCGACGAAGACGTAGAGCCCGCCGAAATGGCTGGTCCAGTAGGCGTTGTGGCGGAAGATCACTTGGTCCGGCACCAGCGCGTTCTCGCGGATGTCGCCGCAGACCTTGGCAAGCTCGACCATGCGCTCAAGCATGGCGTCGTCGCGCCAGGCGTCAGGCTCCTGCCTCAGCCGGTCGACGAGCTTGCCGAGCTCAGCCGCCTTGCCGAGCACGTCCTCGGCTGACAACACCTTGAACTCGACCTGGTTGATCGACAGCAGGTCCTCGATATCGTTGACCTTGGGAACCGAGTCCTCGATCTCGCCGTAGATGACGTCCTTGATGGTCAGCGCGTCGATGGCGCGCCGGTTCTTCGACATGAACTCGAACATCAACTGCGAGGTGTTGGAGAAGGCGGTGTGGACCACCGGCAGGTCGATCTGCGACGGCGTCAGGATGATAAAGCGGCGGTTGACCTCATTGGGATCGAGATAGTTATAGTCGCCGCATTCCTCGGCGATTTCGGGCGAGAAGCCGGTGCGGTCGATCTGGAAGCTCGCAAGCTTGGTGGGCTCGAGGCCGAAAGCGGCAAGCGCCTTGTTGTAGCGCTGGATGAGATGCGGCTCGTCGATGGCGAGCAGCCTGCCGTAGATCAGCTCGTTGTCGCGCAGAAGGTCGGGTTTTTTAATTGCGCTCATCTTCCCTACTCCCCGTTCACGGGGAGAAAGTGCCCGAAGGGCGGATGAGGGGCGCGACCTTTCCTTCTCCCCTTGTGGGAGAAGGTGGATCGGCGCGATAGCGCCGAGACGGATGAGGGGTGTTCCAGCGGAGTGAGACGCTGGCGTTCCCTGGAGCCCCCCTCATCCGTCGCCTTCGGCGACACCTTCTCCCACAAGGGGAGAAGGCGAGGTCGGCGCAACTCACGCATTCCACAGCCCCTTCTTCTTCAACTCCTCCATCTCGCGCGCTGCGCGCTCGCGCAGCCTGGCGTCGCGCAGGAGCTTCTCCACGGCGGCGTCGTCGGATTTATCGGAATAGCGGAACTCGGAATCGGCGTAGCGGTTGATCTCCTGCATGACCATGTCCATCGAGAACGGTCCGCGCAGTTCCTCGATCATCGCCTTCTTGTCGTCGTAGCTCTTGTGCATGAAGGCTTCCGGCTTCTCGAACCAGTCGTCCGGCAGTTCGATGTCCATGGCGCGCATCTTGATGGCGTCGGTGACGTTCTTGATGGCGCGACCGGTGAAGCGCGGCTCGGCGTCCTTGATCATGTGCAGATAGGTGCCGACATCGGCCATGGTCTTCGGCGCGCCGTTTTCCTTCATGTAGCGCTCATAGACCTTCATCAGCCCGTCTTCCTGCGGCTTCTCGTGCTCTTCATAGGCCTCGGCCACGGCGCGCTGGATTTCCTGCGCGGCATAGAGCTCGTGCTTGCCAAGCGGGATCTCGTGGTTCTTGCCGGCAAGCAGCACGAAGATGTCGATATAGTCGTCGCGGGTCTGTGGGCCGTCGACCAGCCAGCGCGCGCCGGCGCGCTGGCGCAGCGCATCGTCGACATTTTCCGGATAGTTGGAGAACATGCCGAAGGAGCAATTACCGCGCACCACCGTCGAGGCGCCGGCGAAGGCGTCCATCAGGACGCCGGTGATCTCCTGCTGACCGGCGGAAGCACGGTCGTCGGAACGGCGCGCCGCCACCTGGTCGATGTCGTCGATGGTGCCGAAGCCGATGACGCGCGGATTGAGCACGTTGTTGATGAACTGTCGGCAGTTCTGGCCCGACTTGCCCTGGTAGGACGAGATCTGGTCGACGCCGAAATTCTCATAGGCGAAGGGATAGCCGGCGACCTGGCAGTAGCCGTTGACGAGGCCGGCGATCATCTGGATCAGCGTCGTCTTGCCGGTGCCCGGCGCCCCGTCGCCGATGAAGGTGAACAGGAACCCGCCGAGCTCGACGAAGGGGTTCAGTTCGCGCTCGAAGTCGTAGGCCATCAGCATCTTGGCCAGCCTGACCGACTGGAATTTGGCGATGTGGTTGCCGATGACCTCTTCCGGTTTCTTGAAGGTCATCACCAGCGGCTTGGTGCGCTTGCCGGGCGCGACGTCGAAACCATCGAGGGTGAAATCGTCGACGTCGATACGGATATGCGCATTTTCGAACGGGCCAATGCCGTCGAAGCGACCTTTGCGCGCAAGCAACCCGTCGATGGCGACGCGGGCGAAGGCGCGAGCGCGCGTCGTCAGGTCGGCGTCGTCCTTCGAGCCGGCTATTGCCTTGTCGAGACCGGCGATGATCGACTTGACCGCGTCCTGCGGTGTGTCGAACAGGAAGTCGGGCTCGGGGATGTCGTTCGGCGCCTCGCCATCGCTGTCGATCAGCTGGAAGAGATACGAAGCGAAACTGAAGGCGGAAACGTAAGCCGAGGCCGACAGAAGCTTCTTGAAGGTGGCTGCCTCATCGCCTTCCAGCGGCGCACGCGCATTCCTCGCCTGCAGGCTTTCGAGGTCGGAGCCTTCGGCGAAGACGTCGGATATGGCGAGCGCGATCGCCAGGCCGCGGCGGGCGCGGTAGAGCAGCGTGTGCTGCGGGATGCTCATCAACTGGTCGTCGGGATGAATGGCCGTTACTGTTTTCGTGAGCTCGACCTCGCGCGTGCGGCGCACCGAGCCGACCGACACGGTCGAGACGAAGCGGCGGTTGGTGCCGGCAAGCGCCGTGCCGGATTCGCGCGAAGGGTCCTCCAGCACGACGATGCGGGTGATGAAGCTCTGCGCGGTCGCGCGGTGCTTTTCGATTGCGGCTTCCGAGATCGTGGTCAGGCCGGTGTCCATGAAGGATGCTCCGCGATTGACGGTCAGACGTCGCTGATCACCTGTCCGTTGGACAGGATGTGGACCTTGTAACCGGAAAAGATCTTCTGCGCCTCGCCGGCGGCGTAGAGTGCCTGATAGGCCTCGTGCGGGATCAGCGCGTGGTTCTCGTAGCTCGACACGCCCTGGCGCGCCGCTTCGAGATCGTCGGTGTTGATGAAGAATTCCTGCGTCGTCTTCTCGCTGGAGAACAGGCCCCTGCGGCCGGGCTTCTCGCTCTTGGAGAAGACTTCCTGGATGGTCCAGGTGAGCAGCCAGGCGTTCTGCGGCTTGCGCACCTTGGCCAGCACCTCGGCCACCGTCGAATTGTTCTCGGTGATGCCGGCCGAGTAGAAGGGCCCCAGCACCACGCGCCTCAGCTGCTTGGGATGCAGCGGCTCGAAATCCTTGTCGAGATTGACGGCGATCGTCGCCGGAGACAGCGTATAGGCCGAGTTCTTCTCGGTGAAATCGTCGAAGCGGTGCGCAAGCTCCGGGTTGAGCAAGCCGTCGACGGGGAGCGGGATATCGACCCGCTCGTTGAGCTTGCCGTTCACGTCGACCAGCTGGCGCACCATGCTTTCGGAGGAGTCCTCCACCGTCACCATGTAGACCAGCGGCAGGTTGGCGCTGCCGTCGAACGCGGCCCAGTGGACGAGGTAATAGGGCCGCATGGTTTTCGGGTTGACCGAGACCTTGGCCGTCTGCGCAAGCGTGAACGGGCCGAAGGTCGCCTCGCTCTTGACGTCCTCCAGATAGAGCCGCTCGGCCATCGACTTCTGTAGCGCCTCGGGAAATTCCTTATGGCGCAGGATGAAGTCGGCCATCTCCTCGCGCAGCTCGCCGGCCTGCGGGATGTTGGCCAGGCGGGCATCGGCCTGCTGGCGGTCGTTTTCCAGCTCCAGCAGGTTCTGGAAGACGGGATAGCCGCTTTCGGCGCGCGAGATGCGGAAGGTGTCCATGAAGCCCAGCCGGTTGCGCCAGCAGGCAAAGGACTTGTCGAGCCGCGCGATATACTCGGCGACGATCCTGGCGACGATACCGTGCCGGTAGAGCGGCGAGCGGTCGTCGCGCATGAACACTTCCAGCCCGCTCAGCGCCGCCGTGATGGCGGAAAAATAGCGTGCCGCGGCGTCGTTCTCAGGTGTCATGTGGCTGCCGTGGAAATGAAATCAGCGGCGCCGCCTATTGCTGCACATAGTTGGCGGCGTTGTGCTTCTTCATCACATCGTCGAAGCGGCGGGCGAAAGCATCGTCGGCAAGCTTCTTGCGGCGCTGGATGTCGGCTGAAGCCACCATGTTCTTCTCATGCATCTCGAGCAGGTCGCCGATATGCTTCTGCGAGGCGGCGCCGATGCCGGCCATCGTCTCCTCGGCCGTGTTGTCGACCTGGCTGCCCAGCGTGTTGATCTTGTGGGCGACGTCCTGCTGGGCGGCGGTCTTGAGCGAATCTTCCAGCGCCTTGTAGAGGACGATGCGCTGCTCGGTGTCGATGGTCAGCTTGTTGATCAGCGTCGACTGCGCGGCAATCTGGTTGTTGAGTGAATCGACGAAGGTCTGGAACATCGAGGTGTAGCGCTCCAGCGTCTGGCTTTCGGCCAGCAGCTCCTGCTCCTTGGCCTGCTTTTCATTGTATTCGGTCGCCATTTTGGAGCGCTCGCCCTCAAGCTCGGTGCGCTCCTTCTGGGTCGTGGAGGCGGCGATCTTGTTTTCGATGTCGAGCAGCATCGGGTTCAATTCCTCGATGCGCTTCTGCACCGCTTCAAGGTTGGTCATCGTCATCTTGCGGCGTTCGATAACCTGCGAAAGGCTGGCCTCGGAGGTCTTGTAGCGCTGGTCGAGGACCTGCTTCTGCGCCTTCAGGATGCCGACGATGGTGTCCGACTTGGCCAGCAGCTCCTGCAGATTGCCGGCAAGCGACATGTTGCGGACGCGGTCGGTGCGCATGCGCTGCTTGCGCTGCGCCGAAAAGACACCGACGAAATTTTCCCAGCCGGTGTAGTTCTTCATGCTTTCGAACTCGGCGCCGAAGACATTGGTTGCGTCCTCGAGCCCGATGATCAGGTCGGCAATATTGCCTTCCATGACTTTCTGCTGCTTGAGCACGTCCTCGATGCGGGCGTTCTCGATGTCGAAATTGGCGTCGCCGATCTTCTTGTCGGCCTGAGCAAGCGTGTCGAGCACCGTGCCGGACTGCTCGATCTTGCTGCGCATGTCCTGCACGACCTGCTTGGTCTTGGCAATTTCGGCATCGAAATTCTGCAATGTCGCCATTGGGGCCTCCCGCTTCGGCATCCGTTTCCGTGTCGTGGCGGCGAATATATGTGGGGCTTCAAGGGATTGAAAGAAGGAAGACAAAGGGAAGCGTCAAAACAAAAGAATTGGTTAGGTCCTTGAAAGGCAAGGCAAGCATGCGCATGGCGCATAGTAACGCGCACCATCATCGAACAGCTTTTGCTGACATGCCTTAAGGTCTTGTTTTTGCGAACGGCCATGAAACAGCGCCGGCAAATATCTTGCGGCGGCGATGCCGGTTTCACCGGCGCCAGTCAGGGCTTGAAGCGGTTTTCGGACGACATCCGGCTCTAGAGCGGTTCAGCGTTTCACGGAATCGCCGAACTGCTCTAAGTCTTTGTTTTTACACAATTCCGGACGGAAAACGCTATGCACTTTTCCTGGAATTGCTCTATGCAGGCTTTCGGCTCAGCGGTTGACAAAGCCGATGAAGTCGTCGGGCGCGGCCCGGCCCATCTCCTCTTCCCAATGTCTGCGGCAGAGCGAGACATAGACGTCCTTGCCGATCGCCACCTGCTCGCCCTGTCTCGCCACCTTGCCGTCAGGTCCCAGGCGCACCACCATCGTCGCCTTGCGGCCGCAACGGCAGATGGTGCGCACCTCGCGCAGGTCGTCGGCGATGGCGAGCAGAGCGCGCGAGCCGGAGAACAGATTACCCTGGAAGTCGGTGCGCAGGCCGTAGCACATGACCGGAATGCCCAGACGGTCGGCGATGCGGGCGAGCTGCCAGACCTGCTCTTCCTCGAGGAACTGCGCCTCGTCGACAAAGATGCAATGCACAGGGCCATGCCGGTGGTGCTCCGCGACCGTGGCATAGAGGTCGTCGCCGTCGCGGAAAATCTCTGCCTCGGATTCGAGACCGATGCGCGACGAGATCAGCCCGGTGTCGCCCTTACGATAGTGGCCGGCGACGAACAGCATCGTCGACATGCCGCGTTCGCGATAATTGTAAGACGCTTGCAAAAGCATCGTCGTCTTGCCGGCGTTCATCGTCGCGTAGTGGAAGTAAAGCTTGGCCATGTCGCTCTTTTGGGTGTGTCGGGATTCAGGCGAGGCCGGCCCGACCTGAATTCCGACACACCCTAAGCCGACTAGCCGCGGCTCGGGGAGAGGGCACCGGCTCCGTCCACCAAAAACTCGATGTCGTTCAAAAAGCTGTCATGTCGCTTAATGGCCAGCGCGCGCCGTTCGTCGCGACGTTGAACCGCTTGAAACAACATCAAAATGGTGTTTGGCTGACGAAACAAGGCGGGCGCAAGAACCGTGACTTCGCTTTGCCTCGGAAATCCAATGGGAGATAAGTTCATGTCGCGTATGAAATCTTTCGTCGCAGGCCTCGGCCTTGCGGCGTTCCTGTCGACAACCGCCGCCAATGCCGGCGATCCGGCGAGCTGCAAGGCCGTGCGGCTGTCGGATGTCGGCTGGACCGACATTCAGGCCACCACGGGCCTGGCTTCGGTGCTACTCACCGCGCTCGGCTATGAGCCGCAGACGATCCAGCTTTCGGTGCCGGTGACCATGGCCTCGCTGAAGAACAAGGACCTGGACGTCTTCCTCGGCAATTGGATGCCGTCGATGACCAACGACATCAAGGACTACACCAAGGAAGGCTCGATCGAGACGATCAGCACCAACCTGACCGGCGCAGGCTATGGCATCGTCGTGCCGACCTATGTCGCGGATGCCGGTGTCAAGACGCTGACCGATCTCGGCAAGTTCAAGGACAAGTTCAACGGCAAGATTTACGGCATCGAGGCCGGCAATGACGGCAACCGCATCATCCTCGACATGATCAAGAACCCGAAGGACAATCTCGAAGGCTTCGAGCTGGTCGAATCCTCGGAGGCCGGCATGCTGACGCAGGCCGAGCAGTCGATGAAGAACAATGAGTGGATCGCCTTCCTCGGCTGGACGCCGCATCCGGTGATGGGCGCCATGAAGATCACCTATCTCGACGGCATGGGCGACAGCGGCTTCGGCGCCGCCACCGTCTATACCATCGTGCGCAAGGGCTACACCACCGAATGCCCGAACGTCGGCAAGTTCATCGCCAACCTGAAGTTCAATCTCGACATGGAAGGCGAGATGATGGACGCGATCCTCAAGGGTGGCGATCCGCAGACGGTGGCGACCGATTGGCTGAAGAAGCATCCGGACGCGGTGGCGCCCTGGATCGCCGGCGTCACCACCTTTGATGGCGGCGACGCGGCTGCGGCCGTCAAGACCGCGCTCGGGGGCTGATCGCTTGGGACCGGGATGATTTCCGGAAAAGGGCAGCCCTTGAAGAGGCTGCCCTTTTTCATATGCCTGGAGACGTGAGAGGATAACCGTGCGGCGAGCGCGGCGAAGCCGAGAGGGGAAAGATGGATCCGATTTCTAAATTCCTGACCGACTACAAAATTCCGATCGGGCCATGGGGCAAGGCTTTCTTCGGTTTCCTGACCGACAATTTCGACACCATCTTCCGCGCATTTTCAAACGGTCTGAATTTCATCCTGGACGGAGCAGTGAGCCTCCTGCTCATGGTGCCGCCGGTTTTGTTGGCCCTGGTCATCGCGTTCATCGCCTGGCTCTTACAGCGTTCGCGGCCGCTCGCCATCGGCGTCTTCCTCGGCCTGATCTTCATCATCAACCAGAATCTGTGGAAACAGACGGTGCAGACGCTGGTCCTGGTCGTTGCCGCCGCCGCAATGGCAATGGCGATCGGCGTGCCGCTCGGCATCTGGGCGGCGCACAAGCCGAAGGTCTACCGCGTCATGCTGCCGGTGCTCGACCTGATGCAGACGCTGCCGACCTTCGTCTACCTGATACCGGTGCTCACGCTGTTCGGGCTCGGCAATGCGCCCGGCCTCATCGTCACCATCATCTTCGTCATCCCGACGGCCGTTCGGCTCACCCATCTGGGCGTCGTTTCGGTGCCCAAGGCAATCATCGAAGCGGGCGAGGCGTTCGGCGCCACGAAGCGCCAGCTTCTGTGGAAGGTGGAACTGCCCTCGGCGCTGCCGACCATCATGGCGGGTCTGACGCAGTCGATCATGCTGTCGCTGTCGATGGTGGTGTTCGCCGCCCTGATCGGCGCCGGCGGCCTCGGCACGGAAATCAACCGGGCGCTCGGCTCGCGCCGCATCGATCTCGGGCTTGAGGCGGGCCTCGCGATCGTCGTGCTCGCCATCGTGCTCGACCGCATGACCCGCATCGGCGTTGGAGGCAAGAAATGACCGTCGCGGTTGATTTCAAGAACGTAGACATCGTCTTCGGCGCTGATCAGGCAGGTTCGCTGGCGCTGATCGACCAGGGCGCAACGCGCGCCGAGATTCTCGAAAAGACCGGGAATGTGCTGGGTTGCGCCGGCGCCAGCCTGACCGTCCATGAGGGCGAGATTTCGGTGTTGATGGGCCTGTCCGGCTCCGGCAAGTCGACGCTGCTGCGGGCCGTCAACCGGCTCAATGTGGTGTCGCGCGGCCAGGTGCTGGTCAAGGACGGCGATCGTGTGGTCGATGTCGTCACCTGCGACGAGGCGACCTTGCGGCGGTTGCGCCAGAAGCAGGTGGCCATGGTATTCCAGCAGTTCGGGCTGCTGCCCTGGCGCACGGTCGAGGAAAATGTCGGCTTCGGCCTCGAGCTTGCCGGCGTGCCGGAGGCGGAACGCAAGGCGCGCGTGCAGAAGCAATTGCAACTGGTCCATCTCGACCAATGGTCGAAGAAATATGCTCATGAGCTTTCGGGCGGCATGCAGCAGCGTGTCGGTCTCGCCCGGGCCTTCGCCACCGAGGCGCCGATCCTTTTGATGGACGAGCCGTTTTCGGCGCTGGACCCGCTGATCCGCACCAAGCTGCAGGACGAATTGCTGCAGCTCCAGGCCGAGCTGAAGAAGACCATCATCTTCGTCAGCCACGACCTCGAGGAGGCGCTGAAGATCGGCAGTCACATCACGATCATGGAGGGCGGCCGCATCGTCCAGACCGGCGCGCCGGAAGACATCGTGCTCAGGCCCGCCAACGACTATGTCCGCGACTTCATCGCCAATGTGAATCCGCTGTCGGTGCTGACGGCGTGGAACGTGATGCGGGACCGTCGCGACCTGGAGCACGGCGATAACGGCTGGGTGTGGCTCGACCGACGCAAGACGACACGCTTCAAGATCGACGACCACGGCCTTGTGGCGGCGGCCGAGCGCGACGGCAAGCCGGCGGTGTGGGTGTCCTGCGCCGATGTCGAGCGCCAGCCGGAGGAGGGCGCCCAGGTGTTCTGGGCCAATCCCGGCACGCCGCTGAAAACGGTGATGCTCGCCATGCACCGGTCGCAGACGGCTCCGGTGGCGCTGTTCGATGAAGGCTCGCGCTTCGTCGGCTCGATTGGCATCAGGGACGTGCTGAGTGCCGTGCTGAGGCGGTAGGGCCTTCAGCCTTTTTGACGGGCGCGAGTTGTGCCGCTGGCGGGCACCTCGCGCTTGTTCTAGACTGGTCGGCAGCCGAACAACCGGCGTCAGGCGAAAGAGGCGCGAATGATCTTCCGTCAGCTCTTCGATTCCGTTTCGGGCACCTATTCCTATCTGCTTGCCAGCCGGCGCGGCGGCGAGGCGCTGATCATCGATCCGGTGCTGGAGAAGGTCGAGCGCTACCTGCAGCTCGTTAATGAGCTCGACCTCAGGCTGGTCAAGGCTGTGGACACGCATCTTCATGCCGACCACATCACCGGACTCGGCGCGCTGCGCGACAAGACGCATTGCGTGACCGTGATGGGCGAGCAGACCAAGGCCGACGTGGTGTCGATGCGGCTTGCCGACGGCGACAAGCTCGGCATCGAAGGCCTGGCGCTCGACGTCATCTACACGCCGGGCCACACCGACGATTCCTACAGCTTCATCTTGCCCGACCGGGTCTTCACCGGCGACACGCTGCTCATCCGCGGCACCGGCCGCACCGACTTCCAGAACGGCGATCCGCGCCAGCAATATGAATCGATCTTCGGCCGCCTGCTCAAGCTGCCCGACGAGACGCTGATCTTCCCGGCGCATGACTATAAGGGCGAGACCGTGTCGACGATCGGCGAGGAAAAGGCCTTCAATCCGCGCCTGCAGGTTAAGTCGGTCGACGAGTATGTCAACATCATGAACAATCTCAATCTGTCCAACCCGAAAATGATGGATGTGGCCGTGCCCGCCAACATGCGGGTCGGGCTGCATCAGGACGACATCGCCAGCCGCGGCTGGGCGGTCAGCGCGGAGCAGGCGCTGGCGCTGGTCGGGCGGGCCGACGTGGCGCTGATCGACCTGCGCGAGCAAACCGAGCGCGAGCGACACGGGGTCATCCCCGGCGCGATCCATCTGCCCTATGCGAGGCTGCAGGAAAACATCGCCGCCGGCGGCATGTTGCACGAGCTGGCGAAATCGACCAGCAAACAGATCCTGTTCTACTGCGCCTTCGGCGAGCGCTCGGCGATGGCGGTGCAAGCGGCGCAGGATGTCGGGATTACCAGTGCCCGCCATATCCAGGGCGGCATCGACGCCTGGCGGAAAGCCAGCGGCCCGCTGATGCATTAAAGCGCGTCGCACTTCTGGGCGACATGCACTAGTGCGTTTCACCGTTTCACGGAAACGGCGAAACGCCCTATCTCTTTGTTTTTTACGCAATTCCGGACGGAAAGCCGCTCACACTTTTCCTGGAATTGCTTTAGGCGCGCCGGCCAGGTTCAGTTCAGCCCGATGAGCTTGGCGCCGTTCCGGAACAGGGCTTCTCCATCCCGGTCGAAACGGAATGTCGCGATGAAATCGTCGGCGCGATAGTTCGGCAAGGTGTTGCGGATCGCGGCGGCAAAGGTTCGCGCCTCCTCCTGCCGGCCGGCCAGCGCCAGGCAATGAGCGGCGATCGCCAGGATGATGAGATGCGCGTTAGGGCGTGCCGCGGCCTTCAGCGCCCATTCGGCCGCCGCTTCGAATTCGCCCAGCCTCGCATGAGCCATGGCGCGCGCGCCCATCATGCCGAACAGCAGCGGATCGAAGGGGCTTAGATGGCGGGAATGGTCGGACGAACCGATCGCCGATTGCGGGTCGCCCGACTGCGAATGGACGAAGGACAGCGCGTAGTGGCCGAGCGCGAAATTGGGGCTGAGGTCGACGGCGCTCGCGAGCTCCAGCAGCGATCCATCCTGCTCGCCGCGCAGCCATAGCGCGCGGCCCATCGCCCAATGGGCGGCTGGGTTACGGTCGTCGACCAGCAGGCTCTGGCCGGCGCTCTCGAAGGCAAGCGCGGCCTCGCGGTCGCGGTCGCCCCAGCGCTGGAAAGCGTTCTGCCAGTGGGTGAAGGACATGCCGGCATAGGCGCGCGCGAAAGTGGGATCGAGCTTCAGCGCCTCGCCGAAGAAATGCTGCGCCAGCTCGTTTTCCTGGCGGGTGAAGCGATACATGTGCCAGAGGCCGCGATGATAGGCCTCCCAGGCATTGAGCGAGTTTGGCGCTTTCAGTAATGCGCGGTTGCGCTCCACCGTCGCGATCTCGGCGGCGATCGATGAGACGATGCTGTTGCCGATATCCTCGATGACGATGAAGATGTCGTCGGGTTTATGCTCGAAGGTTTCCGCCCAAACGATCCTTGCCGTGCGGACCTCGACAAGCTCGACCGAGACGATGAACCTGCCCGGCAGAGCCCGCACCGAGCCCGTCGCGACATAGTCGACATTCAGCCTGCGCCCGGCGTCTTCCGGCGCGATGTTCTTCTCGGCGAGCGCGAAGACAGAGCCGCGGGCGATAACGAAGAAATCGCGCAGCTTGGCAAGTCGTGTGATGATGTCATGCGTGAGGCCGTCGGCAAGCCCGCCGCGGAAGCCGCCAGTGCCGGCGCTCTCCGCAAACGGCATCACCGCGAGCGAAGCCCGGCGCGTCGCAACGGGCTCGGATTCGATCGCGGTGACCGGCAAGTCCGGGAGCGGGAAAGCCGGCCCGGATCGGGCGCATGCCGTTGCGCCGGCGTTCCGGGCTCTTATCTCCTGCCACGCCTCGCGCAATGGCGTGAAATCCAGCTCTTCCGAATGGAACAGCTCCGCCGCGGTGGCAAGATGCTCCTCGCCGGCGCCGATCTGTCCGCGCCGTGCCAGATTTTCCAGCAGCGCCACATGTGCGCGGCCGTCGAAGGGCGCTAGTTCCAGCCATTTGTCGATATAGGGGCCGGCCTCATCGGCTCCCTGCGGGACAAGGCCGATAATGTGCTCCAGGACCGCGACATGGCATGCGCTGAAACGGCGGCGCTGCGCCGTCAGCCAGCTGCCGAAATGCGGGCTGCGATCGAGTTCCAGGCCATCAAGGAAGTCGCCGGCGAACAGTTGCGCAAGCGTCCGCAGGCGGTCGAGGCCAAGCGTCTCAATGCCTTCCGCCACGGCGGCAGCGGCCTCGACGGCATCGACGCTCACATCGCCGAGGCGAAGCGCCACGGTGTCGCCTTCCGTCTCGATTCGGCGCAAGCCCGGTTCGTCAAGCGCGGCACGCAGCTTGCTCAGGCACCAGCGCAACTCGCCGCGCGGATCGTTGGGCACGTCCCAGAGAAGTTCGCAAAGACGGCTGCGGCTGACTGGGTGGGGCGCCAGCGCTAGATAGGCCAGCAGGGCGCGCAGCTTGCGTGACGAAGGCAAGGCCACAGGAACATCGTCGCGCATGATCGCGAACGGGCCGAGCAGCCTGATCGAAAGGCTGGCTGGCATGCTTTTCAGAGTCGACCGAACGGATTCCACGTCCGTTTCCACGCTCGCTCCCACGCCGAACAGTTGGTCCATGTTCTATCACCAAACACGACAGGGTGCATCCTGCGGCGAATTTTCGAGCCGGATGCGGCCTTTGCCGAATTTGCCGGCAAGTCACACGCAACTAACGCGGCAAGGTGTCGAAACCGCGCCGCCCAAGCCGCCGGTTTGTAACCGGCACGTGAGGAGAAAGGCCATGTTGCATCAGTTGAAAATCAGGACCACGGCCGGGCGCGGCCGTCTGTTCGACAGCATTCTCGACACGGTCGGCGACACGCCGGTCATCCGCATCAACAATCTCGGCCCGGCGCATGCCACGATCTATGTGAAGGCCGAGTTCTTCAACCCGGCGGCCTCGGTGAAGGACCGGCTGGCGCTCAACATCATCGAGGAAGGCGAGCGCAGCGGTAAGCTCAAGCCTGGCCAGACCGTGGTCGAAGCGACGAGCGGCAACACCGGCATCGGCCTTGCCATGGTCTGCGCGCAGAAAGGTTACCCATTGGTGGTGACGATGGCCGACAGCTTCTCGATCGAGCGCCGCAAGCTAATGCGCATGCTTGGCGCCAAGGTGGTGCTGACGCCGCGCGCCCAAAAAGGTTTCGGTATGTACAAGAAGGCGGTCGAGCTTGCCGAGGCCAATGGCTGGTTCCTGGCGCGCCAGTTTGAGACCGAGGCCAATGCCGCCATTCATGAGGCGACGACGGCGCGCGAGATCATCAATGACTTCGCCGGCTCGAGGCTGGACGTGCTCGTCACCGGCTACGGCACGGGCGGCACGGTGGCCGGCGTCGGCCGCGTGCTGCGCCGCGAGCGGCCGGAGGTGAAGATCGTGCTCGCCGAGCCGGCGAACGCGCAGCTGATCGGCAGCGGCAAGGCCCAGGAGCGCGGCGCCGGCGGCGCGCCGTCAGCCAGCCATCCGGCCTTCGAACCGCATCCGATCCAGGGCTGGACGCCGGACTTCATCCCCAACGTGCTGCAGGAGGCGATCGACCAACGCTATTATGACGAGGTGGTGCCGATCCCCGGTCCCGAAGGCATCAAATGGACGAAGGCGCTGGCGCGGCAGGAGGGCATCTTCACCGGCATCTCCGGCGGCGCCACTTTCGCCGTGGCGCGGCAGATCGCGGGCAAGGCCCCCGCCGGCTCGGTGATCCTGTGCATGCTGCCCGACACGGGGGAGCGCTACATGTCGACGCCGCTTTTCGACGGCATCGAGGCCGAGATGGACGCCGAGGAGACGGCGCTGTCGCGCTCGACGCCGAGCTGCCAGTTCGAAGGCTGAGAACAGAAACGCGACGCCGCCCCGCATGGCGGCGTCGTTCTTTTATGCGCGGGTCGACCCACGCCGGCGGGAGAGGCGAGATGGATATATTTCCGGAAGCGACCAACGCGGAGGAAACGCTCGATCCGCCGGATTGGGCCGATGTGGGAGCGCTCTCGCACCGAATCCTCGACGATGCCATCGCCTATCTCGAGGATGTCCGCGACCGGCCGGTCTGGCGCGAGATGCCGGCTGAAGTGCGCTCATTCTTCTCGGCGCCGTTGCCGCGATCTCCGGCGCCCGCGGCCGACGTATACGACGACGTCGCCCGTAACCTTATGCCTTATCCGATGGGCAACATCCATCCGCGTTTCTGGTCCTGGTATATGGGATCCAGCAACTTCACCGGCGCGCTCGGCGATTTCCTGGCGGCGATCCAGGGCTCCAATCTCGGCGGCGGCAACCATGCCGCCGCACTGATGGACAGCCAGGTCGTCAACTGGATGAAGGAGATGGTCGGTTTCCCAGTCTCGGCCAGCGGCACCCTGGTCAGCGGCGGCTCGATGGCCAACATTATCGGACTGACCGTGGCGCGCAACGTCAAGGCAGGCGTCGACGTGCGCGAGCGGGGTGTCGGCGCCATGCCGAAGCCGTTGCGCTACTACGCCTCGGACCAGGTCCATTCCTGTCATCGCAAGGCTGTGGAGGCGCTCGGCCTCGGCAATCAGGCGCTGCGGCGCATCCAGACCGATGCCGGCTTGCGCATCGATATCGCCGCGCTCAAGGCGGCAATCGCGGAGGACCGCGAGACGGGCTTCAGGCCGGCCTGCGTGATCGGCACCGCCGGCACCGTCAACACCGGCGCGGTCGACGACCTGCAGGCGCTGGCGAGCGTGGCGGCCGAAGAGGACCTCTGGTTCCATGTCGACGGCTGCATCGGCGCGCTCATCGCGATCGCACCTGAGAACCGATCGCTCGTCGCGGGCATCGAACAGGCGGATTCGATCGCGCTCGATCCGCATAAATGGCTGCACGCGCCGTTCGAAGCCGGCTGCGCCCTGGTGCGGGACGCATCCCAGCACCGCAATACGTTTGCCGTGACGCCGGAATATCTGGAATCGACGCCGCGGGGCCTGGCCTCCGGAGAGTGGCTGCACGATTATGGGCTTCAAACGTCGCGCGGCTTCCGTGCGCTCAAGATCTGGATGGCGCTGAAGGAGCATGGCGTCGAGAAGTTCGGCCGCCTGATCGACCAGAACATCGCCCAGGCCCGCCACCTCACCCGTCTGATCGAGGCGGAGCCGGCGCTCGAACTGATGGCGCCAACCACCATCAACATCGTCTGCTTCCGCCATCGCCTGGATGGGGCATCCGAGGAACGGCTCAAGGCGTTCAACACCGAGATCATGCTGAGACTCCAGGAGGAGGGCACCGCGGCCTTGTCCGATACCACGGTGCAGGGCCGGCACTGCCTGAGGGTGGCGATCGCCAATCACCGCACCCGCCGCAGCGATCTCGACCTGCTGGTGACGGAGATGCTCCGGCTGGGACGGGAAATCGAGGCCGCGATACCGGTCTGAGGCACGCTCGGGAAGCTATCTCAGCTTACCGTCAGCGTGGCGCCCGGAAGATAGAGCATGATCGGTCGGATCTCGTAGACGGCGGTGGGGTTGACGCGCTTGAGATCGCGCGCCGCGGCAATCGCCTCGTCCTGGGTCGCGCAGTCGAGGACATAGAGGCCGAGCAACTGCTCCTTGGTCTCGGCGAAGGGACCGTCGATCACCAAGCCGTCGCCCGGACCGCGCAGCGTCACGGCCTTGGCCGTCGCGCCGAGCCTGGCCGCGGGCCCGAGCTTGCCCTCGCGCGTCAGCCTGTCGTTGACCTCGAGCAGGTCTTTCATCAGCGCCGCATCCTCATCGGGCGACCAGGACTGCACGGTGTCTTCGACATGATAGGCAAGGACGGCGTAGAACATGGGTGGATTTCCCTCGTGACCAGGCGGGCCGCACTATCACAAGGATGGTTCGGCTGATCCAGTGGCGCCGGTGGCGGACAGAGCCCACTCCTGACTCAAGCTGCCAGCGGCAGCCGCAGCTCCGTCAACAGCCCGCCACCGGGGTAGTTGGAGAGATCGACCTCGCCGCCGGCGCCGCGCGCGATGTTGCGGGCGATAGTGAGGCCGAGGCCTAGACCGCCAGTGGTGCGGTTGCGCGATTCCTCCAGCCGCACGAAGGAGCCGAACACCGCGTCCAGCTTCGCTTGCGGGATGCCGGGGCCCTCGTCGCGGATCGAAAGCGTGATCATGTCGCCCGATCGCCGCACGCCGAGATGCGCCTTCTTGCCGTAGGTCACCGCGTTCTGGATAAGATTGGTGACGCAGCGCCGCAGCGCCACCGGCCGCGCGACGCAGATCAGGCCGCGCGACGGGACCACGCCTTCGTCGAAGGACGCGCCGTCGAAGGAGTCCGCCACCGATTCCACCAGCGACCAGAAATCGATCCGCTCGGCCTTTTCCTCTGTCACCTCGAATTTGGCGAAGTCGATGACCGAGCTGGCGATGCTTTCGATGTCGGCGAGGTCGTGCGCCAGCGCCTCGCGCGCGGGCGACCTGCGCAACAGTTCGAGGCGCAGGCGCATCCGGGTCAGCGGCGTGCGCAGATCATGCGCCAGTGCTGCCGCGAGATGCTCGCGGTCCTCGACATAATCGCGCAGCCGCATCTGCATGGCATTTATCGCCTTTGCGGCCGCGCGGATCTCGCGGCTGCCGCTTTCGGCGATCGGCGGGCTTTTCAGATCGTTGCCAATGCGCGTCACCGCCGTTTCCATCATCCGGTAGGGCGCGGTCAGCCGGCGCAGCGACCAGATCGACATGATGATGATCAAGCCGGCGATCAGTGAGTAAAGCGGCAGGCTGTCGAGGCTCAGAATCGGTCCCGCCGGCGTGATCGGTTCGGTGAAATTCAGCCACTGCCCGTCGGAAAAGCGCAGCGAGGCGGTCAGCTTGTCGCTTTGCGCGAAATCCGCGGCCAAGACCAGCAGGTCGCGCTCGACCTGGCCGACATCCTTGTTCACCGCCTGCCCGTCTGGGACATCGGCCTCCTGGGTGGCCGGATCGCGCCGCACGCGCGCATCGGTGATGCCGAACTTCGACAAGCGTCCGACCAGGATATCCTCCAACTCGGCAAGCTGGTCGTCGCCGGCGATCGAAGAGGTGACGGCGGGCGTGTCCGAAACCGTCAGTGCATAGGTCGAGTTGAACAGGCCGGAGGCGGTCGCCTTGCGCTCTTCGGGCGTGGCGTCATGCATCAGCTGCACCAGCGAATAGGCGCGGTCGTTCAACCGGTAGAGATCGACGACGCCGTTGGCGGCGGCCCGATCGCGCGCGACGATGTAAAGCGTCGTCACCTGGCTCAGCATGAGACCGGCAATGACGATGAGCAGCACCCAGACTGGCAGGGTCTGCGGCAGGAAGCGTCTCATTCGGCCGTCGTCTCGGGCAGGAACTGATAGCCGCCGCTGCGCACGGTCAGGATCAGTTTCGGCGTTTTCGGATCGTCTTCCATCTTGCGGCGCAGCCGGCTCACCAGAATGTCGACGCTGCGGTCGAAGCTGTAGCCGGTGTCGCCGCCGGACAGCTCGATCAGCTGCTCACGGGTAAGCACGCGCTGCGCGCTCTTGACGAAGGTCTGCAGCAGGTTGAATTCCGCCATCGTCAGCTCAACCCGGACGTCGTCGGGCGCGGTCAGGCGGCGGCGCGCGCAATCCATGGTCCAGCCGGCAAAGCGGTAGACCTGCCTGGCGGCGGGCCGACGCGGCTCGGCGCTGCCGTTGCGTCTCAGCACGGCGCGGATGCGGGCCAACAGCTCGCGCGGATCGAAGGGCTTGGGCACGTAGTCGTCGGCGCCCATTTCGAGGCCCACAACGCGGTCGGTCGTTTCGGTGACCGCGGTCAGCATGATGATCGGCGTGGTGTAGTTGGCGCGGATCTCGCGGCAAAGCTCAAGTCCGCTTTTGCCGGGCAGCATCACATCGAGAACGATCAGGTCGACCGGCGTGCGGCGCAGGACCGCTTCCATCTCGGTGCCGTCGCCGGCAACCGTCGTGTGCAGCCCGCGCTTGTGGAAGAACTCCTGCAGCAGGTCGCGTATGCCCTTGTCGTCGTCGACGATCAGTATGTGCGCATCGGATTTCACTCGAAACCTATGATTCTCTTTGCCGGCTCTTGCTGGATATCCGTTCGAGACAACCCACACGATAGAATTCGGGCCACATCTTGGCCAGTGGCCGCGATCGCCGCGCCGGCTGAGTGCCCAGAAACAATCCAGAAACAAAATTCTACAGTTGGGAAAAACTGGTGAAAAATTTCAAGGGCATAACCGGTGCCGTGGCGGTCAGGTCATCGGCTGCGACGCGAGTTTCCGGAGTAACGGACAAGACCAATGCAGAGGTTCTGGATCAGCGTGATGGGTGCTTTGCTCAGCATATCGCTCATCACAGCCGCGGACGGCGCCTCCACCGCAAAGGTCGTCGCTCCGCTCACCCGGACCGAGCGCTGCACCAATCTGAGCCGTCAGCTTGACGAAGCTCTCGAAACCCATGCCGCGGCAACGCAGGTCACCGCGGCGAAAGCACTGCAAAGAAGGGGAAACCGGTTCTGCGCCAACAAGAAGCAGGCACAGGGAATCCGGATGCTCGCAAATGCTTTGAAGCTGCTTGGAGTGGCACCGATCGATCCCGTTCAGTGACACCCACCCAGACCCGCAAGAAAAAGGAAATGAAGCCATGAAGAAGTCCATCCTCTCCGCCCTCGGCCTCGGTGTTGCTCTCGCCTTCGCGATGCCGGCGCTCGGCAACGCCGCCGCCACGACGACGGCTGCCCCGGCTGCTTCGACCGCGACCACCACGGCTGCTCCGGCGGATAGCACGGCTGCGAAGCCGATGAAGAAGGTCGCTGCCAAGAAGGCCTGCAAAGTGACCAAGACGCACAAGTGCCCGGTCAAGAAGAAAGCGTCGGCTGCGAAGCCCGTTGCTGCGAAGCCGGCTGCCAAGAAGCCCTGATCCAGCGCTCTGCGCCACTAGACGAAGCCGCTCCGGTCGATTTCGGCAGGGGCGGCTTGCTTGCGGCAGGGAGCCCGAAACCAGCAGGTTTCCACCGCGCTCAAGTCCTATCCTTAACCCGATCGCAATGCCGGTGCTGTAGGACAGTCCGCATGAAGAAGCGGTTTTCGTCCCTGATGCGTTCGCTGACCCTCGGCGGCCTGATCGCCACCGCGGCGGCACGATCGTTGATCATCTTTACCGCAAGCCCCGTGCCGGATCCCGCCAGCGGCAGGACCGAGCCCGAGCTGTTCGCTCCGCTGATCTCTTCAAGCTTCGACTACATCACGCCGGCGCAGTCCTGGGTCCTGATCCTGCTGACCGGTGCGACCGTGATCGGCTTTGTCGGCTGGATGTTCTTCGCCTTCGTCGAACGCGGCTCCGACATGGATGGCGGTGCAGGTTCCGGCAGATCGGGCACCGCGTTGCGCCGCCAGGGCCGTTGACCTTCGGCAGTGATTCCCCACATAGGGCTGATGGTCCAAGCCGGCATTACCCGCGCGTGGAATTGGACGTATATTTGCTGCGTGACAGAATGAGAGCGAGAGAGCCCAGTTCTCGCTGGTGGATCCGATGCCCGAAACCGTCCTCAAACCCCGCACTAAGACGCAGCCGAAAACCGAGCGGCCGAAGCTCTACAAGGTCATCCTCGTCAATGACGATTTCACGCCGCGCGAGTTCGTGGTGACGGTGCTCAAGGGCGAATTCAAGCTCAGTGACGATCAGGCGCATCGCGTCATGATCACCGCGCATACGCGCGGCGTGTGCGTCGTCGCGGTGTTTACGCGCGATATCGCCGAGACCAAGGCGACGCGGGCGACCGACGCCGGCAAGGCCAAGGGCTATCCGCTGCTGTTCACCACAGAACCGGAAGAGTAGGGGCAGGCGCTTTCCCTTCTCCCCTTGTGGGAGAAGGTGGCCGCGAGCGGCCGGATGAGGGGTGCTCCAGGGAACGCCGACGCCTCACTCCGCTGGAACACCCCCTCATCCGTCTCGGCGCTGCGCGCCGATCCACCTTCTCCCACAAGGGGAGAAGGAAGAAGGTGGCGTCACCGCCCTTCGCGATACCACATCGAGCCGATGGCGAGCAGCAGCAGGCCGAGGCCGAGGAAGCCGCCGAACAGCGGCACGCGCGACACGGCCTTGAGCGTGCTGTCGTCGGTGGTGCGCAGGCCGATCCAGTCGTCGCCCGACGCGGCCGCTGAAGAGCGGACGGGAACGATCGACGGCAGTGTCAAGCCGCCGGCGAGATTGCCGAGCGTCGACGACGGAGCCAGCCGCCGCACGCTGCCGCCGGTCGCCTCGGCGGGCGCCTTCAGCCGATCCTCGGTTGAGATCACGTCGGAAAATTCCGGCGCGTTGATCGGGCCGACATGGGCAAGCGCAGTAAGGTCGCCATTGCCGATCTGGTAAAGGCCGATCTCGCCGGTCTGCAGGCTGCCGGTGAAAATGCCGGGCTCGGCTTTCTCGAGCTTCACCGCCACCGCCTTGCCGGACGGCGTGATGACCTGGGCGGGACCGGGATCGTCGCTCATCGTCTGGCGGCGGATTTCGAGCATCATGCCGCGGCCGTCGGCGGTTAGCCGTTCTTCTTCCAGTTCCGGCTCCTTCATCAGCCAGTGGGCGATGCGGCGATAAAGCTGGACATGCGGCCCGCCGCCCTCGAAGCCGCGCGCCCACAGCCAGCCCTGATCGGACAGGAGCATGCCGACACGGCCCTCGCCCTTGCGAGCGAGCAGGAGCAGGGGCCGATCGTCGGCGCCTTTCATCACCACTTCGCCTTCCGGGTTCTTGACGCCGATGGTGCGGAACCAGCGGCTCCAATGCGGCGGCTCGCTTGCCGAGCCGTCGAGCCCGCGCGTCACCGGATGGCGCTGGCCGAGATCGGTCAGGCGTGGGTAGAAGGCCTTGTCCACCACCTCGCCGGTCGGCATGGCCGGCAGCGCAGCATTGAGCGGCGTGCGGGCAATGGAGTTCTCGCCGGCATATTCGGGGCCGGCGGCAATCAGCAGCGCGCCGCCCTTTTCGACATACTCGGAGATGTAGTCGTAATAGAGGATCGGCAGCACGTCGCGGTGCTGGTAGCGGTCGAAGATGATCAGATCGAAATCCTTGATCTTCTCGACGAACAGCTCGCGCGTCGGGAAAGCGATCAGCGACAGCTCATTGATCGGCGTTCCGTCCTGTTTTTCCGGCGGACGCAGGATCGTGAAGTGGACGAGATCGACCGACGCGTCCGACTTCAAAAGGTTGCGCCAGGTGCGCTCGCCGGCATGCGGTTCGCCGGAAACCAGGAGCACGCGCAGGTTCTCGCGGATGCCGTCGACCAGGGCAATCGCCCGGTTGTTGGCGTCGGTCAGCTCGCCGGGCTCCCGGTCGATGCCGAGCTGGACGATGTTGCGGCCGGCATTGGGTATCGTGACCGAGAGCTTCATCGGCTGACCGACGGTCGCGTGCTCGACCGAGACCTGCTCGCCATTGACCGAGACGCGCACGTCCACCGGAGCGCCGTCGCCTTCCGTCGAGATGACGCGGTAGGTCATGTCGAGCGGCTTGCCGACGAGACCGAAGCGCGGCGCGTTCTCGAAGCGGATGCGGCGGTCCTTCTCATGCTCGTTGCCGGTGATCAGCGCATGCAGCGGCGCGTTGAACTCCGGCGCGCCGGCAGGCGCATCATGCACCTCGCCGTCGGTGATCATGACGGCACCGCCGATGCGCGACGGCGGCACGTCGCGGAAGACGCCTTCCAGCGCGTTGAACAGCCTGGTTTCGGTGCGCTCGTCGGCGGCTTCGGACTTGCCGGCCTCGACGACACGGACATCGAACTGCTTGAAGCGGGCAAGACGCTGCTGCAGGCCGGCCAGCGCCTCGTCGGTCTGCTTGGTGCGGTCGCCGATGTCCTGGCTCTGGCTGCGGTCGACGACGAGGGCGACGACGCTCTTCAGCGCCTCGCGCTCCTCGGCGAGGAAAACGGGATTGAGCAATGAAGCGGCGAGTGCGAGCAGCGCGATGAAGCGCAATGCCGAGCCGCGCTGGCGGAACCACAGGCCGACCAGCGCCAGCAAAAGCAGCGGCACGAAGAGCAGGCCGAAGAGAGGCCAGGAGAGAAGCGGTTCGAATGAGACCGACCAGTTCATGATCTACTGCCCCAGCCGTTCGAGCAGCACCGGCACATGCACCTGATCGGATTTGTAGTTGCCGGTCAGCATGTACATCATGATGTTGACGCCGGCGCGCAGCGCGTAGATGCGCTGCATCGGGTCCGGCGGCACGGTCGGCAGCATCGGATCGCCGTTCTCGTCGATGGCCCAGGCCCCGGCGAAATCATTGGCGGTGATCATGATCGGCGAGACGCCGTCGCCGGTGCGCACGGGGCGGTTCTCGGTGTTGCTGGCGTCCAGCGAGGCCTCGACCCAGAGCGGGCTGCCGTTGAAGCGGCCGGGGAACTCCGGAAGGATGAAGAAGGATTTGGTCAGCACGTGGTCCGACGGCACCGGCTCCAGCGGCGGCACGTTGAGATTGCCGAGGATGTCGCGCAGCCGCTCGGTCGCCGGGCTTGCCGAGCCGGCGCCGATGCCGTTCGAAAACTGGTCGCGCGTATCGAACAGAACCGTGCCGCCCTGCTGCATATAGGCGTCGATGCGGGCGATCGCCGCCTGGCTGGGCATAGGCGCCGTCGCATCGATCGGCCAATAGATCAGCGGGAAGAATGACAGCTCGTCCTTGGCGATGTCGACGCCCGCCGGCGGCCCGGGCTCAAGCGCGGTCTTTTCGATGAGGAAACGGGTGAGGCCTTCGAGGCCGGCGCGGCTGATCGAATCGACGCCCGGCTCGCCGGTGATGACATAGGCGATGCGGGTTTTCGAAATATCCTCGATCGCCTGGGTGTCGCCGGGCTTGGAATCATCGGCGCGGGCAAGATCGGCATGGCCGAAGAGGCCGCCCAGCACGACCAGAACGGCCGCGGCGGTCGCCGCCGTGCCTGCGCGGCGCGGCCGGCGCGCCAGCAGTCCGCCCATCCAGAACACGGCCAAAGTGTCGAGCACCATCAACAGCAGCGCGATGGCGACCAGCGGCCCCTTCAGGTTCTCCGATTCATCGAAGGCGTAGGGGATGGCTGTCACCGGCAGCGAAACCTGCGGACGGACCAGCGGCGTAAGCGTGCTCGACGCATCGAGCAGATTATGTGCGAAGACGCCCGTCTCGGAGCCGTAAAGGCCGGGCGGATTCTCCAGCGTCACCGGCAGCGGACCGGCGCCGGGCACCAGCGGTCGGGCATCCGGCGAGGGCGGCGTCAGCATGCCGTCGGCGCTGATCATGCGGTAGGGCGCGAGCGACGCGGCGGCGGCTTCGGCATTGGCGATCGCGGCGCCCTGGTTGCGCGACAATTGCACGACACGCCGCAGCATTTCGACGAAGCTGCCGGAGATCGGCAGGTTCGACCAGGTCGCCTCAGGCGTGACATGGAAGAGCACCAGCGTGCCCTTGTCCTTCTTCATGCCCGTCACCAGCGGCGTGCCGTCGGCGAGCGTGGCCCAGGTGCGCTCGACGATGTCGGGCGTCGGCTCGGCCAGAACCTGCCGGCTCACCGTCACCTCGGAGGGCGGCGAGAGGTCGGCGAAGGGGCCGCTCTTCGGGAATTCGGTCACCGCCTGCGGCGTCGTCCACGACAGCGCGCCGCCCAGCGCGCGCTCGCCGCTGCGCAACCTGACCGGCAAAAGGTCGTCGTCATTGCCGGACGCGGCAAGGCGGGGACCGGCGAAACGGACCAGCGTGCCGCCCTTGTCGACCCAGTCGACCAGCCGCTGCTTGACCTGCGCCGGGATGGTGCCGACATCGGCCATGATGATCATCGCCGGCTTCTGGTCGAGAAGCTGCGGAATGGCGTCGGCGAGATCGGCGCTCGACGGCTCGACCAGGTCGGCAAAGGGCTGCAGGGCGCGGCGGATGTAATAGAGCGGCGACAGAAGCGGCTGCGCCTGGTCGGCTTCGGCCTGCGACAGAAGGCCGACGCGGCGGCGTTTGGAGCTCTCGTCCAGCACGCGCACGGCGCCGGCCTGGTGCTCGCCGTCGAGCGCGATCGAAGCGAAGTCGTTGCGCAGCTCGAAGGGAACCGCCATCGTCCCCGTGGCGGTGGCTTCGCCCGGCGCGAAGGTCAGCGTCGCATCGGCGATGCGGCGGCCCTTGTCATCGAAGGCGCCAGCGGTGACCTGCGCCGGCGCCGGATTGCCCGGCGCGCGAATGGCGCTCAAAGCGAAACCATCGACCTGGTTGTCGGCGCCGATCAGGCCGGTCACGGAAGGCCGGTCGGACGTGGCCCAGACCAGCCGTGTCGCATTCTTTTCGAGCAGCGTCTTGAAAGCGGCCTCGTCGCCTTTGGCGGCAAGCCCATCGGCGAGCACCGCGACGCTGGCACCCGGCAGGCGCTCCAACGCGGCGGCGACGCGGGCGTAGACGGCGGGCCTGTCGGTAGGAATCGGCCGCGGCTTGGCGGCGCGCAGGTGATCGAGCGCGCCCGAAGCGTCGAAAGGGCCGATCTCGGCATTGGGCTTCTCGGCGGTGAAGGCGATGACGATCGGCACGCCGTTCGAGCCGGCGTCGGCGATCAGCCGCTCGGCGGTGGCGACGCGCTTGTTCCAGTCGGCGGCGCTCGCCCAGCCATTGTCGACGACAAGCGCCAGGGCGGCGCCCTCCGCCGGCAGTTTTTCGCGCGGGTTGAAGACCGGCTCGGCCAGCGCCATCACGATGAGCGCCGCCATCAGCAACCGAAGCAGCGTCAGCCACCACGGGCTTTGCTGCGGGGTTTCTTCGCGCCTCAGGACCCGGGCGAGGATTCTCAGCGGCGGAAAAACTTCCGTTTGCGGCCTGGGCGGGGTGAGCCGCAGCAGCCACCAGATCACCGGCAGGGCCAGAAGGCCCCACAGCACCATGGGCGCCCCGAACGAAAGCGGCAGCCAGCTCATGCGACCGCCCTTCCGAAATTGGTGCCGTCGGCGGTCATCGCCAGGTGGACGCGCACCAGCGCCTCGGAGGCGAGGCGGTCGGTGTGGTTGACGGTGTAGCTCCAGCCGAGACGCTTGCACCAGGCAGCCAGTTCGTCGCGGCGGGCCCGGTAAAGCAGGCGATATTCCTCGGCCAGCATCTCGGCGCGGCCGGCGGTCAGCTTGTCGCCGGTCTCGGGATCGGTGAACTCGGTGCGGCCGGCATAGGGGAAGGTTTCCTCGGCCGGATCGGCCACCTCGATCAGATGCGCGCGCACGCCGTGGCGGGCGAGCACGTCGAGCCAGGCCATGGTTTCCTCAACCGGATCGAGGAAATCGCTGACCAGCACGATGTCGCAGAAACGGCGGATGGCCGACAGATCGGGCTTGGCCGGAAGCGCGGCGGCGTGGCTGAGCTGGGCGGCGATCCGCTCGGCGCCGTTGCGGGCGGTGAACGGATCCGTCAGGCCCGGCCAGGCGATGCGCTCGCCGCTGCGCGACAAGAGCTCGGCCAAGGCGAGCGCTAGCACCAGCGCGCGCGATTGCTTGGAAACGCTTGCCGCGGCGGATTTGTAGAGCATGGAAGGCGAGGGGTCGGCCCAGAGCCAGACGGTGTGCGCGGCTTCCCATTCACGGTCGCGCACATAGGTATGGTCGTCTCTCGCCGAGCGGCGCCAGTCGATCCGCGAGGAATCCCCTTCGACATAGGGCCGGAACTGCCAGAAATTCTCGCCGATGCCGCGCTTGCGGCGGCCATGCCAGCCGGCGATCACCGTGTTGACGATACGGCGCGCCTCGACCAGCAGGTCCGGCACCAATGAAGCCCGCAACCGGCCACGGGCGAGCGCGTCGCGCGTCGCAACCGGTGCCTGGACCTCGCCTATTCGACCCATCAGATGCCTTTTGCCAGCTTCGCCACCACGTCACGCACGGAAGTGCCTTCGGCGCGGGCGGCGAAAGTCAGCGCCATGCGATGCTGCAGCACCGGTTCGGCCAAGGCGCGAACGTCGTCGACCGAAGGCGCCAACCTGCCATCATATAGGGCGCGGGCGCGGGCGCACAGGGTCAGCGCCTGGCTGGCGCGGGGGCCCGGCCCCCAGGCGACGTGCTTGTCGGTCTCGGCATTGCCCTGGCCTGGCCGCGCCGAGCGCACCAGCTTGAGGATCGCCTCGACGACGCTTTCCGGCACCGGCATGCGGCGGATCAGCGTCTGGATTTCCCTGAGCCTGGCCGGCTGCAGCACATTGTCGGCCTTGGCCTCGTCGACGCCGGTCGTTTCAAGCAGGATGCGGCGTTCCGCCTCGATCTCCGGATAAAGGATATCGACCTGCATCAGGAAACGGTCGAGCTGGGCTTCGGGGAGGGGATAGGTGCCTTCCTGCTCCAGCGGGTTCTGCGTGGCCAGCACATGGAAGGGCGAGGGCAGGTCGTGGCGGGCGCCGGCGATGGTGACATGATATTCCTGCATCGCCTGCAACAGCGCCGATTGCGTGCGCGGCGAAGCGCGGTTGATCTCGTCGGCCATCAGCAATTGCGTGAAGATCGGCCCGGAAATGAAGCGGAAGGAGCGCTTGCCGAACTCGTCCTGTTCCATCACCTCGGAACCGAGGATGTCCGACGGCATCAGGTCGGGCGTGAACTGGACGCGGCGCGAATCGAGGCCGAGCACGATGCCTAGTGTCTCGACCAGCTTGGTCTTGGCGAGGCCCGGCACGCCGACCAGCAGCGCATGACCGCCGGCCAGCAGAGCCACCAGCGTGCGCTCGACGACCGCCTCCTGGCCGAAGATCACCCTGCCGACCGCGTCGCGGATCCTGGAGATATCGGCCAGCGCCTTTTCGGCTTCCTCGATCATCGCTTTTTCGCTGATCGGGCTTTCCTTGATCATCACGCTCATGCCGTTCGATCCTTGTGGTTGGAAATGCCGGCCTGCACTCTCGATGCCGCAGAATGCCTCGATTCGGCCTCACCTGGCGCCTGTAATTGAACTTAAATCACAGACTCGGGCGGACAAGGCTGACAATCGGGACAACAGTGACTATTTCGTGACCATGGCCGAACGCAGCGAACATCGTGAACAAACGCCTGACGAACAGAGCGCTGGCGAGCACAGCTTGAGCAAACAGAGCCTGATCGGCGCCACAGAGGCGCGCGGCCTTGAGGCGCTGATCTCCCGCGCGGCCCGGGCCGGCAAGGGGCCGGCGCCGGTCGAGCGCTGGAATCCGGAGTTCTGCGGCGACCTCGACATGGAGATCAAGGCCGACGGGACCTGGTTCTATCTCGGCACGCCGATCGGCCGCATGCCGCTGGTGCAGCTCTTTTCCAGCGTGTTGCGCAAGGATGCCGACGGCAAGACCTATCTGGTGACGCCGGTCGAGCGGGTTGGGATCCGCGTCGTCGACGCGCCCTTCATCGCCGTCGAAATGAACGTGTCCGGGAGCGGGAACGACCAGGTTGTCACCTTCCGCACGAATGTCGGCGATGTCGTCGCCGCCGGCCCCGGCCATGCGCTGCGCTTCGTCGACGAGGACGAAACCGGCGGACTGAAACCCTATGTGCTGGTGCGCGGACGACTGGAAGCGCTGGTGGCGCGTCCGGTGATGTATGAGTTGGTCGAGCATGGCGAGGAGATCGACATCGGCGGCAAGGCGATGTTCGCCATTCGCTCGGGCGGAGAGGTCTATCCAATCATGCCGGCCGAGAAACTGAAGCGGCTGAGCGCGTGATGGACCAGGTGACGCCGGCGGCGTTTTCGGTCGCGGATTTTCGGGCGCGCGTCGCGGCGCAAGCGGCGATCGTTCCCGGCAACGAATTCGGCGATCATCGCTTCAATCCCGGCCATCCCAGGCTCAAAAATATCAAGCCGCTGCGAGACGCGGCGGTGCTGATTCCCGTGGTCGACCGCGCCGAGGGCGCCATGGTGCTGCTCACCAAGCGCGCCGAGAGGCTGCGCAGCCATTCCGGCCAGGTGGCCTTTCCGGGCGGCACCATCGATGCGACCGATGCAAGCCCCGAGGCAACCGCTTTGCGCGAGACCTTCGAGGAGATCGGTCTCGAACGGGATTTCGTCGAGATCATCGGCCGCATGCCCGATTACGTCGCCGGCAGCGGCTACCGCATCGTGCCGGTGCTTGCCATCGTGCGCCAGGGTTTTTCGCTGACGCTCAATGCCGATGAGGTCGACGCGGCTTTCGAGGTGCCCCTGAGTTTCCTGATGGATCCGGCCAACCACGCGCGCGACAGCCGCATGTGGAACGAGCTTGAATGGTTCTTCTACGAGATGCCCTATGGCGGCCAGCGTATCTGGGGCGTCACCGCCGGCATCATCCGCACGCTCTATGAAAGGCTTTATGGTTGACCGCTGAGGCGTCACTCTCGGGCAGGGCCGATTGGCTGGCCGACAAGCATCTGCAGAAGCTTCTTGCCGCGCTGAAGCAGGGCGGCGAGGAAGCGCGTGTCGCCGGCGGCGCGGTGCGCAATGCGCTGATCGGCCAGCCGGTCGCCGACATCGACATCGCCGCAACCACCGTGCCCGAGGAAACGGTCCGGCGCGCCGAGGCGGCCGGTTTCAAGACGGTGCCGACAGGCATCGAGCATGGCACGATCACGGTGATCGCCGGCGGCAAGCCTTATGAGGTGACGACGCTCAGGGCCGATGTCGAGACCGACGGCCGGCGGGCAAAGGTGATCTTCGGGCGCGATTGGAAAGCGGACGCCGAGCGGCGCGACTTCACCATCAACGCGCTCTACGCCGAAGCGGACGGCACGGTCGTCGATCTCGTCGGCGGTGTCGCCGATATAGAGGCGCGACGGCTGCGTTTCATCGGCGACGCGGAGGCGCGCATCCGCGAGGATTATCTGCGCATCCTGCGCTTTTTCCGTTTCTTTGCCTGGTATGGCGACGGACGGCCGGACGCGGAAGGGCTGAAGGCCTGTGCCAGGCTGAAGGACGGACTTGCCCGGCTTTCGGCCGAACGCGTCTGGTCCGAGCTGAAGAAGCTGCTGTCGGCTCCCGATCCCTCGCGCGCGCTCTTATGGATGCGCCAGGCAGGCGTGCTCACCGCCGTGCTGCCGGAAAGCGAGAAGTGGGGCATCGACGCCGTCCATGGCCTGGTCAAAACTGGAAAAGATCTCGGCTGGGCCGCCGATCCTGTGCTGAGGCTGGAGGCAATCGTCCCGCCCGATGCCGTGCGCATGAAGACGCTTGGCGAGCGGCTGCGATTGTCGAACGACGAGGCCGGCCGCCTGCGGCATTGGGCACTGACCATCGCGCCGGATGCCAAGGCGACGGAGACCGAGCTGGCCAAGAAACTCTATTACGGCGATCGCAACGGCTATATCGACCGCATTCGGCTGGCGCTTGCCGCCGCGCGGACGCGCGCAGTCGAGGACAATCAGGCGATGATGGAAGCCGGCGGCTTTTCACGCCTGCTCAATTTCACGCTGAAATGGGAAAAGCCGGTGTTTCCGATAAAAGGCGCCGACCTGACCGCGCTTGGCGCGTCGCCAGGACCGAAGCTCGGCGCCACGCTGAAGAACCTCGAGAAGGAATGGGTCGAGTCCGGCTTCACCCTGGAACGCGGCGCGCTGGTGGAACGCGCCGCGCAGGCGCTGGAGAGCTGACGGGCCGGAACGGCCGGTGCCTGTCAGTGTATGGCCACAGGAGCGAGAGCGCGCGAGAGACTTGCTTCGCCCTTGCCGTAGACGGACGGGTCGTAATTGGCCAGCGTGTCGGTGCGGGCCGTATTGAGCAGGTCGTTGGTGATCTGGACGGGCGTCGCCTTGGTGAACTTGCTGCCGATGATCGCAGCATAGCCGGAGATGATCGGCGCGGCAAAAGACGTTCCGTAGAGCCCGGTCTTGTCACCCTCGACGCCGACCACCAGGAAGTGGCTCTGCACAGCCTGGTCGGAGCCGGCATAATTGGAATACCAGGCGAGCTGGGCCTTGTTGGCTGTGGTTCCGTTCGTCGACAGCGCGCCGACGAAGATCGCGGTCGGTTTGCCGATCAAAGCAAGGTCGAGATAGTCCTGCTGGCCACCAGTGACCCCGCCAACAGCGACCGCGTCGTTGCCGGCCGCCTTCGAGACGATGGCCGAACCTTTGGTGGCGTAGGAGATGATCGAGGACTCCTCTGGAGCCCACCAGATCTGGTTCGCGCTGTAGCCTGCGGTTGTGTACATGCCGTAGCTCAGGTTCAGCACATTAAGGCCGCGTGCCAGCGAAACGGCCGTGCCCGTCGAGAAATCCTTGGAGCGGATGGTCGCGGCGGGAGCAATCATGCTTGCTTCCTCGCGCGTCCATTCGCCGTGTCGCTGGGTCTGCACGCCGATCCCGAAATTGCCGGAAAAGCGCGAGGTGCTGCTGAAGTCGTCGACCATGGTGATGGTGACGCCCTTGCCCTTGTAGCCGGCGGCCCATGCCGCGCCGACGTCGGGGCTCATCCAGTTCTGTACCGTTTGCGTCGTGCGCGCGACCGGTATCTTTGCGCTCACGCAGATGGAGCCGCCGCCATGGCAGAGCGCCGCCGTCTCGTCCGCGCCGAGGCCCTCCTGCGCCGAGGCAATGGGCGCCGAAAGGATGGCAAGGGCGGCAACGAGGCCGAATTTCAGGTGACCAGCAGACATGTTCCAACTCCAGCCAAACAAGAACCAGGACGGGCGATCGCGCGTTTCGGGACGAGATGGACTTTTCATTCGCGGCTCCCGGCGATCAGAAAGTGAGACGATAATTCAGCCACAGATGCATGCTCTCAGGCTTGGCGCTAACCAGGTATTTCAGGGTTTCCTGCGGCGCCATCTCACCGGCTGCGAGCCGGCAATTGACACCGTAGGAGCCCAGATCCCCGTAGTCGGCCAGGCAAGGTTTCTCGGTGAGGTTTCCGCCGATGATCGACGTTACGGACAGCGACAGGGTGCTGTTCGGATTCGGATGCGTCTGGGTGAGGAAACCGAGCTTCAGGCTGGGCCCGATGGTGTATTTGTCGCCTTGTTCGCCGGTCCCGAACCCCCAAAGGATGCCGGTGTTTTCGGTAACCTGGGTGAGCAGGTCGACATGCATGTCTACCCAGTTCGTGTGGTACCATTGGTTGAATGAGACCCAGCTTCCATTCTGCAGCTCATAGCCGCCACCGCCGAGGCCTCGGGCACGGTCGCTCAGCGGCGACCCCTGATGCATGCCGATCAGCGAGGTGGTCATCATTTCCTGGGCGGTCGCGGGAGACGCGCCGAGACATGCGCACAGCAGCAGCGCCGCCTCGCACGATGTGCTCCTCTTGCCGGATCGTTCGCGCATGCGCGAAACACCTCGCCCCACCGATCCGGTCAGCGCCTTGGGTGGCGGCGAGTTTCTCGGCCAGCCCTGCAGCCGGATCATTTGCCCGACGGTGGCACGAATTCCGTTACCGCAAACTTAAATGAGACGACTCGAATATAAGTATCTGTTTGAAATGCCTGGCCGGTCCGGACCTTCCGGGATCGACTCAGGCAAATTGGTTCGCAACTCGCGATGGAACATGCTCAGGCCCTGAGCCGTCCTGATTTCGCTGCCGGTCGATCTGTTCGAAGGTGAGAAGTCCCTCAGGCCGCGTCGCGAACCTTCTGGATGCGGGAGCGTATCGCCTCGATCATCGTCTCGCGGATGACGGTCTCGCCATGCGTCTCGCGCATGTGCTCGACGGCACGGCGCATCACCTCGGCTTCTTCCTCGGCGCGCGTATGCCAGTCGCAGCCGGGGACAAGCGACCCGCATTGGAATTCCTTCATGGGACTTTCCTTTCCTCGTTCTGCTGGAAAACCATAACACATGCGACCGGTTTCGGTTGCATCGCAGCCCGCGGCAGACTGCTTTTCTCTCCAAAAAGGAAGGCGGAGCAGTGCTGCCCCGCCTTCCTTGCCGCCTGAGAACTCGATCTGCCTTTGACGGGCAGGCCTTCACTTCATGATCTTGACGGCCTCGGCAATCTTGTTCTTGCCGCTCATGTCCCAGGAGACGCGAACCTTCTCGCCGGCCTGGATGCCGGGATCCTTGAAGGCCTTGGACAGCTTGAAAGTGGATCCGTCGTCCAGAACAAGGCTCATGGCCGTTCCGTCAAAGCTCTTGACGGTGCCGGTGGTGTGCTTGACCGCTGCGAACGCGGCGCCGCCGGAGGCGAGAAGGGCGGCGGTAGCTGCGGTCACGATAAGCTTGCGCATGGCGTGCTCTCCTGGAATGCGGGTGCCCGATTCGGCGAGGCACCTCTCGTGATCAGGGTCGTCAAGTCGCGCCGGCTCACGGCCGGAGGGAGACGAGATGATCTCCGCTTCGACCGCCGGCGCTTCCCGACCCGGCGATCTTAAATAGCTCAATTTTTTCAAAAGGATATTAGACGAAAAAGATATCGTCCCTGCCACATTGCCGGCCAAGATTCGGCGAATTGGACAGCAATGCGGCCGTCGCCGCGCTCACCGGATCGTTACGGCCATTTTACCTCGGGCGGCAGGCTGGACAGGATCGAGGCGACATTGCCGCCGGTTTTCAGGCCGAAGATGGTGCCGCGATCGTGAAGCAAGTTGAATTCGACGTAGCGGCCGCGCCGGATGAGCTGTTCCTCGCGCTCGCCATCGGTCCAGTTCTGGTTGAAGTTGCCCCGCACCAGATGGGCATAGACGACGAGAAAAGAACGTCCGACATCCTGGACGAAATTGAGATCGGCGTCCCAGCCGCCCCTGTCCTCGTCAGAATGCAGCCAGTCGAAGAAGATGCCGCCGATGCCGCGCGGCTCGTTGCGGTGCGGCAGGAAGAAATACTCGTCGCACCAGGATTTGAATTTGGGATAGTCGGCGACGGCGGCGTTCTTCTCGCAGGCGAACTGCATGGCGCGATGGAAGGCGATCGAGTCGGGATCGTCCTGGGTGCGGCGGCGGTCGAGCACCGGCGTCAGATCGGCGCCGCCACCGAACCACTGGCGCGTGGTGACGACCATGCGGGTATTCATATGCACGGCCGGCACGTTGGGGTTCCAGGGATGTGCTATCAGCGAGATGCCGCTCGCCCAGAAGCGCGGGTCTTCCTCGGCGCCGGGAATCTGCTTCCTGAACTCGGGCGAGAATTCGCCATGGACGGTCGAGGTGTGGACGCCGACCTTCTCGAAGACGCGGCCGCGCATCATCGACATGGTGCCGCCGCCGCGGCCCTCGTCGCGCTCCCAGGGGGTCTTCTCGAAATGGCCGGGCGACCATGACGCTTGCGGGCCGGTGAGTTCCTGCTCGATCTGCTCGAAAGTGGCGCAGATACGCTCGCGCAAGGCCTCGAACCACAGACGTGCCTTCATCTTCTTCTGCTCGATGTCGGCCGGCAGGCCCACGGGAAGGTCAGGTCTTTCCAATTCGGTCTCCAGTCGCAGGCGCGCTTGCCTGACAAATGACTCGTCTTTTCAGGGCGCGATCCCTAATCTCTTGAGAGGAAGGGTCAAGTCCTGTCTGACCAAGGTGCAAGGGAGTTCCTTCGTGCGCACCCCGGCAAGACCGCCGCTGGATGGCTTACGCAAGAGGCTGGAGCGCTCACGGGCTGAGCGCGAAAACCAGCCGCGCGACGGTTTCCTGCGCGAAACCTTCGTGCTGCCGCGCCCGGATGCGCGCCTGAAGGCCAAGGAGTGGTTCGAGCGTTTTCCGAAACAGGCCTATTGGACCGAGATCGAAAGCTGGTTCGAGCGCCCGGGCGATGTGATCGAGTTTACCATGCGGCGGCTGCCGGCGGCCGATTAAGGTGCATTGATATTCAGGTGATGCCGGCCTGCAAATGCCGGCTTCCTGCGCTTCCGGTGCTCACGTACTTTAAGTACGCTCCGCTCCGGTTCTCGGAAGCCACCATTTTCGACTC